>NZ_LT635772.1:346702-693405 GCF_900128415.1 Anaerococcus mediterraneensis
GTCCTCTTTAGGATTTTTTTGGCAAAAAGGTAGGCTAGGCCTAGGCTTATAGAAGTCAGATATAAAATAATAAGGTTCTTTATATCAGTAGAGGCCATTAGCTTGTCAAAGCATCCAACCATATCTATTAATTTAATAAATCCAAGCTGGGGCAAGGATATGGCCAAGGACAAAAATATTGTGACTATAACAGGGTTTAGGTCAAAAGACTTATCCCTTGTTTCTTTTATAGACTTATTTGCTATCATTGGACCAAATCCAAGGCTCCGCCTATGATCCCATTTATAAAGTCTCTGGACTCATAAATCTCATAGCCAAAAGTTTTTTTCTTTAGAAAAATTTTCGCATCCAAGCTATGGACTTCTGCCTTATCAGAAGATAGCTCTTTCATATAGGCTTGGTGCTGGTTTTCTTTTTCTAGATTTTTGACCTTGTCAAAGGCCTTGACATAGTTGACATTGGTGATCTTTAGGCTGATTTCCTTGCCAGAATCTATATCTAGTTTGTTTAAAATCTTTATATCGAGGTTTTTAAAATTATTTTTTATAAATTCATCCTGTTTCGTCTCATCAGATGAATAAGATGTTTTTAGGACATCAAAAATATTATCCAGCCTGTCCATATTTTCACTTATGTATTCTATATCGTCATTTTTTATAGCCTTTTCTATCTTCTCCACAGTTCTCTCGACATTGTGACTTATAGATTTGCTCACAAAAAATATACTAGTCGCAAGCAAAATAAAGATCAAAATATAAGGAGCAAAGGTTTTTCTCCTACGCTTTCTCTCCCTAGTTTTTCTCTTATTTTCCCTGGGTTTTCTATCTGAATTATTATTATTTCTTTGATTTTTTCTATCTCTAGCCATAATTCCATCCTTAAAAAATATTATACCATTTCTGTAAAATTATGATATGATAATTATATGAAGTATAAAAAAATAAATTTTGCTGCAATCCTATCAATATTATCTATAATAGCATATATTTTTAGTCCTTTTTTTGCAAAAAAATTATTCACTAATGAAAATTTAATAAACAATATTTCAAATGCTATGGTCATCTCCTACCTAGCCTATAAGATCTCCTATATGGATAACAAAAACGTGGGCCTAGTTTTTTTGCCCCTGGCAATTTATCCAATATTTTTGGCTGTTTTTGTAAATAAGGGATTGTCCCCAGATATTTTTTCTGACCTTGGGACAATTTATACAAAACTTTATGGGATCATGATTTTTATCGGCATATTTTTTATAATAGAGCTTTTGATAAACAATATAACCAGCGCTCTGACTGCATCTGTTATTGGCTTTATATGTTTTTTAATCTATCTCTTGCTTTTGACAGGTGATTATCTAGGATTTTTGTCTGATTATAAGATATTTTTCTTGTATTTTGCAATCTTTATCATGGCTTTGAGGGTCAGATCTGCTAGCAAAATTAGTCCTTTGCTTATAGTCTTAGGATTTTGCCTGGTGGGACTTGAAATCTACCTAAAAAGATCTTATGAGTTTTTAACCTACGATTTTTTATTTAGCATTTTCCCTATAGTCTACCTAAGCCTAAAGACGGTTGTAGGACAAAACCTGATGACCCTTGTAGACTATGAGCTTTTTGCCCTTATCTACATTTATCCAGCCCTGGTTGTAATCATAAAAAATCTACTTATGCAAAATACCTTTAGTACCGCTATTATCAGCCTTTTGGCTACTTATATCATCGGTGAACTCATCTACAAAAGCAAAAATAAATTTATTTCTTACCCGCTTTTGGGAATAAAATAAGGGACCAGATAGGTCCCTTTTATATTATCTGACTTATATACATGGCTATAGCTACTACTGCGATGACCTTTACAAAGTGAAAGGCCTTTTCTATTCCGTATTTTTCTATAACAAATTTGCCTAAAAACTCCATTATTATACTGACTATGAGTGCTATAACTATGGTTTTTATATATTGCATGGTCTCTCCTTTTGTGGTTTTGCAAAAATTTTATTTCCTTGTAAAGACTATACCATATATTTTATAAACAAAAATCCGACCTACTGCCGGATTTTTTTATAAATATTAAGGGAAGTTTTTGTACAAACTATTTTTTTATTTGTTGCTTGACTCTTTTGCTAAGTTTATATTTTCTTTAAGTTTTGCAAGTTGGTCTTCTGATGTTATAGCTCCTACTACATCTTCTCCTACGATATTGCCGTTTTTGTCAACTACGATTGTGGTTGGGTAGGCAAAGACATTGTCTAGGTATTTTTTGATGTCGCCTTCTTGTTTTATACCTAGGGCTTGGTAGGTTGGTTTGTTTTCGCCAACTATTCTCTTGTAGGCTTCAAGAGTTGAGTCATCATATTTTGCATCTGTACATAGGGTTAGGAAATTAACTTTTTCATCTTTTTTGAGATCATCTGCAATTTTATTTAGCTCTGGCATCTCCTCTATACAAGCTGAACATCCTGTAAACCATAGGTTGATGACTGTAGCATCATAATTTTTGAAATCTTCGTTTGTAAATTTCTTACCATCTTGGTCAGTCGCTTCAAATTTGCCAAGGGTATTTGGTTTTTCTGCATTTGGGTCTGGAGCTTCTATTGGTGTTGTTGTATCTTTTGTGATCTTTGCTCCACCGCTTGCTGCCATTTCTTTGCTTACTTCTTCTGGTTTTGCTTCTTTAGCTTCTTTTTTTGCTCCACAAGCTGCAAGACTTGCTAGCATCATCAAACTTAAAATTACTTTACTTTTGTTTTTCATTATTTTTCCTCACTTTTTTTAATTTTTCTTATAAATTCGCTATTAATGGCCTTGGTTGGGCAGGCCTTCACACAATCTCCGCACCTTATGCATTCTAGATGGTGGGTTGATTTTCTAATATCCACATCCATCTTGCATACTCTTTCACATTTGCCACAGTCTATGCACTTATCCTTATCCAAATTTAATTGATAAAGGGAAAACTTATTGAATAAGGAATAAAATGCACCAAGAGGGCAAATCCACTTACAGAAAGGTCTATAAAATCCTATAGATAAGATAATTGTAATCATAAGGATTACAAATTTCATCCTAAATAGTGGGCCTAGGGCTGCTCTTAGTCCCTGATTTCTAGATGCTAATGGCAGGGCCGCTTCTAATATGCCCTGAGGGCAAATATATTTGCAGAAAAATGGCGGTACCACTTCATAAGATCCCTTTAGGCCAAAACCGATCACCAAAATAAGTGCGGTTAGGATTATGTACTTGACCGATCTTAGGATTTTTAATCTCTTCGTAGAAAATTTCTTGCTAGGGATTTTGTGCAGGATATCTTGGAAGAATCCAAATGGACAAAGTAGCCCACAGATTAGCCTTGCAAAAACCACTCCAAAAAACATCATTATGCCTATAACATAGAATGAAAATTTATATTTTTTAGATCCTATAACAGCTTGCAGGCTTCCAATCGGGCAAGATCCTGCAGCTCCTGGACAAGAATAGCAGTTTAGCCCTGGTAGGCAAACTTTCTTGGCTGGTCCCTGATAGATTTTACCCTTTACAAAATTGCCTAGGTGGATATTGTGAAAAAGAACTGACAAGGCTTGAATAATGGTTTTTTTACTCGCTTTTATCTTATCCAATTCCTATACACTCCAAACATAAATTGATAGCCTTCATTAAAACTGTATCGGCCTCTCCCCTATAAGCCCCATAAGCTATGAAGGCAAAGCTTGTGACTAGGAGGGCGAGTGATATTTTTTTATTTTTCATAATCACCTCTTATATTAGCTAGCTTGATTATATATTAGCAAAAGCCTTGTTAAATTAAGATAAAGTATTTGGGATTTTTACAATAAAAATCGTACCTCTTGGTTTATTTTCTAAAATTTCTATTTCTGCCCCCAACATCTGGGCAATAGTTTTTGACAGGCTAAGCCCTATACCAAAACCCTCAACCCCTCTTGATGAGTCTACTTGATAGAAAAGATCAAAAATCCTATCCTTATCTTCAGCCTTTAATCCAAGGCCTGTATCCGCTATAGATATTTTTGTAAAATCTCCATCAGTTTTAGCAGATATTTCAACCCTTCCCCCATCGATGTTATATTTTATAGCATTGTCTACTATATTATAGATCAGTCTTTGGAGGAGGTTGTCATCGCTTATGAGATTTATTTGGCTTTCATTATCTATAATCTCTACATTTTTTGCAGCGGCCTTATCTTCTAAGTCAAAAACTATCTCGTCAATTAGACTATCTAGACTAAGAGAGCTTGGTTTTAACTCTGCTTGTTTTCTCAAAGACAATATGGCATCTACCAAGCTATTTAGCTTGTTGACATTCCTATCTAGAACCTTGATCATGTCTTCTGCCTCTTGGCTATGAGTCTTTTGCTTGAAAAGATCTAGCTGAGATCTCATGACTGCTATAGGCGTCCTGAGTTCATGGGCGACATTTGATGAGAAATCCTTCTGTCTCCTGTAATCTGCGTATATTTTTTTTAACATCCTATCAAAGGATTCGCTAAGCTCTACTATTTCGCTAGATGTATTGTCAACTACCACTATATTTTCAAAAGATTCTGGCTTATCTATATCAACCTGGCCAATCTTTTTTTGTAGTTTTTTCAAAGGCTTTAGAATTTTCCTTATAATAAGAGCAAAGGATAAAGATCCCAGAATAATAACTGTAGACATTACAAAAAATAAGTAAAGGCTAAAATCAGTATTTGATTGGACCTTAGAACTGTCAATAAAAAACACTACCGATCCCTTATTTTGGGGGATTTTATCATAGTATTCTTCTACGAAAGTATCCATTATCATAGTTTGCTTGCGGTTTATAAGCACCATAGAGACAACCAGCATTATTATAAAAATAATAGATATTGCTCCTATGAGTTTAAATACTATAGAATCATGCGTTTTCTTCTTCATGAATACGATAGCCTTTTCCAATTACATTTTCGATCAAATTTTTCCCACAAGCCGCCTTTAGTTTTTTCCTCAAAGAGGACATATGGACCCTAACCGTATTTGAAAAACCATCCGCATTTGAATCCCACACATGCTCCATGAGCTCTTCTGTTGATACAAATCGTTCACTATTTAAAAACAAATATTCCAAAATCCCTGTCTCTTTGGCAGTTAGAGAGATAGGCTTATCTTCATATTTTGCTTCTCTTTTTACTGTATCAAAAGATAGGCCTGAGATATTTATTTCAATTTCTTTGTGGACCTGCCCACGCCTAAGCTGGCTTCTCATCCTGGCATCTAGCTCCTTTAGGGCAAAGGGTTTTACCATATAGTCACTTGCACCCAGGTCTAGGCCTTGGACCCTATCTTCTATATCACTCCTTGCAGTTAGCATAATAATTGCTACTTCTTTATTAAATTGTCTAATATTTTTTAATACTTCAAATCCGTCCTTGCCTGGCAAATTGACATCCAAAATTATAATATCATAGCTTTCTACAAAAGCCATGTCTATAGCTGTATTGCCATCACTCGCCTTGTCAGTGACATAGCCTAAAAGACTTAGCCCCTCAGCAATAGAATCTAGCAAATCTAATTCATCTTCTACTATGAGTACCTTCATAAAGCCTCCTTTATACACATTTTCATCTTGATTATATCACAAAGCCATTAAATTGGGGTTAAGAATATATTTTATAAAAAAATATAAACTCACAATTTTTGCAAGGAAACTTTAATAATCACAATATTATATTTGCATTTTTGAAACACTGTAGTAAGATATTAAATAACAATAGATAAATATTTATTTTATCTTAATTTTAAATTTTAAAAGCAAAAAAAATGGAGGGAATAATGAAAGCTAAAAAACTTATACCAATCTTGGCTGCAGGCCTTGTACTAGGAGCTTGTGGCAATGACGCAGGAAAAGCCAAAGAAGAAAATAAAAATAATCAAACAAAAATAGAAGACACCCAAAAAGCAGAAAACAAGGGTGTCAAAGAAGTAGAAAACACCAAAAAAGATGATGACGAAAAACTACTAAGAGATGTAGATAGGGATCGACTTCCACAAGTAGCTACAAATCCAGAAGAAGCAGTCAAAATCTTCCACGAGCACAAGTTCGGTGATGGATCTGAAGGGTCTATAAATATATCAAAAATTAAACTTAAATTCTTTAACGAAGCCTTAGATTACGAAATAGAAGGATTCAAAGATGGCAAAGAATATAAACTAAAAATTGCAGATAATGGAAAAATCGTAGAAGAAGAAATCGATGAAGATGATGATACCAACAAATTAGCCCTAGATTTCGATAAAATTATTCCAGCAACAGAAGCCATGGAAAAAGCTCTAGAAGGCCAAGCAGAAAATGCCTGGGTTGTAGAATACGAACTAGAAATAGAAGATGGCAGGGCTGTTTATGATATAGATGTAGAAAATGGCAATGATGTCAAACTCGACGCAGCAACAGGTGAAATAATTAAATAAGAAAAATAGGCCCTAGGGTCTATTTTTTTATCAGAAATTCATTATTTTTGATAGTCTTTTATCATTAAACTTCAAAGTTTGTAAAAGATTAACCTATTGGTATAATATTAATATTCGAATCTTTATTGGGGGAATTATAATGAACAGAAAAATATTAGCCTTACTTTTAGCAGGTACATTTGTCTTTGCTGGATGTGACATAGAGAAAAACCAAGAAGAAATGGTCAAAAAAGAAAGCGCAAAAGCAGAAAAAGAAATCCAAGAAATGAAAAAAGAAGATGATAAAAAAGCAGAAGAAAAAGTAGAAGATACACAAACAGCTGAAAAAACTGATGTAGAAATCGTACTTCCTGACACCAAGGTCACATTGAAGGCTGCTAGCTACAAATTTGAATCCCATGTTGGTGGCGAACCTTACAACCTAACCGAAGTCAAATTTGAAACAGAAGCTGGCAAGGCTGTCTATGAATTTGAGGGCAACAAAAATGGTGAAGAATATAGCCTAGCAGTTGACGCCAACTCAGCTGAGACTGTAGAGTCCGAATCAGCAAAAGCAGATGATAAAAAAGAGCCTGTAGACCTAGGCAAGGCCATCCCACCAGAAGAAGCCATGCGTATAGCCATAGAGAAAAACGGCGGTAGCAAGGTCAAAGAATGGAAACTGTATAACGACGGTGATGGAGAAAAATACGAAATCGAACTAGAAGACGGAAAAGAAATCACTGTTAATGCTATAAATAAAAAGGTAATGTAAAGAAAAAATCCAGGAATTGAAATTTCCTGGGCTTTTTTTATAGGTTCATAATACTTTAAAAAAATGTAAGCATTATTATCCATAATTCATAAGTATTTTAAAAAATTTTTAATTTTCTACTTAATTTCTTTCGATTACTTCTTATAATAAATCTATTAATGCAAAAACTTTAATTAACCAATAAAAATGACCTCTAATAGAAATAGAAGTTAGGCTGTTGACAAATCATCAAAAATATTTGCTTTGAAAAATAAAATGCGAATAAGCAAAAAACAAACCCTGATTTATTGGACTCCTGTCAAAGACTAAGGCATCTCTGTCGGAATAAAATTGGATTATTTACTTTCTGGCCTCAAATAAAAATAGAAGTCATTTTGTAATTACCTATAAAATTTTAAAGAAATTTTTTAAGCGTTTTATATTTTCTATTCAAAACTATTTTCATAAATATCGAAAAATCCTGATACAAACCTTGCCTGAGACTTTTCATCTTCTGTACCTGTTTCTACTTGCCCGCCATAGATTTTGTAGGCTTGGTAGGAGCTTTCGCTTAGGTCTTCTAGGTCAAATTCATTTTGGATTAGCCTTATCCCGTCGGAGTATTTTTCTATGAGGGCCTGATAGGCTTGGTGAGGGTCTTTAAAAACAGCCATACCGTTCTTATCTGCCCCTATTTGAAATCTCTGATCAATTTTTAAGTACTTTTCTACATCTACATTGCCCTTGATATTGCCTGTTCCTACTATATATTCCTGGGTCGCAGGATTTTTGACTTTGCCTTGTGACGAGCAGGCAGCTAGTATTAAAATTAGGGCTAGGATTTTAAATATTTTTTTCATAATATTCTCCTCATGTTTTGTTAATTAAATAATAACATGGAATATAAAAAATTTAATTAAAAGTTTTGTAAGTATTAGAAAATTCCTTTAGGTATAGAATGTTTTCTATAATTTAGATCAATCCTACTTATGTCTTATATAATCTGATTTTTATTATTTGGATAGTCTCTAGTTTAACTTTTTAAAGATATTATTAAAGCTTTAAGGGATTTGAAATAGGAGAAATTTAATATTAACTATTTTCTAATGCGTTTTACACTCTCTATTTAATAATAGTTTAATTTCCCACTACTTATTTTTTCTAGACATTTATCTAAGTTTTTTTGAAGTTTTCTATTATAGTTAAGTTGTTTTCTAATCAAGGGGGAACATAATTTACCATTTAATTTATAAAAAACAGTCCCAGACATTAGGTATTACCTAGTAGCCTGGGACTATTATCAAAATATTATTTTTATTCAGCTGCTTTTTCACCTGCTATCCTACCAAATACTACTGTATCTACTAGGGCATTGCCGCCTAGACGGTTGGCTCCGTGAATGCCTCCGACTATTTCTCCTGCTGCAAATAGGCCTTCTATCCTATTTCCATCTTTATCAAGGACGTGACATTCTTCATCTATTACTACCCCACCCATTGTGTGATGGATAGCTGGTACTTTTGGTATTATATACCATGGACCATTTTCTAGTTTTGTTGTAAATACTGAACGTCCAAATTCATCTGTAGATGCTTTTTCATCTACTAGTTTATTTAGTTGATCAACAGTTTTTTGAAGTTCTACTGGGTCTATTCCTGCAGCTTTTGCTGCTTCTTCTAGGGTTTCGCCGTAGAAGACTGTACCATCGTCTATTAGTTCTTTGATTGGAACTCCACCAAGGTCGGTAGTGTCTTCTGTGACTCCAGAGTCAGCACATTCAACTGTATAGCCTATACCATCTGTTTGGTCTAAAAATGCTAGAGAAATCTCATCCCTACGTCCATCTTCACGAACAAATCTTTTTCCTTCTTTGTTTACATAGATTAGTCCATCTGCTCCCTTTGGTTGGAAGGTACCTTTTGTGATAGATGCTACATTTAGGTTGCCTAGATATAGTAGTTGGATCTGATCCATATCTCTAAGACCAGCGCCAACATCTTCTGCCATAACTATTCCGTCACCTTCGATTGTAGGTAGGTTTGACGATTTGACATCGCTTAGGTCTGGCCATTTGCCTGTATCATTGTATTTATTTATCAGTTCTTTATTACCTGCAAATCCACCTGTACTTAGGATAACTGACTTGTTGGCATTAAAGGTATAAGTATTTCCATCTTTATCTTTGGCTTTGACTCCAACTACCTTGTCCCCATCTTTTATAAGTTCATCGGCACGGGTATTATAAACTACCTTTACCTTGTCGCTATTGTCTATATAATTCATATAGGCATCTATATAGCCTGTACCAAGTGGTTTATCTACTGAGTGGGTACGTGGATACATAGCTCCGGCTCCTGCCTGGACTTGGTCGTTATATTCCCAACCCATATCATGTAGCCAATCTAGACCGTCTTTTGCATTATAAGCCAAAGTTTTTACTAGTTTTTCATCAGCTACCTTGTCGCCACCATTCCAAGTTTGTAGGGCATACCAAGCAGCAGAGTCAAAGATTCCTTTTTCTCCAGACTTATTGTAGTCATCATAGTCTTTTTTAAGAGCTTCTATCATTTCTTTATGAGCGTCATTTACTGGTTCTTCGTCGATTGCTTCTTCTACACGAGCCCTAAGGCCTGGTGTCATCTCTTGTTTGTGTTGTAGCTCTGGGTCTGGTGTATTATAGATTCCTCCAGAAATAAGTGTGTTACCACCTACATAGCCAGCCTTTTCTACAATTATAACACTAGATCCCTTTTCGGCTGCAGTTATTGCTGCAGATAAGCCTGCTCCACCACCACCGACAACTATGATGTCAGCCTCATCTTCTATTTCTTTTGGCTCAGGCTTTTCTATTTCAACTCTAAAGTCTTCTGCCTTGCCACCAGCTTCGCCAATAGCTTTTTCAACAGCTCTAATTAGGGCCCTGCTTGAAACTGTAGCTCCTGTTATAGTATCAACAGCAGTTGATTGGTTTTCTATAATACTTTCTGGCAAATCAGTTTCTAAAGCTTTTGTTGTAACACCTGGTGTTTCAAAAGATTTTAAAACATTGATCTCAGATATTTTATTATCTGCTATCTTTATCTCAAAATCTATAGAAGCATTGTGGCCGCTTTCTTTGATTTCATATGTACCATCTTTGAGTTCAGATTTTGCCTGGTCAGAATCTTTATTTTCATTATCTGTTTTAGATTCTTCTGCGCTTTCTGTCTTTGTTTCTACTTTTGTCTCTTCCTTGGTCTCAGTTGCATCTTTATCATTATTGCAAGCTGTCAAAACCAAAGAAAAAGCAAGCATGAATGAAAGTATACTTTTCTTTTTCATAAACCCTCCTATTAGTATATTTTTTATCATTCTATATATATACTATACACTTATATTTTATCATTATCTATTTATCATAAGAATAATTAATCTGATTTTCCAATTTATAGACAATGTTGTATAGGAGTTCCAGCATAAATATCCAAATTCTATGATAAAGGTTTTTAAATTATGTTTTTAGATCTACTTATTTAAGCTTCAGGAGAAAAAAATAGAACTTTATCAAGAAATAATTATGAAATATTTTGGTAAAAAATTTATTTTATTTTTTGTAAAATATTATAAAAATATTCGTTTTCACTTAACTATTAAGTAAAATTAGGAAAAGAAAAAGGCGAGACACGCTCGCCTTAATTTTTATTTTATTTTTTGCCCTTCTTTTGTGAAGCAGCTTTTGCTTTTTCTTCTCTTCTTTTCTTCATAGAATCAAAGATACCATCTACTATTGCGTCCATATCTGGTTCTTTAGCTTTTTTAAGTGATGAGGTCATGTCTAGACTTTCTGGAAGTACGTCCATTAGTCTCATCTCATTGTCTAGGAATTGTTCCATTTTTTCTGCTGCCATTGGTGCCCAGGTACCATTGCCTATGATAGATACTGCTCTGTTTTGTAAGTTTAGAGCCTTCATATCTTCTAGGTAGTTTTTCATTAGTGGGTAGATGCCTAGGTTGTAGGTTACAGATGCTAGTACTATATTAGAGTATTTGAAGCTTTCTGCAATAAGAGTTGATACGTGAGTGTTTGATACATCTCTAAGTGAGATATTTGTCATTCCTCTTTCGCAAAGTTTGCTTGCAAGTGCTTGGGCTGCAAATTCTGTATTGCCATACATTGATGCATATACTATTAGGACACCTTCTTCTTCTGGTTCGTAGGTTGCCCAGTGTACATATTTATCAATGATGTATCCAAAATTATCTCTCCAAACAAGTCCGTGTAGTGGGCAGATATATTTAAGGTCTAGGCCACCAGCTTTTGCTAGGGCTTTTTGTACGAATGTGCCGTATTTACCAACTATGTTTGTGTAGTATCTACGTCCTTCATCTAGATAGTCCCTATCCCAGTTAACTTCATCAGCAAATAGTCTACCGTTGTTTGCTATAAATGAACCAAAGGCGTCTGCTGAGAATAATACTTTGTCATAAGAATCATAAGACATCAATACTTCTGGCCAGTGAACCATTGGAGCTTCTACGAAAGTAAATTCGTGTTTACCAAAGCTGATTGTATCGCCTTCTTTAACTTCTATATACCTATCATCTACATGGTAGCCAAACTGTCTCATGAACATGATTCCTTTTTCAGAAGAAATTATCTTTAGGTTTGGATATCTTTGTAGCATAAGCTCGATTGATGAGCAGTGGTCTGGTTCCATGTGGTGGATGATCATATAGTCTAGGTCCCTACCATCTAGAACTCTAGCTACGTTTACCATATATTCTCTTGTAATTGCCCAGTCTACCGCATCGACTAAAACTGTTTTTTCGTCCATCAATAGGTAGGAGTTATATGAAACGCCTTCAGGAATTGGAAATATATTTTCAAATAAGGCAAGTCTTCTATCATCGCCACCTACATAATATAAATCATCTGTTACTTTTCTAACTGTATACATTATTTCCTCCTACTATTTTCTATCTTCTGGGAATTCCATTTTGATAAATTCTTCTTTTGCTTCACCAGATACTGGGCTTACCCAGCTGTCAGGTAGTTTATCAAATGGTGTTCCTGGCTCTATACCTTGGCTTGGATCGCCGAGTTCTGGGTCATATTCATATCCTGAACCTAAGTCTATATATACGTCTTCTTTTGGAGCCATTTTTCTTGGTTTAGATCTTTTGATTTTTGGTTGAGCTGGTGCTTCCTTTTTTTCTTCTCCATTATCAAGTTCTTTGATAAGTAGTGGAAGAATTTCCATAGCATCGCCAACTATACCGTAGTCGCAGTTGTTAAAGATTGGTGCGTTTTTGCTGGAGTTGATTGCTACAATTGTTGAAGCATCTTTCATGCCCTTTAAGTGTTGGCCAGCGCCAGATACACCTACACCGATGTAGAGGTTGCCTCTAAATGTTTGACCAGACATACCGATATATCTTTCTAGTGGGACATATTTTAGGGTTTCTGCTACTGGTCTAGAAGATGAAATAGCTGCTCCTGCTTGGTAAGCAAGTTCTTCTATTAGCTTCATATTTTCTTTTTCACCTATACCACGACCAGCTACTACAACTCTTTGTGCTTCGCCAATTGGTGTCATAGGATCTATACCTATTGTAAAGTCATATCCGTCTTTTTTAAGAGCTGCTACCAAGTTTTTTACTGCTTCTTTTGGGTCTCCCTCAAAGATTTCGCCTTTACGAACGCCTGCTATTGGGCCAGATTTTGCGCCAGATCCGCCTGCTCTTTTCATTTTTGGAGCACGACCAACTGTGTTTGCACCAACTACTACTCTCATGATTTCGTTAGTACCTTCATAGATTTGTGTGATCTTGGCATCTCTGAAGAATCTTTCAACATCAACACCCTTGATAAATCCAGAACCACCGTAAAGTTGGATAGCTTCTGTTGTTATTCTCATAGCAAGGTCAGATGCAACTTGTTTTGCCATAGCTGCTTCTGCAGAATATCTTTCATGATTTTCTTTAAGCTCTGCAGCTTGATAGATCATAAGTCTAGCACCGTGTAGGTAGGTTGCCATATCTGCAAGTTTGAATGTATTTCTTTGGAAGTGAGCAACTGGCATACCAAATTGTTCACGTTCTTTTGTATAAGCTAGGGCTGATTCATAAGCGCCTTGGCCAATACCTAGGGCTTGAGAAGCTATACCGATCCTACCACCGTCAAGAGTAGCCATAGCTATTTTAAATCCTTGGCCTTCTTTGCCAAGTAGGTTTTCTTTTGGAACTTTTACATTGTCAAAATGAAGTTCTGCTGTAGATGATGATCTGATACCAAGTTTGTCATAGTGGTCAGAGAAGGTGAATCCTTCAAATTCTTTTTCTACTATAAAAGCAGAAATACCGTGGGTACCAATACCTGGTGTTGTTACTGCAAATACTACATATATATCAGCTTTTGGAGCATTTGTGATGAAAATTTTCTTACCATTTAGTATGTAGTGATCTCCATCTAAAACTGCTGTTGTCTCTGTTCCACCAGCATCTGATCCGGCGTTTTCTTCTGTAAGACCAAAAGCACCAATTTTTTCGCCCTTTGCAAGAGGAACTAAATATTTTTGTTTTTGCTCTTCAGTACCGAAACCAAAAATTGGCCAGCTACCCAAAGATGTGTGAGCAGAACAAATTACACCTACACCACCATCAACTCTTGAAAGCTCTTCTACTGTTATAGCATAAGATAGAACATCTAGTCCTTGGCCACCATATTCTTTTGGATATGGTATTCCCAAAAATCCTAGTTCACCCATTTCCTTTACTATGTCATCAGGAAATTGGTTGTTTTGATCAAGATCAAAGGCTATAGGTTTTACCTTCTCTTCTGCGAAAGCTCTAACTTTTTTTCTAAGCTCTTCGTGTTGTTCTGTTGTTCTAAAAAGCATAAAATCCTCCTTACATTATTATCCTTATACCACTATTGTAGACTCACGAAAACGTTTTGTCAAGTTTATTTATTATTACAAATATATTATAAATTTATTTGCTAATTTCATGATTTTTCTCCAAAAATCCTAAAACAAGCTTGTCTATATTAGAATCGATCTAATGATCCTGACTTAAAACTTTTGTAAGCTTCTATAAATATAGATCGATTGGGTATAATAATATACAAAGGAGTGGTAATATGAAAAACAAATTAATAAAATCAATTTCAATACTAATCATAGGTTTAGCCTTTGCAGCTTGCGATAGTAGCAATACTCAGGCAGTAGAAGAAAATAAAAATATAGAAAATGTGGCAGCTAGCGAAACTAATGAGACTGATAAAGACCCAGAATCTATAGAAAATGACCATGCTTCAAGCGATGACAAAGAGGTCAAAACAGAAAGCATAGAAGTATCAAAAAAAGCTGATGAAAAAGATTATCACAAAGAAGATGGTAGGTACAGCACATCCTTAATCGCATCACTAGAAGGAAATATCGATGAATTTATAGGACCTACAATGTATGGCCTAAAATTTGATGGTGACTATATCGTAGTTTCTGGTAGCCTCAGCTATAGAAAAAACGATGAAGACTATACAAAAAATGTAGATATAGAAAAAGATGAAGAACATAGGTTCAAAGTAAGTGATGAAACTTTATACCAAGCAGTAGGCGGCACTGCAGATCCAGAAGTTTTTGATAAAGAAGGCTTCATAAAACTTTATGAGGGTGTCAAAGAATCAGGACTTGCCCTAATTGTCGTTATCGAAAATGGTGTTGCAAAAACTGTATATATAACATCTTAGAAAAAACCTAGATCCTAGGTTTTTTTTATTTTTTAAAAAATAATATCATGATACCTAGATAAAGTAATAAAAGTATGGTATAATGTCACTAGATGATATGATATCTTGGTAGAGATATTATGAAATGGTCAGGATAAAATTTACATATTTTAATTATTAGTTAAGGAGGACATATGTTTACAAGAGGAGAAAACGATACCAGGTCTTATAAGAAATTTGGAGCAGAATTAGGAGCTGCAATAGGCGGCTATGCATCGCTTGCTATGCCAGAAAATATGATCCTTAATTTTTTAGTATGCCTTGCTGTAGGGTACATGATAGGTCTACTTTTAGACTGTAAATATTAGTTTAATTTTCTCACTTCCACCTTGAAGCTAGGTTTTCCGCCTAGCCTTTTCCTCTTATCATAAAAAAACCAATACAAACTAAGGTCTATAATTTAGGGTGAAATTTATGTCCGTGTGGTATTGGTTTTTTTTTATTTTTTATAAATCAATTTAATATATTAATATCCAAAAAAATGAAAATTAGACATATTTTATCAAATTATTTTCTCATAAACTAGTGATTTACTTATATTTTATTATTTTTATACTTTTTCCCTTGAATTTTTCCCTAGTATTAGTCACACTTATATACAAAAATATAGGATCTATTTTTATTGCCGGTGATTTCAAAACCAACTTTTTTATGGAGTTTATAGGATTTATTATTAGAAAATCCTACTTCTGACCTGATCAAGGTCCCTTTCGGAAATTTTTTTATAACTTCTTTTAGCAAAATCTCTCCATAACCCATTCTTCTATATGCTGGATTTGTTTCTAGAGCCTCAAGTAGGTAATAATCTCCCTCATTAAAAAGTCTGAGAGATGAAAAATATGTATACCCATCCTCCAAAATGCAAATAAAGTTATTTTCATCAGATAAAAATTGATCTTTTATATAATTTATATGGGCTTGTCTGACTTCTTTGTACAAATCTTTTATATTTTTACTAGACGTATTTTCTTTAACCATATATAAGTTTTCCAAGTTAGATTCTTGGTATATATCCATCAGCTTTTCAAAATCTATAGACTCAGCTGTATTTGTAAATACTAAATTCATATCAGCTCCTTTCCAGACTTTTTATTATTTTGTTTTATAATATACTTTATAGCAATTTTTTGACAAATATTGAAAATTAAACTACAACTTGTATAATCAAAAAGAGTTATTTATAAAAACAAAATGAAATGAAAACATAGGAGGGTTTTATGAATAATAAATTTAAGATGGCAGCCCTAGCCCTAGTTTTATCTCTAGGCTTTACCGCTTGTAATCAAGAGACTAAGGACGCTGCTAAAGAAGAGGCTGCAAAGGTAGAAGAAAAAGCTACTGACGCAAAGGATAAGGCAGAAGAGGCAGCTGACGATGCTAAAGAAAAAATAGACCAAGCTGCAGACGACGCCAAAGAAAAGGTAAACGAAGTTGCAGGAGATGTCAAAGAAGCAACAGATGCCAAACTAGTCCTAAGAAGAAGCCTACAAGCTCCACACGGTGAAGGTTCTTTTGCAACAGTTGGAGTAATCACAGACGGTGATAAGATTGTAGATGTAAGTATAGATGAACTTCAATACTTTGATGCTAACTCTGATTTTAAAGCTCTACCAAACCAAGACGAAGATACAGAATTTAAAGCTGGCAATGCAGAAGGCAAAATCCTAGGATCTAAAGTAGAAAATAGCGATGCTTACTCAAAATTGATGGCAGAAAAAGCTAAATCAACAGTGACTATATCTGATAATTACAAGGCCATAGAAAATTTCGTTAAAGGTAAAACTATATCTGAACTAGAAGAAGCTATAAAAGATGCAGAAGATGGAAAAGCAATCGACTCTGTAACAGGCGCTACTCTTGTAGATACAAAAGGTTATATCCAAGCCATCATAAACACAGCCCAAGAAGATAAATTCATCACAGAAATAAATTCAGATTCTGCTGAGGGTCTAGAGCTAAAAAGAATCTACGGTACAGCTGGTGCTAAAAATGCTATCACAGATACCTTTGTAGTTGTAAAAGATGGCAAAATCATTGCTGCAAGCATAGATGAATTCCAATATATCGGTGAAAATGGTGTACCAAACTCAGGCAAGAAATTTGGCGAAAACTTCGCTGATCCTTCTAAACAACTTTCATCAAAACTAGAAAACAACGAAGAATACTCAAAAATGATGAAAGACATGGCCAAAGCTACAAACAACCTAGATGAAAACTACAAGGCAATTTGTGATTTCGTAGTTGGAAAAACACCAGAAGAAGTCAAGGAAGTTATAGACAATAATGAAAATGGCAAACCAGTAGATGCCGTAACAGGTGCAACACTAAACAATACAGTTGGTTACCTAGAAGAAATCTACAATGCTGCTACAAAATAAAAAAATAAAGGATCCTAGATTTATCTAGGTCCTTTTTTTATTGTTTTTAAAAGAAAAATCCCTAGCAAATTTGCTAGGGATTTTTACTATAATATTTTTTTATTCGTCAAATGTTCTTTCATTATCGCTTAGGTCGTCAAACTCATCGCCTGATACTGCTTTGTCTACAGATTCTTTTTCAAATTTTGCCATGATCATTGGAGAGAATATACCAAAGATTGATAGGGCAATTAGTACCCAACAAATTGGGCTTGAAAATAGGATAGAGACATCTCCACCAGATAGGGCTAGAGATCTCCTTAGTCCTTTTTCTCCTATTGGTCCAAGAATTAGGGCAAGAACTATAGCTGCATTGTTTAGGCCGAATTTTCTCACTAGATATCCAATAACACCAAAAATTAGCATTATATATACGTCAGTCATATTTCTGTGGATAGCAAAGGAACCAACAACACAAAGTACTGTTACAGCTGGGATTAGGATCTTATCTGATAGTCTTGATATCTGAGCAAATCCTCTACATCCAAGTAGACCTACTCCTAGCATGAAAAATTGGACAAGAACAAATCCTGCAAAGAAAGTATAGGTCATTTTTGCTGTTTCACCAACAAATAGGTTTGGTCCTGGTGTTAAACCTTGGATAATAAGACCACCCATCAAAACTGCTGTTACAGACTCACCTGGTATACCAAGTGTTAGGGCTGGTATCAAAGAACCACCTGTTACAGCGTTGTTTGCTGCCTCTGAACCCGCCACACCCTCAAAAGATCCATTTTCAAACTCTTCTGGGTGTTTAGCAAATTGTTTGGCAGTATTGTATCCCAAGAAACATGCTATAGATGCACCTGCACCTGGCAATATACCTGTAAGGGTACCTATAACTGAAGATCTTAACCATGTAGGTAAAAGCTCTTTAATTTCTTCTTTTGATAAAATTAGGGAGTCCTTAAACTTTTTAGCCTTTGCTCTTTCTTTTATCTTTGCTTCAGCCAAAATCAAAACTTGGCTTAGGGAAAATAGTCCTATCAAAGCACAAGTAACATTGATACCTTCGTATAGTGAAGATTGGCCAAACATAAATCTTTGTGTACCATCTATTGGATCCATACCTATTGTAGATAATAATAGACCAACAGCTCCTGAAATCAATCCCTTTAGGATAGATTTAGAAGAAACGCCTGCTATGATTGTAAGACCAAATATTGATAGCCAGAAATACTCAGGCGAACCAAATTTCATAGCAAGAGATGCTAGAACTGGTGTAAAAAAGTAAAGGGCTATACAAGAAAATAGTCCACCAAAAAACGATGACATAGTAGCAGTACCGAGGGCCCTACCAGCTTGTCCCTTGAGGGTCATCTTGTAGCCTTCTATGGCCGTAGCTGCAGCCGCTGGTGTACCCGGTGTATGGATGAGGATGGCTGCTATAGATCCTCCAAAAATAGCTCCACAATAAATGGCGCCTAGCATAATCATACCTGTTGATGCTTCCATAGAAAATGTTAGTGGTAGTAGCAAAGCTACACCCATTGCTGCAGATAAACCTGGCAGACAACCGATAACTATACCTATGGTTACACCGATAAGCATAACAAATAAATTTATCAAGGTAAAGGCTTGTACAAAACCTTGGCCCATTAGTTGTAATGTTTCACTCATGTCTTAGCTCCCCTTAAAAAAATCTTGGCTCAGGTAGTCTAACACCCAAGAACTTGCTAAAGGCCAAATATACTATTAGGCATATAACAGCAACTGCTATTATTGTTTGAATGTGTGGTACCTTTAGATAAACCAAGGTTGCAACCATAAATATAACAGTTGATATATAAAATCCTAAGAAATTCATAACTACTATATAAGCTATGATTAAAGCCAAAACAACAAAAAATTGCTTGGCGACAAATCCATCAAATTCTCCCGAATGGGATATTATCCCTACGTCTTTATAGGCTTTGATCATAGTGCCTAAGTACATAGTAGTCAAAACAAATATAATACCAATTATAAATAGTGGATAAATTTGAGTGGATTTTGGCAATTGTAGTGTCATGTATAGAAAGCCTAGACATATGGCATAAACTACACCAACGACACCAATATCAGTTTTTTTCATATTCACTCCTATTTTACAAAAATTATGCGAAATTTTCATTTCGCATAATTTTTCTTATTTAATTTCTAATCTTATTTCCAAAGTTTTGAAACTTCTTCGTTAACAAATTTGAATTGTTGGTCAAATAGCTTAGCTGTTTCTTCGCTGTTTCTGTAGTCAGTTGTAACTCCAGCTTTTTTAGCTGCTTCTAAGTAATCTGGATCTTCCATAGCTTGTTTGAAAGCTTCTTCGTAAAATTTGATCACTTCTGCTGGTGTTCCTTTTGGAGCTGCGATTGCTCTTGCAGAACCATACCATTTATCATAGTAGCCACTTTCTTTAAGTGTTGGTACATCTGGGAATGCTTCTAGTCTTTCTTCAGAGAAAACTCCTAGTACTTTTACTTCATCCATCATAGATGCAATATCTGCTTCTTTTGCAGATGTAAAATCTACTTCGTTTTGTCTTAGGGCTAGAAGTTGGTCAGCTGTACCACCATAAGAAATTGGTGTATATTCAAAACCTGCAGATTGTGCAAATAACTCAGCACCGATGTGGTTTGATGCTTTGTTACCGTTTGTAGAAGCCTTTAGAACTCCTGGATTTTCTTTAGCATATTTTACCAAATCTTCTAGTGTGTTGAATTCACTTTTAGCTGAAACAACGATTAGAGATGTTTCTTTAACGTGGTTAGCTATTGGAATAAAATCTTCCATAGAATAGTTTGCTAGACCCTCAACTATGTTTGATGCTAGGGTTGGTAGGTTGACATAACCGATTGTATAACCATTGTTTTTAGACTCAGCAAGTCTTGTCCAACCGATAGATCCTGATCCACCTTCTAGGTTTTCTATAACCATTGTTTGACCTAGGTATTTGTTTGCATATTCTGATAGGATTCTAGCTGTTGTGTCTGTACCTGATCCAGCTTTGTAAGCAACGATTGTGGAAATGTTTTCTTCTGGTTTCCAATCACCTGCTACTTCTACAGTTTCTGTTTTTCCCTCAGCTGGTTTGTCAGCCTCTTTTGAGTCATTGTTACCACAAGCTGTTAGTGAGACAGCTAGAGCAAGAACTGCTAAAAGACTTAATTTTCTTTTTTTCATAAAAACCTCCAATATAATATATAAAATTTATCAACATTGCCTGGAAAATGTTATCGCATATATTTTAGATAAGCTTTAAATATCATAGTTCCATAGATATGTAAAATTTATGTAAAATATATGTAAATCTTATGTCAAGTATTATAACATTAAGAAAATATAAAGTCAAACTTATTGCTTTAAATTGAACTATTTGTCCCAAATATTGGTAATTATTGTGTTAAATAAAGGAAAAATTAAAATAAAAAATGGAATTTTAAAACATTTGGGATTTAAAAAAATATCCGGCAAGCTATTTAGCCTGTCGGATATTTTTAGGCTTTGGTTTTTAAAAATTATAAGACATCAATTTTCTCTTTTATATCTTTTCGCAAAAATATAAGGCAAATTATTGCATTTAGGATTTCTGCCACTATAAAAGACCACCAGGCGAGGCTAAGTCCGCCTATCTTTGAAAAAAGATAAAATATTGGCAAGAGAATTATAACTTGCCTTAAAAATGATTGGACCACCGGGAATTTCCAATTGCCAAGGGCTTGAAAGACTCCCCCAACTCCTACAACTGATGGTATAGATATAATAAAGGATAGGGAAACTATCCTAATCATAGGTACTCCTATTTCTCTCATGAGGTCTGTGGCCGAAAAAAGATCAAAGAGCTGTTTTGAAAATAGCCACATGAGGATAACAGAAATTCCTACTATAATAAAGGAAGCCTTAAAGGCTAGAGATATGACCTCCTTTATCCTCTCCTTGTTTTTGGCCCCATAGTTATAAGAAACTATGGCCAAAAGTGCATTTGATATACCAAACATAGGCATAAAGGAGAAGGATTGGAGTTTGAACATTATCCCATAGGCTGCGACAGCTGACGAACCAAAGGTATAGAGCATATTATTTAGGATAAACAAAACAAAAGATCCAATACCACTTATAAGTATAGAAGGAAGTCCTATAGTAAATATTTGTGATAGGATTTCTGTATGAAAATTAAAGTTTTTAAAACTTATGATTACATCTTTATTTTTAACTTTATGAAAGGCTAAGCCCACCAAGGCCCCTGTGCTTTGGCCTATGACTGTAGCTAGGGCTGCTCCCCTAACTCCCATGGCTGGAAAGCCAAAAAGTCCGAAAATCATTATAGGGTCAAGGATTATATTTATAATGGCCCCTGTCCCCTGGGTGACCATAGTATAGACAGTATTGCCTGTAGACTGGAGGGTTTTTTCAAAAAATATCTGGAAAAATACTCCCCCACAAAATAAAAGGATCACATACATATAGTCTTTTGTATAGGCTATGATCTCAGGGTCTGTCGACTGGCTATTTGCATAAAAGTCTGTAAAAAATATTCCAAATAAAATAAAGCAAATCATGGATATGATGGCCAAAACCACCCCGTGGCTGGCAATAAATCCTACCCTTTGCCTATCCTGCATACCCAAATACCTAGACAAGAGTGCTGCCGTCCCTATACCTGTACCAACAGCAAAGGCAATCATTATATTTTGTATAGGAAAGCAAAGAGAAACAGCTGTTAGAGCCTTTTCAGATATCCTAGCTACAAATATGGAGTCAACAACATTATAAATTGATTGGACCAAAAAAGAAATTATGATTGGAAAACTCATATCAAATAGGAGTTTGCCGATTTTTTCAGTCCCCATTTTGTTTTCTATAATTTGATTTTCTTGCATTTGACCACCTTCCTAACAATATAAAAGGGTGTTGCAAAAATTTATATTCCATAAAAACTTAGGCTAATTTGTCAATTGATAAAAACCAATCAAAATTTAAGCTTTCTAGGATTTTGGGATTATTTGTTCATTTTGCAACATCCCTATATTAATTATATAATTCTTTTTCTTGCTTCTTTAAGGCATCCTTAACTCTCATAGTCCTCATTATCGCATTATCATCTTTATTTATGATATGGATGGCTGAGTTGTTATGTCTTTCTTTATTATCAAAGTCCTCCAAAAGATTTGGATCTATGTGGGCTCTTGCCACATCTTTGTTTATGGCTGTCAAAAGAAATGGCTTTTTAGTTCTCTCTTCGACAGACTTATTTAAAATCAAATCCTCTGTTGCAATTTTTATGAGGTTGACACCAGCTAGGGTTGAGTAATAGAAAGTCCTGCCCTGTCTGATATTCATCTCTAGGGTATAAACTTTACCAGTTTTTTCATCCTTTTTAAAGTCAAAATTGAAAAGACCAACGTAGTTTAGATTATCCACGATTTTTTTGGCAGCTTCATACATTTGCTTATCGTCATGGTCAATTTGGACTAGGTGATTGCCAACCCACATAGGTCTCATATCCGACAAGAGATTCCTAGCCAAAACCATAGAAGTTTTCCCATCTTTGGACCTGTAACCATTTAGGGAATACTCGCTACCCTGACCACCTGATATATATTCTTGGACTATGACATGGCCTTGGTAAGAGCTGTCATAAATATTTTCTAAAACCTTTAGGGCCTTTTCTCTGTCTTTGACATGGTAGCCTTTTTGCTTGATTTTTATATCGCTGGCTATGAAGTCATCATATTCGTCAGCCTTTAGGAAAAGTTCGCCATCAAGGTCTAAATTTCCCCAATTTTCCCTATCAGCCCTGTAGGTTTTTGGGTAGGCCACTCCAATTTTTTCTAAATACTTATAAAATTCTGATTTTTTTATAAGTTTTTCAGCCTCTTCTGCTTGTGGATATGGTATATGGGTAGAAAATTCAAAATTTTTGGCATTTCTTACCAATAAATCCACATAGTGTTCAGTTGGGGCAAAAAATATAAAGTCTTTTTCTGGTCTTTTTTTTGAAAGATCATTTAAGGTCTTTACAAAAACCCCATCATCAGATGAGAAATCCTCCGCAGTATAGATCTCTGCAATCTTGCTTTTATAAAATGGCACCAAGACAGCCGCCCCTACTACTATGGGTTTTTTGCCAAAAGCCTCATAGAAGCTTCTGGCAACCGAGTAGGAGTTGTGGTCTGTGCCTAAAATTATTGCATTGTAGGTCATATTAGTAGATTGATTTTGTCATTTTTTCATCTCTTTCTTTAGAAATCTCTGAGATGAAATCTGCAAGATTTATGTCTTTGCTTTCTTCGCCGTCCCTATTTCTGACAGTCAAAAGTCCGCTTTCTACTTCTTTTTCACCTACTACTAGCATGTAGTTTGCTCTTTGTAGTTGGGCTTGGCGGATCTTGTAGCCTACGCCCTCGCTTCTTTCGTCTATTTGGACCCTAAAGCCAGCATCAGATATTTGATCTTTAATTTCTCTAGCCTTGTCCAAATATTTATCAGAAACTGGGATTATGACAACTTGTTTTGGGTTAAGCCATAGTGGGAACCTTCCTGCAAAATGCTCTGTAAGAACTCCTATAAATCTTTCCACAGATCCTAATAGGGCCCTGTGAAGCATAACTGGTCTTTGTTTTTGACCATTTTCATCTATATATTCTAGGCCAAAGTTAAGTGGCAATTGGAAGTCAAGCTGGATTGTACCGCATTGCCATTCCCTCTTAGCTGCATCTAATAGATGGAAATCTATTTTTGGACCATAGAAAGCGCCATCACCAGGATTTATCTGATAATCTATGTCCCTTTGCTCAAGGGCTGCCTTTAGCTCTCCTTCTGCAAAATCCCAATCCTTTATATCTCCCATATAGTCATCTGGCCTTGTTGAAAGCTCGATTGTATATTTGAAACCAAAAGTAGAATAAAGTAGGTCAGCTAGGTCTATCATCCTATAAACTTCTTCTTTTATTTGGCTTGGCAGACAATAAACGTGAGCATCATCTTGGGTAAAAGTTCTTACCCTAAATAAACCATGAAGAGTTCCAGAAAGTTCGTGCCTATGAACCTGGCCAAACTCAGCAAGTCTGATTGGCAAGTCCCTATAAGAATGTTGGTTAGAAGCATAGGTCAAAACAGAACCCGGGCAGTTCATTGGCTTTATAGCATAGTCTTCATCATCTATTTTTGTAAAATACATATTTTCTTTGTAGTGGTCCCAGTGGCCAGACCTATGCCATAGGTCTTCATTTAATATAAGAGGAGTTTTGATCTCTCCATAACCATTTTTATCAAGGACAGATCTCCACCAACCTAAAAGCTCGTTCATCAAGATCATGCCATTTGGATGGAAGAATGGGAAGCCTGGTCCCTCTTCGTGGAAGGCAAAAAGATCCATCTCTTTGCCGATTTTTCTGTGGTCACGTCTTTCGATTTCTTTTTGGAGAATTTCATAATCTTCTAGGTCCTTGGCCTTCTCAAATGATATACCATAGATCCTCTGAAGCATATTCCTATCAGAATCTCCCCTCCAATATGCACCAGCTATAGCCTTTAGCTTTATAGCCTTGATTTTTTTGGTTGACTCTAGGTGAGGGCCCCTGCATAAGTCTGTAAAGGCATCTCCCATCTTATAAAGGGTTATAATCTCATCTTCTGGCAAGTCCTCTATAAGCTCTACCTTATAATCTTGCTTTTCTTCTTTGAAAAGTTTTAGGGCCTCATCTCTGCTAATTTCAACTCTTTCAAGCTCATAGTCTTTTTTAGCTATGGCCTTCATTTCCTTTTCGATTTTTACTAAATCTTCTGGAGTAAACCTGTGTTCTAGGTCCATATCATAATAGAAACCATCGGCTATGGCTGGTCCTATAGCAAATTTTGTATCTGGCCAGAGTTTTTTGATGGCAGCAGCCATGACGTGGCTAGATGTGTGCCAAAAAATCTCCTTGCCCTCTTTGTCTTCAAATTTTACAACTCTAAAGTCACTATCTTCTTCTATTGGCTCATTGTAGCCCATGATTTTGCCATTGACAACAGCACCAAGGGCTGCCCTGTATAGGCCCATAGAGATATCTTTTGTTACATCCTTAACCAAAACTCCAGCTTGGTATTCTTTTACTGATCCGTCTGGTAAACTAATCTTAATCATTCTAATCTCCTATAAATAATTCATAAATCCTTTTTTCGAGCAAAAATCATCAGATCCATATAAAAAAACCGCCCTAATATCCAAAGGATATAGGACGGCCTTGCCGTGGTTCCACCTAATTTTTTACTCATTATAGCTGTATCGTAGCCCTACGTCCCGATTTCTGGGGAAACTCAGGGGTGGTTTTCAAAATAAATTGCCAAGGTCTTTCACCATCCGACCCCTCTCTTTGGGCAATCTTATCTTTACTCGTCCCATCATCGTTAATATATGTTAGTATTTTACCCAATACATTTTATTTTTCAAATATTTAAACCTTCAAAAGTAGGGCCCAATAGAGTATCATCATAATATATGATTTAAGAAAGGCAAAAAAATGAAAAATGTTCTAATCACAGGCGGAGCCGGCTATATCGGCACCCACATTTCTGTCGAACTTTTAGAAAAAAATTACAATTTGATAATATATGACAATCTCTCAAACTCATCAGAAGAAGGAATGAAAAGAGTAGAGGTCATAACAAATAAAAAACTAAAATTCTACAAGGGAGATGTCCTTGACAAAGAATATCTCACCGAAGTCCTAAAAAAAGAGAAAATTGACCTAGTCATCCACTGCGCATCACTCAAGGCCGTTGGAGATTCGGTCAAAAAACCTTTGGAATATTACCATAACAATGTCACAGGATCTATAATTCTTTTAGAATCCATGAGAGATGCTGGGGTTAAAAATATAATCTTTTCCTCATCAGCAACAGTCTATGGGGATAGCAAAATAATCCCTATCACGGAGGATGTCCCAAAGGGAGTCTGCACCAATCCATACGGTTGGTCAAAATCTATGATTGAGCAAATAATGATAGATGCAGCCAAGGCAGATCCTTCCCTAAAAGTAGTTTTGCTTCGTTATTTTAACCCAATCGGGGCCCACAAGTCAGGACTCATTGGAGAAGATCCTAGGGGCCTACCTACAAATCTCATCCCCTATGTGGCCCTAGTCGCTGTAGGAAAACTTGCCTATGTAGAAGTTTTTGGCGATGACTATGACACCAAAGATGGGACTGGCGTTCGTGATTATATCCACGTTGTAGACCTTGCCAAGGGACACTTGGCGGCTGTAGAAAAAATTGATGACTTAGAAAGTATTTCTATATTTAACCTGGCTACAGGCAAGGGCTATTCGGTTTTAGACCTGATAAGGGCCTACGAAAAAGCAAGTGGCAAAAAAATCCCTTATAAAATAGTAGGCAGGAGGGCAGGCGATGTGGCGACATCCTACGCTGATGCCTCCAAGGCAGAAAAAATCCTAGGATGGAAATGCAAATACGACCTAGATCAAATGTGCAAAGACTCATATAATTGGCAAAGCAAAAACCCAAATGGTTATGGAGGAGACTGATGGATACAACACTCATAGTCCTAGCTGCAGGCATAGGGCAAAGATACGGTGCTGGCATCAAGCAGCTGGCACAGATGGATAAAAACGGATATACAATTATAGATTATTCTATATATGATGCCATTAAGGCTGGTTTTTCAAAGGTTATTTTTATAATAAGACCTGAGATAGAAAAAGATTTCAAAAACATCATCGGTACTAGGATAGAAAAAATTATCCCAGTAGGATACGCCTACCAAAATATGGACTTACCAGCTGGTTTTATATCTCCAAAAGATAGAAAAAAACCTTGGGGTACGGTTGATGCGGTTCTATCCTGCAAAGATCTTGTAAAAGATCCATTTTTAGTCATAAATGCTGATGACTACTATGGTAAAGAAGTTTTCAAAAAACTCCACGACTTTCTAATATCAACAAAAGAAAAAAAAGATGGCAAAATCCAAATAGCCATGGCAGGCTACAAGCTAGAAAATACCCTATCAGAAAATGGAACTGTCACCAGGGGAGTTTGCACAGCAGATAATAATAAAAATCTAGAAAATATCATAGAAACCCACGAAATAGAAAAAAAATCCGACGGATCTTTTTCGTCCAAGGAGACTCTCCCAAGCCATATCCTAAATGATGACACCCTAGTATCTATGAATCTATGGGCATCTTTCCCAGAGTTTATAGACCTGGCAGAGGATTATTTTATAGATTTTCTAGAAAAAAACAAAGACAATTTAGAAAAGGCAGAATACGTCCTACCAGTCATGATTGGTCAGTTTCTAGAAGATAAAAAAGCAGAAGTCAAAATCCTACCAACTAAGGAAAAATGGGTAGGCATAACCTACAAAGAAGACTTGGCCAAAGCCCAGGATTCCTTTAGGCAAATGCTAGAGCTTGGCCTTTATCCAAAGGACATCTGGAAAAATTTTAAATTATAATTTTATATATATCAAATTATACAAAGAAAAATGGATGCATCAGCATCCATTTTATTTTTCTTCTAATTCTTCTTTTTGATCTTCCATATTTTCTTCTGGCTCGTTTTTTAGTTTTCTGATCCTACAGGCCTTGATCCTATTATCCTCCATGTAGAGGATTTTTATCTCATAGCCATTGTAGATTATTGTTTCATTGCTAGCTGGATCTGGTATATAGCCAAGTCTATCAATTATAAAACCACCCAAGGAGTCATAGTTTTCATTTTCCTCATCTATATCTATTGGGATTTTTTCATTTAGGTCTCTGATTCCTATAGAGGCCTTGACTACAAAGACATTTTTTGAGTTGATTTTGATATCTGGTATATCATAGTCAAAAGAGTCCTCCATCTCGCCAACAATTTCTTCTATCAAGTCCTCCATTGTCAAGACTCCAGAAAAACCTCCGTATTCGTCTATCAAAATAGACATGTGGATATGATTTTTTTGCATATCAGCAAAGAGTTTGTCTGCCTCTATCTTATCTGGGGCAAAATGACCAGGTCTTATAAGTTTTTTTATATCAACATTGTAAAGACCGACCTTGGTGGCCTCCAAGAGATAGTCTTTTGTGTATAAAACGCCCAGGATATTGTCAACTGTGTCTTCATAAATAGGGATCCTGTTGTGTCTGATTTTGACAAACTCATCTAAAAACTCCCTGTCTTTGTCGTTTATATCTATCATAAAGACATCAGTCCTAGCAGTCATTATCTCTTCTGCTATGGTATCGTCAAAGGTCATTATAGAGTGGATCATCCTGGATTCCATAGGTCTAATTATGCCTTGGTCTTCGCCGATTTGGACTATGGATTTGATCTGCTCGCCAGTGACTTCTTTTTGTATAACCTTGGCTTCTATACCAAAAACTTTCATAAAAAAGTTGGTCACAAGGTCTGTAAATTTGACAAAAGGCCTTGTTATAAAAAGTATAAAGCTAGAAAGCCCCATGGTAGACCTACTGAGGTCTAGTGGGTTTCTAATTCCTATCCTCTGAGGGATCTTGTCTACAAAGATAATTTTTACTATTATGTATAACAATATAGTTATAGTCACAGCTAGCCTTTGGGGTATATTTTTTAATAAAAAATCCGACTGTCTAGTTGCTTGGGCTATAAAGGCTATAGTAAAAAGCGAAATAATCGCATTTATCATAGAAAAAGATTGGCTAAGCCTATCTTGGTTTGATGTTATCTTTAAAAGTCTATCAGCGTCTGTATTTCCATCTTCTTTTAGATCTTTTAATTTGTCTGAGTTTATAGCTATAAGTCCATTATAGATGGCGGTAAAAAAGCCATTTAAAACAATTAGTCCGATTATGATTAATAAATTTATAAAACTGTGGTAGGGCCCAGTTTCCATTTTTGTCTCCTTAATTTTTTTCTTTATTAGATTATATAATAAAATATATAAAAGTCAAAAAGTCAAAGCTTAGAAAATAGGTCTTTGCTTAACTTTTTCTAGGTCATTTATTTTATTTATGATAAGTATTTACACCATTTTTACAAATCCTAAAAACAAAATATACAAGACTTTTTTATAATATAAGTGAAAGATTAGAACTAATAACATACTCTTCCTTAAAGTTCCATCTTTCTAGCAAAAACTTAACCCTCAGTTTTTGCATGGCTAATCATTTATAGATGCAAAAATCCACCTTTTATGGTGGATTTTTGTTTTATATATTTTTATATTTTATCTGATAGAAATCTTGCCAGATGAGGCTCTTGCTCTAATTTCTAGGTCTGTATCAGTGTTTGATGTTGATATTTCGTAGCCTTCATCAGTTTTTATCTTGTTTACAAATTTATCTGTCACATTTACTGATGGGCCTTCTGCAAAGGCTCTGATCTGGCCCTTGTAGTTGTTTGTATCTATAACTAGGGTACCACTTATGGTTTCTAGGTCGATTTCCTTGCTGCCATCGATATTATAAAGTCTGATGGATCCTGACTTGGTTTCTGCCTTTAGACTCTTGGATTTTAAGCTATCTACCCTTATGTTTCCAGAAATATTATCTACATCTATAATCTCGCCTTTGATATCAGCTAGGTATATAGATCCAGAAATATTGTCAATCCTCACATCGCCTTCTACATTTTTGATATCTACCTTGCCATTTACATTATCTATATCGATATTGCTTTTTAGGTTG
This sequence comes from Anaerococcus mediterraneensis, assembly GCF_900128415.1. Lineage (NCBI taxonomy): Bacteria > Bacillati > Bacillota > Tissierellia > Tissierellales > Peptoniphilaceae > Anaerococcus > Anaerococcus mediterraneensis. The sequence continues at coordinate 376,690 of NZ_LT635772.1, forward strand.
ATAAGGGTAATCTTGCCATTTACTGAGTTTATTTCTAGGTTTTCAAAGTCTACATCACAAACTTCTACCTTGGCATTGATTGTATCTATAAATAGTTTTTCATAAAAATCACTGCCCAGAGATACTTTTAGGTTGACGCTTGCGCCAGTTTCTGAGTAGTCATTATTTTCTTCTATGTTTAGGATGCCATCTTTGATTTCTACTTCTATGAAGTCCTCAAGGTTGGCTTGTTTTGCATAAACATCTGCAGAAATAATTATGCCTGGCTCTTGGTTTTTTTCTACTACTATATTGCCATTTACAACATCTATATTTATCTTTTCGATTTCATCGTCTACTCTCATATCCTTGTGGCTATTTATTTCACCTTTTAGGTTGTAGTTTGGAATATTTGATAGGTCAAAACTTGTATCTATATCAAAAGCTGAGATTGTCTCTGTAGCTTTTTTCAAAATACTATCGACAGTTGATGAAATTTTGCCAGTAAAATCATTTATAGGACTTTTTTTATCGCCTATTGCCTCTAGGAGATCACTTGCTTCTTCGACTGTGATCTTGCCTTCTTTGAGCATGTTTAAAATCAATTGTTTTTCTTCAGTCATTTTTTATCTCCTTTAATAAGTCTCTAGCCTCTTCTGGGCTTATTTCTCCATTATCTAGCATATTTAGGATGTCTATTCTTTGTGTTTTTTTGTCAATCTTGCCACCTAATTTTGCCACTATCTTGTCTATTCTATTTCTAACTGTTGGGTAGGAAATTCCGATTTCTTCACCAACATCTTTTATAGAACCTCTTTTTTGTAAAAATAATTCTATGAAGTCCTTGTCTTCTTTGTCTAGTCTGGAAAAATTGTCTATTTCAAATTCTCCACTTACCTCTGTATAACAGGAATTGCACCTATATGAAGTGATAACCATTTGGTCACCGCAGTTTGGACATTTATTAATCATAGCTTCCCCCTTCTTTTGATAGAATTATACTATGCACTTTTATATTTGTAAAGCGTGAATTGATTATTTTAAGTTTTATTTTTAAATTATTTAATATCTTGATTTCTCTTTTCATTATTCTCCACAAAAAAAGATAGAAAGAAAATCTTTCTATCTCTTGTATTTTTATATAAAGTCCCTATCCCAATATGATTTTAGGGTTCTTGATATCCAGAGAATAGTATTTAGCATGTAGCTTGCCAAAAGTATCATCTGACCTAGGACATAAAGAGCATAATTTGAGCTTGTCTTGTCAAAGGCCTTGCCAATTAGGCTTGTGATGATCACTGCTGCAAAAAATACTACTAGCCATTTGATGCTTGTTTTTAGATTGCCATCAAAATCTGGATAAATAGTTTTTTTATGACCGTATTTCTTTTTAAAACTATTTCTCCTAGCCTTGTATTCATCACGATTATTTCTATCAGTAATACCTATAAGGGCTGAATAATAGTGGTTCATATCCTTGACCTGGTTGGTATATTTTTTTAGGTTTTCTGCCTCACTAGCTGATGGTTCTTTGATAAGGATAGCCCTTGTGACTTCTGCTTTTGACTTGTAGGACTTGCGCTCATCTCTGATCTGTCTTAGTTTTTCTATATCATCTTTATTTTCTTCTATCATCGTTAGTGTCTTATCTTCATAGACTTTTATAAGCCTGAGGGTCCCTAAAAATACAAACATTATAGCAGTCACTATTATAAGCTGACTTACCATCATACCTGCATCATTAGGATCCATTCCTACAAAAAATCTGCTAGCAAAGGTTGGAACTAGGACAAGGATCCCAACTGCTCCTGTTAGTTTTAGTACTGATCTCATAATTTCATCGCCTTTTCATATAAATTTATTAGTCTCTTGCCTGTATTTGCAATGGATTTTGCCTCTGCTATCTTGTAGGCTTTTTCTGTCAAATCAGGAAGGTCGCCTTCTAAGATAGCTCTGGCCTTTTGTTCAAATTCTTCCAGATTTTTTCCCTTATAGATATTTATCCCATCTGTATAGTCTTTTTCAAATATTTCTATATCTCTAATTAGGGTTTTAGACTTTGTAGCTAGGGCTTCTAATAAAACTATGCCCTCTGTCTCCTCATGGGTTAAAAATAAATAAAGGTCAGACCCTCCGTAAGCTTGTCTTATTTCTTCGCTGCCTACATAGCCTGGTGTGTGGAAATTTTCACTTGCATTTTCTATTTCTTTTTTTATGCCAGGGCTCATTAGGGACCTATCGAGTTTGCCAAACCAGACAAATTCGTATTCTGGCATTTTTTTAGCAAGTTTTATAAAATCATCTATGCCCTTTCTCTTTATAGGTAGACCAACAGATATTATTGATTTCTTTTTAGGATCCAGTCTATATCTCTTGTAGAAATTCTCCCTATCATCAACTTTTTTCTGCCAAAAGTCGAGGTCTATGCCATTTGACACAACCTCTATTGGCCTATCAAGACCATATGTAGACAAAATATTTTTTGAATACTCTGTAGGAGTCAAAACCATATGGCCAAGCCTATAGGCATAAATCAGCCACTTTTTGAAGGCTGGTGCTAGTTGGTTTGAAAAAATAAAAGAATTTTTAAAATCCTCCATAGTAGAGTGACCGTGATAAATTATCTTCTTGCCCATTTTTCTAGCTTTTTTTGCAAAAAATACAGATGAGGGCAGGCAAGTATTGATATGGACTAGGTCAAAATCATCATTTTCATCTAGGGTAAAATCGTAACCATATTTTTTTAAAGCCTTTATCTGGTGGTCAATCGCTTTGCCCACACCGCTTTGTCTTACCTTGTCATAATCTTTTGAATATATTAGGACTTTCATCTATATATTCTCCTATACTTTTTTCATACGAAGCCAAACACTTCTGACCAAAATTATCTACAGAAAAATGTTCTAGGGCATATTCTCTGGCGTTTTTTTCTAATAGATCTTTATATTCCATGTCGGAAAAAACCCTCGATACAAAATTTTGGAATTGATCAAAGTCCTTGTACCTAAATCCATTAAAACCATTTATTATAACCCCATCAAGGACAGAATCATCCCTGCAAAGGGCTATGGTAGCATTTGATAGGGCCTCATAATATGTAAGACCTTGGGTTTCTGACCTAGACCCACTTGCAAAAATATCTGCCGCTTGGTAATAACGACTGACAGAATTAGAATCCACCATGCCGGTAAAGACAATTTTCTTTTTTATATTTTCTGCATAAGATTTTAGCTTTTCTAGGTAAGGCCCACCGCCTACTATATATAGATTTATGTCTTCTTCTTTCAATTTATGATAAAAACTTATGATCTCTTCTATATTTTTTTCTTCTCCAAGCCTGCCTAGGTATAAGATTATTTTCTCATCCTTTTCTATGCCCAAGGATTTTCTCAAAATATCCTTATCAAAAAGCTCTGGCATCTGGATACCTGTTGGGATTATGTCTATTTTCTCACTTCCAATCCCATAGCTTAGCAAAAGCTTGTAGGTTTTTTCTGTTGGGACAATAATCCTATCACAAAATCCCGCAAAAGTCTTGCTAGCAAGGGCAACCATCTTTTTGCCCGCCCTTTCAGATGGAGAAAAATAATGGGTGTAGTCTTCATAAACAGTATGATAAGTGTGGACTATGGGTATCTCCAAATCTTTTTGGATCCTTTTAGCCATTATAAAGGTAGAAAACTCACACTGAGAATGGATCACATCTGGTCCCCAGTCCCTAATCTCCTTTAGATGGGATTCTGCCAAAAGATTTGTAACCCTGGCTTGGGGATAAATTTTTTTTGCAGAAAGACTGCCTACATAAAAAACATTGCCATCTTTATATGATTTGCTTGTATTTGACAAGGTCAATACCCTTACATCATGGCCTTGGTCTTCTAAATATTTTTGTAAATTTAAAACAGAACGGACCACCCCGTTTACAACAGGCCAGTACCAGTCACTTGTTATAAGTATTTTCATATAAACCTCACTTATATTAAGATACCACAAAAGCTCACATAAATAAACAAAAAGGATTTATCAAGTCCAATCTTTGCTATTAGGAGAGTTTTAAGTATAATAATGATGATGTATATGTCAAATCATCATAAAAAAGCAGGAGGTCCAAAAGACTAACCTGCTTTTTTAAAATATTTTTAGGAGAATTTATGGGACCAATTATTGTAGGCGATATAATGCTTTTGATATTTTCAATCTACATAGGCGTATTTTTTAGGTTTTTTCACTCAAAATATCCTGGTATGGAAGTAGGTTTTCACGTTTGGGAAGCCTGCTATAGCAAAAAAACTTGGCCCTATGCCAACCGTCTAGCAGGATACCTATCTATAGGTCTTGGCATAATTTTTTATGGGATTGTGATACCTATACTTATATATTTAGACCTATCAAGAAAGCGTCTTTCCATAATACTGATAGCAAGTCTTTTGCTTTATTTTGTATTGCTATTTGCTATAAGCAAAATAATCCTAAGAAAAAAGTTTAATTTAAAGGATAATGATTGAAATTATCTAATTTTAATATATAATAATACCAGCAAAAGGGAGTAGCTCAATTATTCAATCGTCAAAACGGATTTTCCCGGTTGGATAAACCCTAAAAGGTGGCAAGACTTTTGGCTTAATGCCAAAAGTTTTTTTTATATCTTTTTGCAAAAATTTATAGGAGGAATTATGGACTACAAAGGCAGTATCAATGAAGTCATCAAGTCTTTACAGACTGACTCAAAAAGAGGACTGACTTCACAAGATGCAGAAAAAAGACTAGAAAAATATGGGCCAAATGTCATAGAATCATCAAACAAAAAGTCTTTGATCAAAAAAATTATAGAACAAATTGCAGATCCAATGGTTATCTTGCTGATAGCAGCTGCGATTGTTTCTGCCTTCACAGGTGATGCTATAGAATGTGCTATTATAATTGCAATAGTTGTTATAAACGCTATCATGTCTATCATCCAAGAAGGCAAGGCCGAAGACTCTGTGGCAGCCCTACAAAAAATGAGTTCGCCAGAGGCCACGGTCATCCGTGACGGATCTAGAAAACATATCAAGGCAGAAGACTTGGTACCAGGTGATATAGTTGTCATAGAAACTGGAGATATTATCCCAGCAGATATGAGACTTTTAGAATCATCAAACCTAAAAATCGATGAATCATCCCTAACAGGAGAATCAGTTGCTGTAGAAAAAGACTCAAGTGCCGAATATACAGAGGAAGTAGGCATCGGTGATAGGGAAAACTTTGCCTATTCATCTTCTATTGTAACCTACGGCCACGGTATAGGATTAGTAACATCTACAGGATCTCATACTGAAATGGGCAAGATCGCTACCAGTCTAGAAAGCGTTGAGGAAAAAGAAACTCCTCTTCAAAAACAGCTTAAAAAACTTTCAAAAGTCCTTGCTGTTCTTGTCGTGATAGTTTGTATAGCAGTATTTGCTCTTGATTATTTCAGAGGTGACAATGACCTACTAGAAAACTTTATGATCGCAGTATCTCTTGCAGTAGCTGCTATACCAGAGGGACTGACAGCAGTTGTAACTATAGTTTTATCTATAGGTATGAACAGGATGTCAGAGAAAAAGGCAATTGTCAAAAACCTCTTGTCAGTAGAAACCCTTGGTTCAACTACAACTATCTGCTCAGATAAGACTGGTACCCTAACTCAAAATGAAATGACCATCACAAGAGTCTATACAAATGGAGAGCAATTTGAGGTCGAAGGATCTGGCTACAAACCAGAAGGAGATATAAGAAATTCATCCAAAGAAGTCATCACAGATGACGGTCAAATAAATCTACTAATGACAATTGCCTCTTTGTGCAATGACGCAAATCTCATCAGAGAAGGCGAAGAATACAAGATCACAGGTGACCCTACAGAAGGAGCTATGCTCACATTTTCTGAAAAATGGAATATCAACCAAGAAGACCTTAACGATAAATATCCAAGGCTTGCTGAGATTCCTTTTGATTCTACAAGAAAAATGATGACAACCTTCCACGAAATGGATGGCAAATACTATGCCTTCACCAAGGGTGCACCAGATATAGTAATGAAAAACTCATCAAAGATCCTAATCGATGGAGAACTTCGTGATTTTGACCAAAAATTAAGAGATGAGTATGCAGAGAAAAACAACGACCTAGCTAGCCAAGCCCTCAGGGTTATGGCCTATGCCTTTAAGCCACTCGCGAACCTAGATACTGACCTTACTACAGAAAATATCGAGCATGACTTGGTATTTGTAGGTCTTACAGGCATGATTGATCCACCAAGACCAGAAGCCAAGGCAGCTGTTGCCGAATGTCACGCATCAGGTATAAACGTCATGATGATAACAGGTGATTATTTTGAAACAGCCCTAGCCATAGCCAAGGACCTAGGTATAGCAGATAGCAGAAACCAAGCTATGCAAGGATCAGAATTAAATGGCAAAACTGATGAAGAAATCAGAGAGATAGTCAAAGAAAAGAGAATTTTTGCTAGGGTATCTCCAGAAAACAAGGTCCAACTTGTAAAGGCCCTCCAAAAAAATGGAGAAATAGTAGCTATGACTGGAGATGGTGTCAACGACGCACCAGCTATCAAAAACGCAGATATCGGTATATCAATGGGTATAACCGGTACAGATGTTGCAAAAGATACAGCTGATATGATCCTAGTTGATGATAACTTCGCAACCATAGTCAACGCTGTCGAAGAAGGAAGAGTTATATTTTCAAATATCAAAAAATTTGTATCCTTCCTTCTATCTTGCAATATAGCCGAAGTCCTTATAGTATTTTTGTCAATCCTATTTGGTCTTCCAAACCCACTAACCCCTATCCAGCTTTTGTGGCTAAACTTAGTTACTGATGCCTTCCCAGCCCTAGCCCTAGGTGTTGAGCCAGCAGAGCCAGGCCTAATGGAAGAGCCACCAAGAGATCCAAGCAAGTCAATATTATCAGGCCAAACCAGGGTCGATTTGATCTTGCAATCCATATATATAACCATAGCTGTCTTGGCAGCCTACCTAGTAGGTCTAAAATTTATATTCCCAGACAGTATAGAGGGTGCTCACACAATGGTTTTTGCAAGCTTGATCACATCAGAACTCCTAAGAGCTTTCTCAGTTAGGAGTAGTAAATATACCCTAAAAGAACTGGGCCTAACTTCTAATCCAAAGCTTATAAAGGCAGTTATCCTTTCCTTTGCCCTACTACTTGTAGTAATGTATGTACCAGTTCTTAGAGAATTATTTGAAGTAGTAGCCTTTACTTGGGAATGGATCCCAGTATTCTTGCTTGCCCTCATACCTCTAGTTTTAGGTGAACTTGGCAAAGTTGTCAGAAGAAAATAAAACAAAAAGAATCCAAGCATTTTTGCTTGGATTCTTTTTTTATCAAAGGCCAAAAACCATGCCCAAAACTGCTCCAACAACAATCACAAAAATCGGATGAATTTTTTTAAACTTAAAGAGGACAAACAAAAATAGAGCAAAAAGTACTATTGGTATTAGTCTTATGAGATCTACAAATTGTCCTGTCTGATTAAAAAGCTCGGTATTAAAAAGAGTTAGAACCAAAACCTGGCTCATAGCTCCAAAAATAAGGCCTGCTGTGGCTGGTCTTAGGGTTATGAAAGCGTCATTTACAGTTTTGGAATTTTTAAAAGCCACCATCATCCTAGCAATTATCATTATTATTATGATAGGACCAGTCACCAAGGATAGGGTGGCAAGGATACCTCCTAGCGGTCCGTAGGCCTTGATACCAGCATAGGTTGCCATATTTATACCTATAGCTCCTGGTGTAGACTCTGAAACAGCTATCATATCCAAAAGCTCTTCGTTGGTAAAATATCCGTATTTTGTTCCCATTTCTTGGAGAAAGGGAATAGTGGCCATGCCACCGCCTACTGCAAAAATTCCTGTCTTAAAAAACTCCCACATCATCCTAAGCATTTTTTACTCTCCCAAAAATTATCCCACTAGCTGCAATCAAAACGACAAGTACAACAGGTGATATATCAAAAACAGCTATAGCCAAAAAAGTCAAAACAAAGATCATAAATTTTGGCAAGCTTTTGGCATTTTTCTTTACCATATTAGCCACAGAATACACAACCAAGGCACAAACTGCAATCCTAATCCCAGCAAAGGCGTGCTGGATATAAGAAATATGAGAAAAGTTTTTCAAAAAACTAGCTATAATTGTAATTATAACTATAGATGGAAAAATAAAACCAAGGCTTGCAACTATGCCCCCGATAGGGCCTGCTTTTTTTACACCACAAAATGTAGATGTATTTATAGCTATGATCCCAGGTGTTGATTGGCCTATGGCATAATAATCTAAAATTTCATCACTGCTCGCCCAGCCTTTTTTATCTACTATCTCTCTTTCAAGTATAGGTAGCATTGCATATCCTCCGCCAAAGGTAAAAAGCCCAACCTTGGCAAAGCTTAAAAATAATTCTAATAAAACTCCCATAAAAATCTCCTATTTTTTTCTTATAGTCCTATTATATTATTATTTATAAATAATAAAAGGATTGCCTTTTTGGCAAAAAATTGTAAATTGTATATGATCTATAAATAAAATACAATTTGTCAAAGAAAGGAAAATATGAAAAAACTAATTTTTGATGTAGATGGGACAATACTTGATTCTATGCATATTTGGATAAATCCACAAAACGAACTATTTAGCAGATATGGTTTTGTCCTTGAGGACCTATCAGCAGAAAAAAAAGGCATGATAGAAGCTCTAGCCTACGAGGATATGTGCCAATATATAGCAGATGAAATAGCAACAGATATGACCTACCAAGAAGTAGTAGATCATTTTGATCAGATAATAATAAATGCTTACAAAAATGAACTAATGCCAAAAGAAGGCAACCTAGAAAAGCTAAAGGAGTTAAAAGAAGCAGGCTATAAAATGTCTGTAGCCTCATCCACTCCTTTTAGGCTTATAGAGATGGCCCTCAAAAGGCTAGGAATCTTTGATTATTTTGACTTTTTTGCTACACCTGATATTGTAAATAGCAAAAAATCTGAACCAAACTTTTGGATCTATTCCTACGAAAACCACAAGGCTGCCCCAGAGGACTGTGTCCTCTTTGATGATGCCCTTTATGCTATAAAGGCCGCCAAAAAAGAAGGGATAAGGACCATAGGCCTAGAGGACTTCCCTTGGAATAAAAACGAATGGGACCAAATAGTTGATGAGGCTGACTTAGTTATAAAAAGCCTAGCCGATCTTGACCTAGAAGATTTAAAATGATTTTCAAGCTGTTACAATTTGTGACAGCTTTTTTCTTATTTAAAACCAATTTTATTATAAAAAAATTAAAATTTTCATCATCTCCTTAAAAAATCTAAATAAAACAAAAATAAAACAAAAATCTCCAAAACTTGTATATTTCAAAGAATTTCCATAGTTTCTCCTGGTTTTTTTCAATTAATGTAATCTTTTTGTAATTTTTTTGTTACAGATTTGTTGACTTTTATCTCAAGATGGTATAGAATATACTTTGTTGTTTGATAAAAGGAGATAAAATGAAAAAATTAAAATACATAATAGCAAGCGTAGCTATCTTTGCTGCCCTTATTTCAAATTCATCTGCTGATGAACTTATAAATGAAAATGAAATAGTTTATTACGATTCTACAAACCTGGATGATCTTCTGATAAAACCATCAGAGATAGACCTAAATAACTACGAAGAAACAAAACTTGAGGCTACAAACTACAAAGACTCAAACCAGGTAAATGTAGAAGAAAAAAGTGTCGAAGAAGAAAGTAAAGAAGAAGATATCCATAAAGATATTGTGGAAATAAAGGGATCTACAAAAAATGCCAACGGTACTGAAACAGAGCCAGGCACAGTTAGATTTACAAATTATTATTATGGAGTTCTTTCTAATTTTGATATCAGGACTAAAAACCCAGACCATATTGACGGTGCCTATATAGATCGTTTCCTAGAAAAAAGAGGCCACTACTCAGCCCTAAAAGGTTATGGAGATACAATCTTAAAATATTCTAATAAATACGGTATAAATGTAGGTGTATTCATGGGACAAATCGCCAAGGAAACAACTTTTGGCATGAATCCTGCAGGCGGCAAATATAATTTTGGATCTGTTCGCTATTTCAAAAATGGAGCAGGCAGCCAATACCCACCAGCCTATGCCAGGGGCCTAGCTTGGATAAATCCACCAACAGTAGAAGAGGGTATAGAAGTACTTTTCAAACTTATGAGAGAAAACTATGCTGACAAGGGCTATGTGACCTACAAATCTTTCCTAAACAGATATGCACCATCGGTTGAAAATAACCATGCTTCTTTTGAAAAATTAGCAGCCGGCACAATGAATGCCCTAATGATAGCTTATTAATAGAAAACAAAAAAGACCCAAGAGGGTCTCAGAACGTAGACAAAGTATATAATCCAACGTCATTCCGACAGAGAAGCTATACGCTTCGACGAGGAATCCCACGAATTGGGGATTTGTTTGTTGGCTATTCACATTTTATTTTTTAAATCGAATGTTTTTGTAACTTTGTCAACAGCCTGAGACCCAAGAGGTTCTTTTTTTGTGTCCAATTTTATTTTATCCTCGATCCTTGTATTTATTTACCTTTCTGTATAAAAGCCCCATGGCCAAGAGTCCCTTGGCTATAGATGTGACGCTCATTGCTATCCAAACTCCATAAACTCCAACTTTTGGCATAAGTAAAATAGCTATTGGTATCCTAAAAAGATTGGCACCGACTCCCAGGCTTGCTGGGGTTTTTGTATCACCCATACCATTAAAACATCCTGCAAGACCTATTTCTATGGCCATAAAGGCTTGGGAGGTTCCTAGTATAAATAGGTAGGCCGCTCCTAGTTTTATAGCCTCTGGATCACTAGGAGTGAAGATTTCAAAAAGTCCTTTTCTAAAGCCAATCAGAACAATAGTTGCAAGGATCCCTATAAAGGCAACTAGCCTAAAGGATTCTTTGATAGATTCTACAACCCTATTTTTATTTTCCGCCCCATAATTTTGGGCTACAAGGGCCTGGATACCTACCTGGATACCTTCTGTTGTATTCCAAGAAATAGACTCAAGCTGGGCTCCGATAGAAGCTACCGCCACTGGTGTTGGGCCAAAGCCTGACATAAACCTATTTAAAACCATAGATATGGATGCATGGAAGCTACTCAAAAGACAGGCTGGCAGTCCTAGCTTGAAAATTTCTAACTGCCAATTTTCCTTGTAGTCAATCTCGCTTATGGCTGATTTTATTATCCCATCTTGCCTTATAATCATAATTATAAAGACGCAAAATACCAAAAATTGGCTAAAAATCGTAGCTATAGCAGCCCCAGCTACACCCATAGCTGGAAAGGGTCCATAGCCAAAAATAAGGACCGGATCCAGGATAATATTGGCAAAAAGCCCTATTGCATTTATAACAAAGGGGGTAAAAGAATCCCCCAAAGATGTAAATGATTGGGTCAAAATTGGATTTATAAAATATAAGATCATCCCAAGACTAACTATAAGCATATAGGTCTTGGCAGCAGACTCAGCCTTAAAACCCAATTTATAAAACTCGATAAAATTATTTCTCACAAGGAGGGCAAGGCTTGTAAAAACAAAACCAATTATTATAGCCTGGCTCATGCCATTATTTATAATCCTAATTGTCTCATCTTTTTTGCCAGACCCATAGGCTTGGGAAGCAAAAACCCCCATGCCTACCTTAGGGATCAAAGCTAGGGAATTTGCTATCCAAAAAACAAAACCAGCTATACCAACTCCTGCCACCACATCAGTACCTAGCCTTGATATATAAACCGTATCTACAAAACCATAGGCAATCTGAATAAAGGCAGTCAGAGCAAGGGGCAAGGACAATTTTAGAAGGGTTGGCCTAATCTGGCCCTCTATTAAATTAATATTTTTTCTCATACAAACTCCCTTACCTTTCTTAAACAATTTATTCTAAAATTATACGCTTTGCCAAGACCTTTTACTAATCCATACCAGATATAGATTGTTAAAAATATTCAATGAAGTATATTTATCATATGAAAAACTATGAAAATATGCTAAAAGGCGAGCTTTTTGTTACAGATAAGTTTCTAGAAGAAAAGTTAACAGGCTCTTGGGAAAAATTATTAAAATTAAATAATACTATAAATAGGCATGAGAGAAATAAAATATGCCAAGACCTCTTTGGTAGTTTTGGCAAATCTACCGTCCTGTCCCCATTTAGGTGCGACTACGGAGAAAATATCTACATAGGAGATAGGTCTTTTATAAATTTCAATGTCTCAATTATCGATTTGGGCAAGGTTATAATTGGCGATAGGGTCTTGATAGGTCCTGGGGTTGGGATCTTTACTGCAGTCCACCCAACCGATCCAGAAATCAGATCTACCGGTATAGAAAAAGGTCTAGATGTAAAAATAGAAGATGGGGCATGGATAGGCGGCAATGCCACAATCCTACCAGGTGTTACAATCGGCAAGGGCGCTATAATCGGTGCTGGCTCAGTTGTGACAAAGGATATAGAAGAAATGTCTATAGCAGCTGGCAATCCTGCCAAGGTCATCAGAAAAATCACCGACGAAGATAAAAAATATTGGCAAGAAAAATACGATGCCTACCTAGCCGATAAGAAATAATAAAGAAGAAAAAAGTCCAAACCTAATTTAGGTCTGGACTTTTCTTATGAGTTTTTTTTATTTATTTAGGATAAATTCCTCTAGGTAAAAGGCAATCCCGTCATCGTCGTTGGACTTTGTCACATAGTCAGCTATTTCTTGGATCTCTTTTCTACCATTGCCCATGACTACCCCTGTCCCTGCATTTTTTATCATAGCCAGGTCATTTTCTTCATCACCAAAGGCTAGGGTATCTTTTATATCAAAATCCAGATAAGAACCTATCTCAACAAGGCTCTTCCCCTTATCGATCCCCTTTGGCATTATTTCGTAGAAACACGGAGTAGATTTGACCTGGTCTGTTAGGTCGCCAAATTTTTCCTCAAGCTTTTTCCCATCTTTTTCTATATATTTTGGGTCATTGGTAAATAAAATCTTGTGGGGAGGAAAATCCAGACTCTGGTCCAAATCCCCTATAACTTTATAATCCATATTTACCCTCTCAGCCGTCTCTTTTAGATTATAGGCATCCTCTGAATTGGTCAATATAAGATCTTTTTCATAGATCAAATATTTTGCATCAAGGTTTTTGGCAAAGGATAAGATCTCCTTGGCCAGGTCAAGATCTAATCTATGGTCTATCAAAACCTCCTTGGTTTTTTGATTTATGATCATCCCACCATTGAAGGCAGAGACCAAGCCCCCATATTTTTCTAGCTTTAAAATCTCTGCATAGGGCCTGATCCCATTTGGATCTCTACCCGAGGATATAACCACAGTGTGGCCGTCTTCCTGGGCTTTTATAAGACTATCTCTGGTTTTATCTGTAATATTATTATCCGAATCCAAAAGAGTCCCATCTATATCAACAAAAATCAATTTCATATCATACTCCTTACTCTTTTCTATTACTAATATAAGGTTTTATCTTGCTTTAGTCAAAGGTATATTAGCTATAAGAATGAGAAAGGAGTTTGTATGATCTTATTAGATGTGCCTTATGATGAAAAAAATGAAGCAAAAAACCTCGGTGCCAAGTGGAGCCCTGACTATAAAAAATTTTTTTGAGTATTATTTTTTTGGCGATATCACCCAAGAGATGCAACTTAACCCCATTTATTGTTTTGTTTTTGTCTAATTATGACTTGCCATCTGCCAGAATCTTTGCGTTTTCTAATTGTGGATGATGTTTTTCTCATTTCTGTAAAATGTGAATAATAAACATGTCGTACTTTTGGGTATGCAAAAAAAAGACTCTTGCTTTTTGTGGTGATTAGCGTGGGTCTTTTTTTGTTATTAATAATAATGTTCTGCCAATATCAATAATGTCCATAATATTATATTAAGAAAAATTAAAAAAATTAATAATCTCTTAACAAGAGGAGTCATTTTGTTTTTATTATTTGCTTGGTAATTATTCGCATATATTGATTCATCTGTTAAGTTATCAATACTATCAAAATCATCATTATAATCAAAATCATCATTATAATCAAAATCAGTGTTTAAATCTTCATAAAGTGTATCATAAACAGATTTGGTAGTTTTATGATAAACCTTATTATAAAGTGCTTTTTTAGGATTATTTACATATCCCATACCACTTTTACCATAAAGTGGATTGATAGAAGATTTGACCGCTCTTTTAACTCTACCTGTAGTTTTTGCTTTAAATTTTTTACTAAAATTAGGTTTTCTATATCCAAGTTTCAATTTTTTACCTCCTTTTATTTACTATCATTCACATACATTCCAACTATTTCTCCAAGGACTCTAATTTTTTGTCCGTTAACTTTTCTAATTATGAGGGGTGAGTAGGCTTTGTTTTCTGGTTGTAATATTATTTGATTTTCGTTTTTATAAAATCTTTTGAGGGTTGTTTCATTGTCTATGAGGACTGCTGCAATTTTGCCATTTTCTACCTGGGGAACTTCTTTGAAAAATACAAGGTCGCCATCATGGATACCTGCGTCTATCATTGAATCACCTCTAGCCTTTAGCATGAAGTTGGGTCTATCTAGTTCAGCATCCCATTGGAATATGATGTCATAATTTTCTTGACAGAAGATTGGTTCGCCACAGGCTATTTCACCTAATAAGGGTACTGTGATCATTTCTTTTATGATTTTGACGCCTGGGATTTGTGAGAGGGTTGTTTTGTCTTCTGTTAAGTCTGATCTATATATGCCGAAAAAGTCAGCCATTCGTTTAATCCTATATCTATGCTAGGATATGTTTGACAATGTAACAAATTAAATACGGTTGTATAGTTAAATACTATTTTCTTGAAAATTCTGTAGGTGTTAAATTGTTTTTATCTAATTGGTTTTTTAAGTTCATAGAAAATATTTTTTTATTATCCATTTTTGCACTCCTTTCTACATTTTATTATAACATAATCCATCTATAAGCAAAACGTTTGCCTAGAAATAAAAAAGTATATTTACTCCTCATTTTTACTAGTCAAAGGTATATTATCTATAAGAATAAGAAAGGAGTCTGTATGCTCTTATTAGATGTGCCTTATGATGAAAGAAATGAAGCAAAAAACCTCGGTGCAAAGTGGAGTCCTGACTATAAAAAATGGTATGTAGAAAAAAGAGAGGACTATGGCAAATTTATAAAATGGATGGGGGATGACAAGCTCTTAGTCCTTGACAATCTCTACCTCATAGAGGGGATCCATACTTGTTTTAAATGCGGCAAGGATACCAGGGTCATAGGTTTTGGCCTTGATAAGTATTTACCAATTTATGACTACATAATAGATGATTCTGTAGGATCTTATGACCTAGAAAGATTTGCTAGGGATATAAAATTGTCAGAGACAATGGATCCTGATATCCACATTGTAGGTCCCATTGATCCTATACCTGAGGCCTTGATGAGGGTCCTATCCAAAAAATATAATTATAAGATGCGTTATTCAAAAACTATAAATAGATCAAGTATCAGCAATTGCTGCGATTATTGCGATGTACTCCAGGGTGATTTTTTCCTTTTTAGCGAAGTAGATAGTCCTTTTTGGATAAATGATATAGAAGATGTCAAAAAGCTAAAGATCTATCATTTTATTTTAAACAGAGACCTCTTGGTAGAGGCTAATGAGGGTTGGTCATCTTTTGATGAGCTTTTCAAAAAATACGGCCGCATAAAATCAATGAGGGTCAAAATATAAAAATTTATAATAAAATCCCCACTTTCTTTAGGATAAGATTAGCAAAGAAAGTGGGGATTTTTATTTTCTAATGTCTGGCTTCATTTTCTATTGTTTGGCCCTTTTGAGGGTTGTCTATATACTTATCCCTAAGTCTAAGGGCTGATGGGCAAACTGCTATGCCGCCCTCGCCTGTTTCTCTAAGCCTTGGTGAAAGACTATCGCCAACTCTTTTCATAGCCTCTACTGCCTCATCAAAAGTGACAAACATATCTACTCCTGCCATAGCCATATCTGCACTTGCTAGGGCGTTCATAATACCATTTGCATTTCTAAGATTGCAAGGAAACTCTACCATGCCGCCTATAGGATCACAGATCAGGCCCATGATATTTAGAAGAGAGGCTGTAGCTGCGTTTTCTTGAGTTTCTATATCATAGCCTCTCAGATAGCAAACTGCTGCAGCCGCCATAGCGGATGCAGATCCTGTTTCTGCCTGACATCCTCCCTCTGCTCCTGCAAAGGTCGCATTGTCAAAGATGACTTGACCGATTTGGCTTGCAACCAAAAGGGCTTCTTTTAACTTCCTATCATCGTAGCCATATTTTTTATACATAGTCATAAGGGTCGCTGGAATTATCCCAGCAGAGCCTGCCGTTGGGGCTGCTACAATCCTGCCCATGGCTGCGTTTACCTCTGAGGTAGAAAGGGCCATAGCCATAGCCAGAGATGGAACCTCACCCAAGACTGCCTTGTCAGATAAGAAATATTGGTTCATTTTTTTGGCATTGCCACCTGTCATACCAGTTACGCTTCTGACGTCTTCTTCTAGGGCTCTCTGGGCTGAGGCCTTCATGACATCTAGGGTTTTTTGAAGCCTAGCAAATATTTCCTCTTCGCTCTTGCCTGTGTTTTCTATTTCATCTTTTATAGCCAGCTGCCAGAGGTTTAGATTTTCTTCCTCGCACCTAGCCTTGAGTAATTTCATTGTTGTAAGCATATATTCCTATCCTATATATTTTATAAAGGTAAATTCCTTGCCTGCTCTTATCTCATCTAGGATACCATCTCTGAGTGGCTCATCTAGTTCGCAAACCAGCATGACATTGTCCCCATCCTTGATTGTTTTCATAGCGTGGATATTATAACCAAAATCAAAAAGTATACCACTAACAAAAGCTATAACTCCCTTTTGCTCTCCATAAGACATAAAGAGGGTTGGTTTTACAGCCTTATATTCGATTGGGTTACCATTTATCTTTGTTATAACAATAGAACCACCGCCTATAGATGAACCTTGGATCTCAAGGGGAGTCCTGTCTGGGTATTTAAAAATTATTTTGACTGTGTTTGGGTGGACATCGCCCAGGTCTGTCTCTAAAAAACTATATTTGATCCCGGCCTGGTCTGCATAGTCAAAAGAGTTTATTATCCTATCATCATCTGGCTCATAACCTAAAACTCCACCTACCAGTGCCCTGTTGGTTCCATGTCCCTTGTATGTTTTGGCAAAAGATCCGTGTAGGAGAAATTCTACTTCATTGAAGTTTCTATCTACCATTTTCCTTGCTATATTTCCTATCTTGCAAGCTCCAGCTGTGTGTGAGCTTGATGGGCCAACCATGATAGGGCCCATTATATCAAAAACAGAAGCATTTACTGCCATAAAATCTCCTTTAAAACCAAAGGCGCTTGGTAAAAACCAAGCCCCTTCTAGAAAAATTAAGTCTGGCAGGTAGAAAAAACTACCGCCTAATATTATTTTATTATTTATTTTTCAACCTGCCAGTTATGGCAAATAAATCTAAAGTCTTTATCAAAAATTTTATAAGATCTCTTTTGATTTCTCACTTTTTATAAAGGTCATTTTCGCAAGATCCCTAGCCTGGAGTCTGTACCTATCAGAAGACTTGGCCTTTGCTTTTAGGTCTTCTATCTGACCTCCTATATCCCTATCTATAATTAGGGACAAGGCTGTTTGGTCAAACTCACTTAGCATGGCGTAGTCCCCATCGCTATCTCCACCTACTATGATTGGTCCAAAATCATTTTTTATGAGTTTTTTTATAGTCTCCACCTTGCCTTCTCTGACTGTCCTCGGCAGACTCCTATCTAGCGCTGGGATTATCTTTCCATCCTCATCTAAAAGTAGCATCTGCCCTATAACTTTTTTATCATCTAACTTATAGGCATTGGCTGTGGCGTAGGATTTTACAATTTGGCTTATGGATGCAGAAACTATAAAAGTATCAATCCCATTTTCTTCTAGGGCCCTGTACAGGTCTGCCATCTCACATACATCTGATATGCCACAAAAATATTTTAGGCTAATCCTACCTGCCTTTGACTTTATATCCGGAGATACAAATTCTACCCATCTAGGTTTTTGCTTTTTCATATAGGCAAAGGCTTCTTGGCAGAGTTTTTTTAGGTCATCATCTTTGTAATTTTTTAGCAAGTATCCAATCCAAATGTATTTCTCGTCTGATTTTGGATCGACCTTTGCAAATTTGTAGCGAAAAAACATCTTGGACACAAATTCTTTGTAGGCATTGGTAGCTTTTATGATATCAAAATCTATGTCTCCTCCAAGCCTATCAGAAGTTTGGTAGAGTTTTTCGTAGACATCTTTTATATCATTAGAAATAGGGTCAATGCCTATCTTCTCTCCAGCGAGGTTTGCTCCAAAATCCTCCCTGGATACATTTTTCCTGATGATCTCATAAAGCTCATCAGGGCCTATCTTAAAACATAAATTTGTGACCATATAATAAAAAAATGCTTCTTCTACATCGCCTATTATAGAAGTATTATCCCAATCAAAAACTGCAAAGGGTTTTTTCTTATAATCTGGATTATCCTTTCCATATTTTTCTATAATTTCATTTATCTTTTTATAAACTCGGTCATTAAAATTGCCTTGGTCTAAATATTTTTTCATACTTTATCATTTTCCTGGATTTTTTTTAAAATTATCCTTTCTATAGGCTACAAGTGCCCTCCCACAGTATTTGCTAACTTCATTTCCCTCTGGGTCATAGGCCGTCACCAAAACAGCCACAGATCCATTCTTACCCGGCTTTCTAATCTTTTTATCCACAACTTCTGCCTTTATAGTATATAGGACATCTGCAAAAACTGGTCTTAGCCACTGGGCATAGTCAACTCCCATACCTGCTATGACCCCATCGGCATCTATGCCTGTCTTTATCCATTGGCCCCAAAAAACCATATTTGTATATGATCCTGGGCCAATTATTTGGCCAAAGGGTGATTCTTCTGCTACTTTTTTATCTATATGGATAAGCCTTGGGTCAAATTTTTTGCCAGCTTCCATGAGCTCTTCTTCACTAAAGGTCACTGGCTCTATTTGGTCAAAAACCATCCCAACTTCATAATCCTCAAAATACATCTATATACCTCTCTTTATTTATAAGTAATTGTCTATATTTGTCTATATAGTTTTATACCCTAAATCATTTTTTTAGGATCAACAATTTTTATAAAGTCATCATCACTTATAAATCCTAGGACCTTGTTGGCTTCTCTGAGGCTTATGTTTTTCTCGTGGGCAAATTTTGCAAGACTTGCCGCCTTGTCATAGCCAATATGACTTGAAAGAGCTGTCACAAGCATGAGGGACTTTTCCAGATTTTCTTGAATTTTTTCCCTATTTGCTGCAAGGCCTCTGACTAAATGTATGTCAAAAGACTCTACAGCCTTGGTTAAAAGTTTTATAGAATCCAACATCTTAAAAATTATCAGTGGCATATAGGCATTTAGCTCTAGCTGGCCCAAAGAATTAGCCATTGATATTGCTAGATCATTTGAAATAACGCTTATGCAAATACTCATCAGCATTTCAATCTGAGTTGGGTTGACCTTGCCAGGCATGATTGATGAACCTGGTTCGTTAGATGGGATTATAAGCTCGCCGATTCCTGTTCTTGGACCTGATGATAAAAATCTCAGATCTTCTCCAATTTTCATCAGGTCTGTAGCCAAGATTTTTATAGCACCATGGCTTTTGGCTAGGGCCTGTTTTGATCCGAGGGATAAAAATTTATTAGGATCACTTTCTAGGTCAAAACCTACAAGCTCACTTAGGACCTCTCCCATCAACTTATCATAGTCTTTTTTTGTATTTAGGCCTGTGCCGACAGCAGTCGCCCCTATTGCAAGTTTTTTAAGGTCTTCGCTCGTTTGACTTATATAGTCTGTGTCTCTTTTTATCATATCCCCGTAGGTTCTTATCTCATCAGCTAGCCTTAGGGGAGTTGCATCTTGGAGATGGGTCCTGCCAGTTTTTATGATCCCAGCAAAATAATCTGCTTTTTCATAAAAACTTTGGGCAAGATTTTCTAGTTGTGGGATAAGGTCATCTCTTATGGCCCTAAGGCTTGCTATGTGCATAGCTGTTGGGAAAACGTCATTGGTCGATTGGCTCATATTTACATGGTCATTTGGGTGAATTAGGTCTTCGCCCAAAGACTTGTTGGCTATGTGGCTTATGACCTCGTTGATATTCATATTTGTTTGGGTCCCAGATCCTGTTTGCCAAACTGTTAGGGGGAATTGGTCATCAAAGTCTCCTGATAAAATCTGATCGCAAGCAGCCAATATAGCATCTTTTCTCCTATCATCTAGGCGACCTTGCTTGTTATTTACAAGGGCTGCTGCCTTTTTGACTATAACGATGGATCTTATCTGCTCTTTTGGCATAAGGTCTACGTCTTTGGGGAAATTTTCAAGAGACCTTTGGGTTTGGGCTCCCCAATATTTGTCAGCTCCTACCCTTATCTCCCCCATGGAGTCTTTTTCTATCCTTGTTTGCATTTTAGTCCCTTCCCATGTGTTCTTCATCCAAAATACCTGGTATGGTCATCTTTTTGTAGTCTAAAATTTTATCTATTTCTTCTTCTGTCATTATATTTTTTTCAAGGAGCAAGGTCCTAACAGATTTGCCTGTTTTCATTGATTCCTTGGCTACAGAGCTTGCAAGGTCATAGCCAATGTGAGGAGCAAAAGGTGTTATGATTGCAACAGAGTTTTCTACCTTGAGTCTGAGTTTTTCTTTATCAGCGGTGATACCTTCTATACAATTGACGGTGAGGGTTGCTACTGCACCTTTTAGGCTGGTTATAGATTGGATCAGGCTATAAAAGATAATTGGTTCAAAGGCATTTAGCTCCATTTGTCCAGCCTCAACAGCCATTGTCACTGTTAGGTCATTGCCTACAACCAAAAAGGCAACTTGGTTTACAACCTCAGGTATAACTGGGTTGACCTTGCCAGGCATGATTGATGAGCCGGCTTGTTTGGCAGGCAAGGTAAAATCGCTGATCCCTGTTGTAGGTCCTGATGATAAAAGTCTAAGGTCATTTGCAACCTTGGACAAACTTGTAGCAAAAGTCTTAAGAACTGATGAAGCAAACAAAAATCCGTCCAAGTTTTGTGTAGCATCTATCAGATCATCTGCCTTTCTAAGGTCAAGCCCTGTGATCTCCCTTAGGAGTTTGTCAATATTTTCTACAAACTCATCATCAGCATTTAGACCTGTACCGACAGCTGTACCTCCCAAATTGATTGTAGAAAGCTCTTCTATGGCTTGGTTAAACCTCCTAAGTCCTCTTTCTACTACTAGGCTGTAGGCCTTAAACTCCTGGCCTAGAGTAATAGGTACTGCATCCTGAAGCTGAGTCCTGCCCATTTTTACATAATCATCAAACTCGATTGCCTTTTTATCCAAGGCTTTTATAAGGCCCTCAACCTCGACAGTCAAATCTTTTATATAGCGAATAATAGCAATCTTGCCAGCTGTTGGGATAACATCATTTGTAGATTGACCCAAATTTACGTGGTCATTTGGGTGGATATATTCATATTTTCCAAGGCTGCCGCCGAGTTTGAGATTGGCAATGTTTGCTATAACCTCATTGGCATTCATATTAAAAGAAGTACCTGCCCCACCTTGTATAGGGTCAACTATAAAATCGTCTAGATATTTGCCCTCCAAAATCTCATCGCAAGCTTCTACTATAGTATCCTTCTTTCTGTCTGACAAGATCCCAACTATATTATTTTGTATAGCGCAGGCTTTTTTGATCTCTACTATGGCCCTGATAAAATAAGTATCCATAGCCTTGCCAGTGATCCTAAAATTGTTGTAGGCCCTTAGGGAATTGGCCCCATAATAAGCATCGCTTTTTATATATAATTCTCCCAAAGAATCTGTCTCGATCCTATAATCTGTCATAAAAAACTCCTTTAAAAATTAAGTATCTATACCAATTATAAACAATTATGACCAAGCAAGCAAACGATTTTCATAAATCATAAAATACTTTTCTACATATTTTAAAGGAGAATTTTTATCAAAAAAAATCTCTACAAAAATAAGACCGGCCTTTGCCAGTCCTATTCTTGTAGAAATAGTATAGATACTTTTATTAACCCTTATCCCAACTAAGCTGTCTAGAGGAGATATCTATATTTTTTAGGCGAAGATAAGGGATTATAAACTTATATAAATATTAGAAAGACTTTATTTAATCTTAATCATTTCTTTTTTTGCTTGCAAATAAAGCTGTTGAGCTTAGACCCAAAACTGCCATGGCTATTATAGATGAGCCCACGCCAGTTTTTGCGTTTTTAGCTGGTGCTTTTTTAGAATTTTCTTCTTTTGTTTGAACTTTTTCTGTACTTTTTGACTTTTCTTCTTTCTTATTTGCTACTTTTTCTTCATTTTTGTCTTCAGATTTTTTTGTAGCGCTAGATTCTTGATCAACTTTTTCTTTATTGTCTACTTTTTTACCTACTTTTTTATTATCGGCTGGTTTTTCTTTTGATCCTTCATTTTTTACATAAACAAGGTCACCATTTTCAAAATAAGTACCGTCAGCCAATTTTATAAGGACTATTGGTTTTATAAATTTGGTGCCTGCAGGTAGGTTTGAAACCTCAACTTCATAGCCATTTTCTATTTCTTTTATTGTATAGGTATTTCTATCAAGTTCAGCCTTTTTATATTTTGGTGTAGATGATGATACCCCATCAACCTTGGTTGCCTTATAATCATCCTCTGTAACATAGTTTAGTTTTATAAATTTATCATCACTTTCGCCAATCTTTTTTAGACCCTTGGCGCTTGATTTTATTGTAAATTTATTATTTACAAGACCAACATATTTTTTGTTGTTATGAGGATTTACATTCTCCCTCTTGCCCAAAACTTCAAAATCAACTAGGGCCTTGTGGGCATAACCTCTAAAAAGTCCCTGTTTTTTGCCATTTACTTTTTTGAATGGGATTTTTTGTATTTCTTCTAGCTTAGCTTGGTCTATGTCCTCATCAGCCAAAAGCTCTTTGGACCTGGCTATGGATTTTTTGATCTCTTCTTTTGTTTGACCTTCGAAAACTATAGATGGATCATCGATAGACTTTTCATCCATAGAGTCTAGGTATTTTTTAAGCTCTGCCTTTGCATCAGCAACTTTTTTATCAAAGGAATATGTATCTTCTGCCTTATCACTTTCTTTTTCATCTTCTCCCAAGGCTTGTCTAAGGACTTTTTCTATTTCATCATCCTTGTTATCGCTAACTATGCCTTGGTAAGGCTTATCCTCTTTTGGTTGAGCCTCCTGGGCCTGGGCTGGTATAAAATTAATAGCTAGCAAAAGCGCCAAAGCAAGTGAAACTTTATTTTTTACTTTCATAATTACCTCCAAAATTATTGACTTAATTTTATCCCATAAACCTACGCTTTTTTCTTTAATGATAAGTAAAAGACTATAAGATTTATTAGGGAATAATAAATTAAGTTTCTTTTGACATAATTGTAGCAGAAAAAATCCAACTTGTCAATAATGATTATCACTATCCTAGTTTGTAAATATTTTTTTACAACTTATCTTTATCCTTAAAAAAAGCTCCCCTAAAGGGAGCACAAACTGTTGACAAAGTTACAAAATCCAAATCCGTTCGGAAGAAATTCAAATTGAAATAATCCGCCCGTAAATCGCACTGTTCGAGCGATAGCGAGTTTGCGATTTACGCAGATTTGAAATTTAGAATTCCACAATTTCTGTAGTCGGATAAGCGTTTTTGGATTTTGTCTACGTTCTGAGCTCCCCAAAGGAAGCTAGGATTTGTTATTCTTTTTTATAAACTAATTTTCCACCTATATAAGTTTTTTCTAAGTTTAAATCATGGTCTAGGACTATAAAATCTGCCTCATAGCCTGGTTTTATCTTACCGCAAATATGGTCTATACCCACTGATTTGGCAGGGACTAGGCTTGCCATTTGGATAGCCTCGAAAACATTTCCTATATTCCATTCTACTATATTTTTCATCCCATCTTTAAGCTTCAAAATAGATCCTGCAAGATTGCCCCCATCTTTTAGTCTGGCTGTCCCATCGGCAACTACAACTGGGAGCTCTCCAAGATTGTAGTCTCCATCAGCCATGCCTCCTGCCGCCATACAATCTGTGATTAGAGCTATATTTTCATTGCCCTTGGTCTTGGATAAAACTTTTATAGCTTCTTTTTCTACATGGTGGCCATCTGCAATTAGTTCTGCAATTGTATCGCTTAAAAACATAGCCCCGACCATGCCTGCCTGTCTGTGGTGGAGAGGACTCATGCCATTGTAGGCGTGGACAAAGATATTTGCTCCAGCATGGACAGCTGCCATAGCCTGATCAAAACTCGCATCGGAGTGGCCCAGAGCGACCTTGACCCCAAGGTCTTTGGCTTTTTTTATAAAATCTATAGAGCCAGACCTTTCTGAAGCTATGGCAATTTTTTTGACCAATCCATCTGAGATTTCAATCCACTCTTTGAGGATTTCTATAGAAGGATCTGTCATGTATTTGCTATTTTGGGCTCCCTTGTATTTTTCTGTAAAAAATGGGCCCTCCAAGAAAATCCCCCTGACCTTGGCTCCCTCTAGGTTTTTATATTCATCTGCGATTAGCCTAAGGGCCTGGTTGGTTTTTTCTTTAGAATCTGTAAGGGTGGTTGGCAAGAAACTTGTAACCCCACCTTCTACTATGCCCTTGGAGATAGTATTTAGGCCTCCTTTTTTACAGTCCATAATATCTACCCCACCATAACCGTGGATATGGGTATCGACAAGGCCAGGTCCTACATAATAGCCTAGGTAAATATAATCTTCTGGCTCATCTTTTGTAAAAGAAGAGATCTTTCCATCCCTTACTTCCATAAAATGATTTTCTAAAATCCTATCTTCTAATATAAAATAATCTGCCTTATAAAACATAAAGTTTCCCCAATTTCTGTCTTCTAATCTCTTCCTAGTTCTCGTTTGCAGAAAATAATTCTTTCCAAGAACCTTTATTGAAAATCTCAAAAAATGACGCTACCAAAACTATAGCAGCCAAAAGCCTGATAAATATATTATCCCTTGTGTCAAGGGCATTAGATGCCACTATGATGCCGGCTATGGCAATTATTTTTTTAAAAATTATTTCTGGCTTTTTCATTATGTAATCCTATCTTTTTTCTCTCCAACAATAAAAGTACCCATCTCAAATCCTGCCCTTGATATGGCATTTATGGACCTTGTATGGGAAAATTGTGTTGTAGCTACTGGTCCTTTTCCATTTTTATTTATTATTATACCCATTTTATTTATCATACTAGAAGCCAGACCCTTGTATTTTGGATGGTCAGAAAATTTTTCTAGGCCTATTTCCCAGACGTATTTGCCTAAACGACTCGACCCACCTAGGCAAATAAGCTTACCACCATCATAAAAAGCCAGTCCAAACCTATCATCATCGTCAAATGTAAAGGCCATTTTAGTCTGATTTTTGTAATCTTTTATAGAGTCTTTGCCTATGAAGGAAAAATCAAAGTCATTTTTTTCTACAAAATCGATACCTGGGGTGAAAATCGGGAAAAAATTGACTATGTCTATCCCAAAGTCTGCCAAGATACTCCTTAGGTTTTTCATGTTTTTTTCCTCGCAGAACCAGGCTATAGGATAGGTTTTATATTCTTTTTCTAGTCTTTCTATGAGTTTTTGATTTTCCGACCTTATAAATAAGATACCATGAGATATTAGAAGTGAAAAGTCGTATCGATTGTGAAAAAGAAAGTCAGCATCCGCCTTATTTGTCACAAAAAACCTGTCTTTTGACTCAAAATCTATCTCTGATAGGGAAAAATCATTTAATATTTGTTTCTTGAAATTTTTTTCCATATTTTCTTCTACTATAAGCCTAAAAATATCCACACCCTAGTTTGGATGGTTGCATCTATATCAAAATCATCTTTTTTATAAATCCATTCCAAAAGGCTACCTCTGATAATAGCCTTAATAGATTCCTTATAAAATTCACTGGTATATTTATCATCAAGCTCGCCAGAGTCTATGGTTCTTTGGACGATTTTTTTTAATATATCCCACATATCATGGTCAACCCTTGCAGATAAGTCTTCAGCCAGCCTAGCTCTCATGATAAGAATATTGGCATAATAACCCCACTCTTTTACATATGCACCAAAAAGATGTACAAACTTGATTATGGCGTCTTTGTTTGATTTTTCATCTAAGATTTCATTTTCTTTGTCAAAAAAATATAAGTTTAAAACTTCAAACATATCATCAACAATCTTATCCTTAGATTCGAAATAATGATAAAAAGTACCTATAGATATATTAGCCTGGTCGCATATCTGTTTTATAGATATATTTTTCAAACCCTGGTCATCAATCATATTTGCTATTACATCAACTATTTGTTTTTTCTTCTCATTTATATATATTTTTTTCATCTTCTTATTATAATACTCCAAGAGAAAAAACATACGATATTTCTACCGTATGTTTTAAAAATTTATTTTCCAGCTGCTGCTGATTTTCCTGCTATTCTACCATATACAACTGTTTCAGGTATAGCGTTACCTCCAAGTCTATTTGACCCATGGATACCACCTGTTACCTCACCTGCTGCGTATAGGCCAGGTATAACCTTGCCATTTTTATCCAGAACTTGTGCATCCTTGCTTATTTCTAGTCCTCCCATGGTGTGGTGGATTGTTGGAACTCTTCTTGATGCGTAGAAAGGTGGCTTGTCAAAAGGATCTTGTAGGACTTTTTTGCCAAAGTCATCTTCTTTTTCACCAGCTACAACCTTGTTATAATCATCAACTGTAGCTACTAGGTTTTCTTCTGGAACTCCCATAGCTTTCGCTAATTCTTCGATTGTATCTCCCTTTACTGCTACGCCCTTCTTAACAAGGTCTCCAATTTCTTCGTTAAAATCATTTTTGACACTTTCATCTGTATATTCGTGAGCGTCATGTAAAATCCACATTTCTTTTTTGTCTTGTTCCATTAGACCCTGGGTTAGTACATCACGTCTTTGATCTTCTGCAACGAACCTCTTGCCTTGGTTATTTACAAATAATTGGTTGGCAGCATTTATAGATATATTTCCTTGCATACCACCGGTTTTTGGATCTCCTACTGGCAATAATTGAATCCATTCCATGCCTACTAGGTTAGCTCCAGCTTCCTCTCCCATTATGATACCATCACCAGTTGCACTTACTGCGTTTGTAGAGCCAAGTCCTTCTAGCCCTTCCCAATGGATACCATATTTTTTGACAAGTTCACTATTTCTAGCAAAACCACCTGTTGCCAAAATTACGCCTTTTTTAGCCTTGGCAATTATTTTATTTCCAGCCTGGTTAGCTTCAACTCCTACAACTTTTCCATCTTCTATTATTAATTTTTCAGCCTTAGCCTCATACATTATCTCTGCCTTATCGCCAGCCTTGCCTATGTATTCCATGTAGGCGTCAATTGGACCTGTAACAAGCGGTTTTACAAATTGGTGGGTTCTTGGCCATAGGGCACCTGTTACTGTAAATACTCCATCAACAAATTCTACACCCAAATTTTCTAATACGTCGATAGACTTCTCAGCTCCTTGGGTTAGTTGATAAATTAAATCTAGCTTGCCAACATAGTCCCCACCCCTATATGTTTGTAGGGCATGAAGTTCTGCAGAATCAAAAGTTGTATCCTTGCCAGATTTCTCGTATTCTTCTATTTCTGCTTTAAGCTTATCCATAAGCTCCTTATGAAGGTCATTTTTTGCATCTTCTTCATAATAAGAACGAGCTGACTCAAATGTATCCTTTCTCATAGGCATTTTGTCTTGTCTCTTAGGGTCAACTGCATTATACTGACCACCAGCTATGATTGTAGAACCACCAACAGTTGGCATTTTTTCAAGAACAAGTACACTTGCTCCCTCTTCAAGGGCAGCAACACTTGCTGCTAAACCAGAGCCGCCACCGCCAACAACAACTACATCATATTCTTTCTCTATAGTTTGGCCCTCGCCCTGTTTTTCTTCCTTTTCCTTCATAAAATCTTCTGGGTTTGTACCAGCAGCTTCTAAGGCAGCCTTAACAGCCTCTATAATAGCCTTAGAGGTATAAGTAGCACCAGAAATAGTATCAACATTTAAGCTTTGGTCTTTGATAATTGCAGCTGGTATCTGCTCCAAAGCTGGATCTGCAATACCCTTAGTTTCTTTATGCTCTCCTATGGTGATATCCTCTATCTTGCCATCAGCTAGCTTAACTGATAACTTTAGCTCACCATTAAGACCTTCTCCAACACCTTCAAATACACCAGATACAGAAGACTCTTCTTTTTTATCCTCGCTCTTCACCTCTGACGACCCCTTGTCAACCTTGCCACAGCCCGCAAAAAGAACAGACAGGGACAGGATTGCCGCGAACAATTTTTTCCTATTCATTTTTCCTCCTAGAATATAATAATAGAATATTCTACATTATTATTTCATATTGACAAGGTTTTGTCAAGTGTTTTTATTAAAATATATGAATTTATTTATTTATATACAATTTAAAATCTAAATCCTATCCTCATTTCTCTAGAAACTGTAGATATTATCTTATAAGTAAAAATAAAATTCAGGCTGTTGACAAGGTTACAAAAATATTCGATTAAAAAAATAAAATGTGAATAGCCAACAAACAAATCCCAGATTCGTGGGATTCCTCGTCGAAGCCTATAGCTTCTCTGTCGGAATGACTTTGGATTATATACTTTGTCTACGTTCTGTATCTTATAAGTAAAAATAAGATTTCCTTATTGCTAATTAAGTGGACATAAAAAAACCTCCATATTAAAAAATATAGAGGGGTTTTTTTATTTCAACATTTTTTTAAGATATTGACCGGTATAGGATTTTTTTACTTTGGCTATTTCTTCTGGAGTGCCTGTGGCTACTATTTGTCCTCCACCGTATCCTCCTTCTGGGCCTAGGTCTATGATGTAGTCTGAAACCTTGATCACATCTAGGTTGTGCTCTATAACTACAACTGTATTATTTTGGTCAACAAGCCTATTTAGGACTTCTATTAGCTTGTGGACATCTGCTGTATGAAGGCCTGTGGTTGGCTCGTCCAAAATATAGAGGGTTTGACCTGTTGATACCTTGGCAAGCTCTGTAGCTAGCTTTACCCTTTGGGCCTCACCTCCAGAAAGCTCTGTCGATGGCTGGCCGATTTTTATATAGCCGAGACCAACATCATAGAGAGTTTGAAGTTTTCTAACTATTGGTGCGTGGTTTTCAAAAAATTCTATACCTTCTTCTACAGTCATATCCAAAACTTCTGATATGTCCTTGCCCTTATATTTGACTTCTAGGGTTTCTCTGTTGTATCTTTTGCCGTGGCAGACTTCGCAAGGCACATAGACATCTGGCAAAAACATCATGTCGACTTTGATTGTCCCATCGCCCTTGCAGGCTTCGCACCTTCCGCCCTTGACATTAAATGAAAACCTACCTTTTTTGTAGCCTTTCATCTTGGCCTGGTTGGTCATGGCAAAAACATCTCTGATATTGTCAAAAACTTTTGTATAGGTCGCTGGGTTTGACCTAGGAGTCCTACCTATAGGCGATTGGTCAATGGCTATGACCTTATCGATCTGGTCAAGGCCCAGGATTTTTTTGTGGGCCCCAGCGTGGATTTTTGTTTTATTTAATTTTCTAGTGGCAACCTTGTAGAGGATCTCATTTACAAGAGAAGACTTGCCCGAACCAGAAACCCCGCTTACACTTGTCAAAGTCCCTATAGGGAATTTCACATCTATATTTTTGAGGTTGTTCTCGCTTGCCCCCTTGATTTCTATAAATTTATCCGACTTTCTCCTCTGACTTGGAACTGGGATTTTTTTCCTGCCTGCTAGGTAGTCTCCTGTTATAGAGTTTTTGTTTTTCATTATATCTTCAAGGCTGCCCTTGGCTACAATCTCGCCCCCGTGAACTCCAGCCTTTGGTCCAATATCTACAATAAAATCAGCCGCCCTCATGGTATCCTCATCGTGTTCTACTATTATGAGGGTATTGCCAATGTCAGTTAAGTTTCTCAGTGATTTTATAAGCTTGTCATTATCTCTTTGGTGAAGGCCAATTGATGGCTCATCTAGGACGTAGGATACGCCGACAAGGCCTGATCCTATTTGGGTAGCAAGCCTTATCCTCTGGCTTTCTCCACCAGATAAGGTGGCAGCAGCCCTATTTAAGGTCAGATAAGAAAGGCCCACGTCATTTAAAAATTTTAGCCTTGCCTTTATCTCTTTTATAATTAGGTCTGCAATTTTTTTCTTAGTTGGAGAAAGATCGAGCTTTTCAAAAAATCCTATAGAATTGATTACAGAAAGCCTTGTAAGCTCTGATATATTTTTATCCCCAACCTTGATGGATAGGACCTCTTCTTTTAGCCTATCCCCATGGCAAACCCTACATTCTTCCTCGCCCATATATTCTCTAAATCTTTTCTTTTGGGCTTCAGAATTTGTTCTTTGGTACCTATCCCATAGATTTTTGACAGCTCCCTCAAAGACACCCTTGTATTTTTTCATGCCCGAAAAGTGCGAATCAAAAACAAAGGTCAAATCGTAATCAGTCCCATACAAAATATCATGGATAAGACCATCTGGAGCGTCCTCTAAGGGCTTGTCATAGGCAAAGTCATAATGGTCTGCTATTGCCCTAATGACTTCATAATAATAAGTCCCCTTGCCAGATCCTGAATAAGGATCGATAGCACCTTCTTTTATAGATAGGGACTTATCAGGTATGATCAGGTCCTTATCTATCTGCAAATGAAAGCCAAGACCATTACACTCTGGACACATACCGATAGGTGCATTGAATGAAAACATATTTGGTGTGATCTCTGGTAGAGAGATATGGCCTTCTGGACAGGCAAGCTTGGATGATAGGAGAATCTCTTCACCCCCTATGACATCTACAATCACAAGCCCATCTGCCATACCTATAATTGTCTCTATAGAATCAGAAAGCCTAGATTCTATACCAGCTTTTATTTTTATCCTGTCTACAATAACAGAAATATCATGTTTTTTATTCTTATCAAGGTCTATATCATCCTCGATTTCATACCTTTCGCCATCGATGATTACCCTTACAAAGCCGTCTTTTTGGATATTGGCAAGGGCGTTTTTGTGCTGACCTTTTCTGCCCCTTATAACTGGGGCAAGAAGTTGGATCTTTGTCCCCTCGGCAAGCTCCATTATCCTATCAACCATCTGGTCTACAGTTTGGGCAACAATTGGCTTGCCACAAACAGGACAATATGCATCACCGATCCTGGCATACAAAAGCCTATAATAATCATAGATCTCAGTGACAGTAGCCACTGTAGACCTAGGGTTCCTATTTGTTGTCTTTTGATCTATAGAAATAGATGGAGAAAGCCCCTCGATACTATCTACATCTGGCTTGTCAACTCCACCTAAAAATTGTCTAGCATAGGAGGAAAGACTTTCTACATATCTCCTCTGGCCCTCAGCATAGATTGTATCAAAGGCTAGGGTAGACTTGCCCGACCCAGATAGGCCAGTAAAAACAATCATCTCATCTCTTGGCAGAGTCAGGTCAATGTTTTTGAGATTATTAGTCCTCGCTCCTTTTATTATAATGGATTTATCTTTCATCAATATATCTCCTTGAGGGTTAAAAACCCTTGAATTTTATTAAATTAATCTTTGTTTCTTATAATATATTACATTTTTTATTTTTTATGAAATAATTATACTTTTATTATTTATTGTAATATTATTATATATTTTTACCCTTCGTACTAAGGGGAAACACAAGATGGACTGTTAGCCATAGGGACTTTCCCTATAACTCTTTTTATTATTTGAATTTTTCTTTTCAGAATTTTTTTGGTATTTACATATTATCTTCGTTCCAGGGGGACAGCTAAGGGGGCGGCAGATGCCCCCTCCAGCTTTGCCCCCTTGAACCCCCTTTTCCCTCACCCCCTCTGCTCCTTAAGCGGAGTGCGAAACTAGAAGATTGCCTACGGCAATACTCTTATGGTAGGGGGAATCCTTCGTTTGTGTTGACATTGACTTTGGGTGATTAATAATCCCAAGCCCCTAAAAATCACAAACTCACCTATCGGCTCAGTCCTCAACGAGCCGGACGGGCTAATTGCGATTATCTTTACGGGTCATGGGATTATAAATCTGCTGACCATTTACATCTTAATATCAAGTAAATCTTATTTATCAAGATGATTTGTAATTAAGGCTCTGCTAATCAACCGGTTTGCCGTAGGCAAACCTCCATATCCCCCGAGAGGGGCCGCCTGGAGGGGGTAGCGTAAGGGGGTTAGGTGGAGCCGGTGGGGGAACATCATGCCCAAGCGGCCGAGAGCGCGGAACGTTCCCCTGGGCTCCCCCTGGAACGAAGAAATACAGATCATAGCCACTATTCACAAAAAAATCAAATTAAATAAGATAATTAAAAAATAATTTTATAAAACTTTTTCTAAAAGTTTTCTCTCATTTTCCTAATTTGATCTCTTAATCTTGCTGCCCTTTCAAAGTCTAATTCTTCGGCAGCACGAAAACTCGTTTGCGAGCAAACTCCCCCGTGCTAAGGCACTATGTTTTCGGGGCAAAAGCCCCAAGTCAAGGGGCTTTTGCCTTGTACATTTCTGCTTCCTGGAATCAGAAATTCTCTCTCATTTTCTTTATTTGATCTCTCAGTCTTGCTGCTCTTTCGAAGTCTAATTCTTCGGCAGCTTTGTACATTTCTGCTTCCATGTTTATTAGGATTGTGTCTATGTCTTCTCTGTTGAATTCTTCTATTTCTGCTTCTTGGGCTTTTTTGGTTACTTGGATTATTTCACCTATATTTTTCCTTATGGTTGTTGGGGTTATGTTGTTTTCTTTGTTGAATTTCTCCTGGATCTCTCTACGGCGTTTGGTTTCATCTATGGCCTTTTGCATGGATTTTGTTATTGTGTCCCCATACATTATGACCCTACCTTCTGAGTTTCTGGCAGCACGTCCTATGGTTTGGATGAGGGAGGTTTCACTTCTTAAAAATCCTTCCTTATCGGCATCTAGTATTGCTATTAGGGATACCTCTGGTATGTCAAGACCCTCACGGAGGAGGTTGATACCTACAAGTACATCAAATTCACCAAGCCTTAGCTCTCTTATGATCTCGCTTCTTTCTATGGTTTTGATGTCTGAATGGAGATATTTGACCTTGATGTGATTTTCTGTCAGATAATCTGTCAGATCTTCTGCCATTTTTTTAGTAAGTGTTGTCACCAAGACCCTATCGCCCTTTTCTATTGTCTTGTGGACTTCTTCTATCAGGTCATCAATCTGGTTTTCTGTAGGCCTTACTTCTATATTTGGATCTAATAGTCCTGTTGGCCTTATGATTTGCTCTACGATTTTGCCCCCTGTTTTTTCTAGCTCATAAGGCCCTGGTGTTGCAGATACATAGATAGTTTGGTTTATAAGTGATTCAAACTCATCAAATTTTAAAGGCCTGTTGTCTAGGGCTGATGGGAGTCTAAAACCATAGTCAACCAGGTTTTGCTTCCTGGACCTATCACCTGCATACATGCCCCCAACTTGTGGAATAGATACGTGGGACTCATCAACCATGAGGATAAAGTCTTTTGGGAAATAGTCAATCAAGGTATAAGGCCTAGACCCTCTTGGTCTTTGTGAAAGATGGGCAGAGTAGTTTTCTATACCAGAGCAAAATCCGATCTCTCTGAGCATTTCTATATCATATTTGGTTCTTTGCTCTATTCTTTGAGCCTCTAAAAGTTTATTTTGGCTTTCAAATTCTTTTATCCTCTCCTCTAGCTCCTGCTCGATTGTAATTATTGCCCTTTCAGTTTTTTCACTTGTTGTAGCGTAGTGGCTGGCTGGATATATATAACCATGGGAAAGCTTTGATAAAATCTTGCCTGTTAGGGGATCAAATTCTGAGATCTGATCGATCTCATCACCAAAAAACTCAATTCTTATTGCCTTTTGGTCAAAGCCTGCAGGATAAATATCCAAAATATCCCCACGAGATCTAAAAGTCCCCCTGTCAAAATCTATGTCATTTCTGACATATTGGACATCTATCAGCTTTTTCATAACCTCTTCTGGGCTTATCTCCTGGCCAGGACGGAGAGAAACTACTAGCTTTTTATAATCTATCGGATCTCCCAGGCCATAAATACAAGAAACAGATGCAACTATGATTACATCCTTTCGCTCAAAAAGAGCCATGGTTGCTGAGTGGCGCATCTTGTCTATCTCATCATTTATAGACGAATCCTTGGCTATATAGGTATCTGTCGCTGCTACATAGGCCTCTGGTTGGTAATAATCATAATAGGAAACAAAATACTCTACAGCATTGTTTGGGAAAAACTCCTTGAATTCTGTAAAAAGTTGGTAGGCCAAAGTCTTGTTGTGGGCCAAGACCAGTGTTGGCCTTTGGACTTTTTCTATAATATTGGCCATGGTAAAGGTCTTGCCAGAACCTGTAACTCCCCTTAGGATTTGGTCCTTCTTGCCAGCAAGAATCCCTTTTGATAATTTATCTATAGCCTCTGGCTGGTCGCCACGAGGTTTATATTCTGAATTAAGTTCAAATTTCATCTCTAATCCTTATCTTAAATCTTTAAAAACATCCTATAATCGTCCTATAATTATACTAGAATTTGGCGTATTTTCAATGTTTATAGGTCTAGCCATCACAGATAAAAAATCTATATAAAAAGTATTGACAAGCAAGATACATATGATATAATATTCATATGAATAGATAGTCATATGAATGGAGGTAAGTATCATGCCGAAGACAAAAAATATTTCTGACAATGTCCTGTCCGACTTGGCAGATTTATTCAAAATTTTTTCCGACTCCACAAGGATGAGGATAATGTATAAGCTTTTTGATGGCAAGGCTAGTGTTGGCGATATAGCTGAAAACCTAGACATGAGCCAATCAGCTATCAGCCACCAGCTTAGAAACCTAAAGAAAAACAACTTGGTCAAATGCAAAAGGGATGGCAAATCCATGCTTTATAGCCTGGCTGATGACCATGTAAAACTTATTATCGAAACCGGACTTGAACATATATGCGAAGATTGTAAATAAGGAGAATATTATGAAAAAGAAATTTAAAATAGAAGGTCTAGAATGTGCAAACTGTGGAGCAAAAATCCAAGAAGCTCTTTCAAAACTTGACGGGGTCAATTCTGTAAATGTATCATTTTTGACAGAAAAAGTAAAATTTGACCTTGATGATGATGTAGATGTAGATGATCTTTTAGCAAAGGCAAATAAAATATCTGATAAGATTGAGCCAGGCTCAAAAATTATAGGAAAATAACATGTTTGCATCAATGACAAAAGACCACAAGAGAAAGCTTTTAAAGCTGATCCTTATAGGCCTTGCAAGCTTAGGACTAGCCTTAGTCACAGGAGCTGGCCACAAGCACGGAGAAAAAATAAATTACTCAATCCTAATAGTCTATATACTCTTATACCTAGCAGCAGCTTACGATGTCTTGATAGAGGCCTTTGAGGGTATAAAAAGGGGCCAGGCCTTGGATGAAAATTTCCTCATGACAATAGCTACAGTCACAGCCTTTTTTATAGGTGAATATCTGGAAGCCATTGCCGTTATGGTTTTCTATGGTTTTGGCGAGCTTTTTGAAGAGATTGCTACCCACAGGTCAAAAGAAAATATCAAAAACCTCCTAGACTTGGTCCCTGACCTTGCAAATAGGGTCACAGAAGATGGTAATGTTGAGGAAATCGACCTAGATGATGTGGAAATCGGCGATATACTTTTGGTCCGTGATGGGGAAAAAGTCGGAGTTGATGGAGTCATTGTAGAGGGATCTTGCCTTGTTGATACCTCATCTGTCACAGGAGAATCCATGCCAGTAGAGCTAGAGGAAGGATCTGAAATTATTTCTTCATCTATTCTTACCCAAGGGATCATAAAATACAGGGCGACAAAAGAATTTGATGATTCTATAGCTGCAAAAATCATAGAGCTTATAGAAGATTCTCACATGAGCAAGTCAAAAAGTGAAAAAATGATCACAAGATTTGCTAGGATCTATACTCCTATAGTTGTAGGTATAGCTATACTAGTCGGTATAATTCCACCACTATTTATGGGTGGGGCTTGGTCAGATTATCTTTTTAGGGCAGCTACATTTTTAGTTTTATCTTGTCCTTGTGCCTTGGTTTTGTCAGTCCCACTTTCCTTTATGTCAGGACTTGGTCTTGCCAGCAAAGAAGGGATTCTAATCAAGGGCAGCCAATATTTTGAAGAACTAAACAAAGCCAATATACTTCTTACAGATAAGACTGGGACCCTAACAACAGGGGAATTTACTGTCAAAAATATAGAGTATTTCACAGACTATGACAAGGAAAAAATCCTAGACTATATCTACAATATGGAAAAAATGTCCACCCACCCTATAGGTAGGGGCATAGTCAAATCCCTAGATAGGAAAGAAAATCCTGACCTTTTTGAAAATGTCACCAACGAAAAAGGCCTTGGCATCATGGCCACAAACAAGGATGGGGAAAAAATCAAAATAGGTTCTGCCAAATACCTTGGCCTAGATCTAGATGGCAAAGAAAAATCTGTCTACCTAAGTATAGATGACAACTTGGCAGCAAAAATCATTATCGAAGATAAAATAAAGGATAGAGCTAGCGAGACCATAGCCTACCTAAAAAATGATTTTGAACAAATAAGCCTACTTTCTGGTGACAGCCAAAAACCAGTAGCAGACCTAGCCCAAAATCTAAAAATAAGCGACTACCACGCAGAGCTCATGCCTGCTGATAAGCTAAAATATCTGACAGAACTCCAGGAAAAAGGCAAAAAACTTGTCTTTGTAGGAGATGGGATCAACGATGCCCCAGTTATTAAAAAAGCTGATGTCGGTATATCCATGGGCGAGGGAGCAAGCGACCTTGCCATAGAGTCTTCTGATATCTTGATAGCAAGCGGAGAGTTTTATCAGCTAGAAAAACTGATGAAAATCGCAAAAATAACCAACAAGACAGTCGTAGAAAATATTAGTTTTATAATGGCAGTCAAAATTATAATCCTAATCCTAGGACTATTTGGCTACGCATCAATGTGGCTAGCCATAATAGGCGACGTTGGTGTATCCATCATAGCTATTTTGTGGTCAATGAGGATACTAAAGAAAAAATTATAAATAAAAAGCTCTTAGCTTTTAAGAGCAGAGTGTTAAAATAAAGCAAAAGACCTTATTTAAAGCAAACAAAATAAAAATCCCACATTTTAATCGAATATAATAAGAATCCCCTTATTTCGACCGAGCGAAGTGAGTGGAGAAATCTCATGAGATCTCTCCATCCTTCATAAATTCAAGTCGAAACAAGGGGATTTTTTATTCATCTCAGCTTTTAAGATCTTTTTCAATCAAAATAATGGTATTTATTTATTTTTTTCTCGGGGTCTTTGGTATAAACATAGCAGGTCCCGTCTTCTTCGTAGACTTCAAGGCTCTCTTCTTTTTTATTTACCCTATATTTTTTCCCTTTTGGGAAATTGCCCTGCTTATTTTTATAAGGAATATTTGCCGGATCTGTCTGGTATTCTAAAACCCCATCAAAATCAAAGTCTTCATCCTTATCTCTCACAGCCTCACCACCATAATAATAAATAGTATCGTCCAACATAACCATAGGGCGTCTTTCATATTTAATATTTTCCCCATCAGCTCTTGCACTTTCTAAAATCTCCTCGAAACTTTTTTCATCTACAAGGGATGGATAGGTATCTGAGTATGGCATAAGGTCGTAGATTTTTTTATCCTTCACCCTTAGATAAAAGGATGAAAAGCCCAAGTAGTAAAGGTCGCCTTGGTTAAAATCTTCATAGTCTAGGCCAGATTTTTTTAGAATCTGGTCAAAAAGTCTTGACTCAGTCCCGTATTCTTTCATATATCCATCTTTATTTTAGATAATAATATAGGCAAGGTAAGTCCCGTCCTTATCCTCAAACTCTATATATTTTGCAAATTTTTTAGAATCTGCATCCAAAAGATCTTTTTCTAGACTGATTTTTATATCTTTTGGTATTTTTTTGCCATCTGTGGCAAAAAGTTCACTCACAAAGGAATAATCATTTTTCTCCAAACTTATAATCTCTTCTGGCTTTGGATCTTCTTTTTGACATCCGGTTAAAAACAAAATAACACAGAGAAAAGCTATTTTAATCCAAGAATTTTTCATAATCTCCTCCTAAT
Organism: Anaerococcus mediterraneensis; assembly: GCF_900128415.1. NCBI lineage: Bacteria > Bacillati > Bacillota > Tissierellia > Tissierellales > Peptoniphilaceae > Anaerococcus > Anaerococcus mediterraneensis. The sequence goes on from NZ_LT635772.1 coordinate 415,154, forward strand.
GATGGTGGTCAGTTTCTGCCCACTTATCGTGCTGACTAAAAATCATTTTTTTGTCTACATTGTACAAGACAAAACCATTTGCAAAAACTGAGATTTCTCCATGATCATGATGGTCATCTTCGTGGTCATGATCATCTTCATGGTCGTCATGGTGGCTGTGGTCATGGTCTCCGTGGGCATTTTTTTCTATATCCCCACTTGCCAAGGCCTCCTTGTACTGGCTATTTTCTATTATCTTTGTGCTTATAGGGCTAGATGGGAGAAATAAAATATACCTATCAGCAGGATCTAGGCCCTTGGCAAAATCAACCCAATACAAATATTCCATCTTTCCATCAGGGCCGCTTGTATTTGAAATCTTAAAATCAGAAAGTTCTACTTGATAGATACCCTTTTTTATGGTCTTTATAACCTTGAAATTGCCAGAAAAAACACTCTTGTGGTCCTCGTCCTTGCCGTACTTATTTTTTATTTTTTCCTTATCCTCACTCTCATATCCATCTAGGCTTGGATTTGAAAAATAATCTCCAACAAAATTGCCCGAGTCCTCAAAATCTATCCTTGTAAAATAATCAGAAGAATAATTATCCTTTAGACTTAGCCCATCCAAAAGGGCATAAATATCGATCTTTTGGTCATTTTTATCTTTTATTTCTGCTATTTCTTTTTTATTTTCTATAGTTTTTTCTTTGCCCTTATCCTTAGAGCAAGCTGCTAAAAATACGGTCAAAAATATCCAAATTAATTTTTTCATAAAACCCCTATTTCAATTCTTTATAATATTTTACCCCAATACCTAGTAGAATTTTCTAAAAGTAAAGAAATAAAAAAACCGCAGAGATATTCTGCGGATAGGCTTTGGCTGGAATAGTAGGACTCGAACCTACGCTCTCCAGAGTCAGAATCTGGTGCCTTACCAACTTGGCTATATTCCAAAAATACATTTACTATAATAAATTACTCTTTTTTAGGGACTTGTCAATTAAAAATCTATAAAGAAAATTCACAAAAATTTAGGGAGTAGAAATCCTACTCCCATTTTTTTACTTACTAAAAATCAACCTTGAGATGCGATTAGCTTTTCAAAATATCCTTTCAAATCACCATCTAGGGTATCTCTTTCTATGAGCAAAACTCCAGATTGCTTACACCTATTTCTTATTCTCTCTATGTCATTTTCATTTTTATAGTTAAATGAATTTATTATAATAGGTACAGTATCTATACCAAATTTTGAAGCGTGATAGCCAATCTCGTATATAAACTCATTTTTTAGCATGGACTGCTTGCAAGAAATCAAATATGTTGTAAGGCCCTTGATACAAACTATATCTATTTCATTTTTGATCAGCTCGCTATCCCTATCAAAATTATCCTCAGCCTTCCAGTCAATTTCTAAATTTAGGCCCACATTGTCAAAAACATCCCCAAACCTTGCTATTTTGAAAAAGACATAGGTTTCAAGGGCATTGCCTTCTCTTGCAAAAAAGTCCCTAAAGGCTAAAGATCCATAAGAAAAATTGAGCTTGACCAAATCATCATCTTCATTATAGCTAGCATATTCTTTCTTTTTATCATCTAGGATATTAAAAACTTTTAGGTCTTGGCTAATCTTGTTATATTTTTCTATAAAATCGTTAAAAGCTCCTAAATAATCCTCTACATCTTCTATATAATGGAAATTAGCTGCCTTGCCGTCAGGTAGAATATCAAAGGTCTCTATTTCACTATCGCAATCTAAAGATGAGCTGATCAAATAATAATAATCATTTCGTCGAATTTCTTCACTATCAACATAGTCTATCTTGTAATTTAGTTTTACCAATTCAATTTTTTCTACCATATTTTCTATACACCTAATCAAAAAATCACCTAGATCTTCCAAACAATTTTTATCATAAGCTTTAACTTTTAGAAATCCTAGCTTTTCAGGAACTTCATAGGATTCTATAAAGCCATTATGAACTAAGTCATCCAAAACCCTAATGACCGGCCTAAAAATGTCTCTATTTGTCTCAGTCATTTTTTCCTTGAAGGCAAATGGATAGACTTTTCCAGATTTCATGACATTGTTTAGAGAAAATATATAGGACTTTTGTCCCTCATTTATTGTGTGTATATAATTTCTGTAGTCCTTGCCACCTGTATCTTTATAGATATCCCACAAGCTATCTGCATATATATCTAGGTCCAAAAAGCTATTTATCTTATCTTCTGTATCAAGTCTAGCATTGTTTAGGTAGAAAGTCTCTTCTATACTTAGGCTTGGCATCATTAGATTATAATCAAGGCCCTCATAGTCCCCACCCCATTTGTTGTTGCCCTCATATATGACATAAGGAACTGGTCTTGGTGTGTTTAGAAAAGATGCAAACCTAGCCTGCTTGACAGTATTGCCTGTAAAATCAAAAATTATATTTTTATCAGCATGGTTTTCTATCTCAAACTTGGCCTGGTCTTGGTCAATGATCCTTATATCTGTTGAACATAGATCTCTTTTATCACGGAGAAATCTCTTTATAGTTTCAAACTTATAGAGATTATTTTCTGATGGATCTTTTATAAAGACGACTTGGGTCGGCCTAAATTTTAGGACGCTAGCTATATTTTTCCAAAGACTGCCATCATCGCCTACAAAAGGCTTGTAGATTATATCGACAGGTCCATAGAGGATTTGCCCTATAGCATCAACTATATCATAATCTGTAATCCTATAATTTTTGTAGTTTTTGTTTGAAATTATAGTGCTTACCATCTCATCTATATCCAAATAAGTACTTTTAAACTTAGGAGATATTTCCTCTTCGCCTATAGAAAATAAATCTCTTATTTTCCTATCGATAAATTTATATATGGCCTGGCTATCCTTATCGCCTTTTCTTATATTTTCTATAGTATTTGCTAGCTTTTCCATATAAGATTTTAGGCTCTTATTTATAGGATCATCTGGATAATCATAGTTAATAACCAAAGATTTGATATTATCATCTAAAAACTTTTTACAATCTTTTATACTGGCTTCCTGGGCCTTTCTTATATTTTCAGAAATCCTATCTATCTCATCAATATCCTTGCTATCTACAGCTTTTAGGTGGTAGTTGCTGATAAGGGGGTGGAGTTTTGCCTTTTTATCACGGTGGTCATTTTTATTTTTATAGGCGTAGGAGAAAAATACCTTATCAGTCGGCTTGTCATAGCCATCTACTATCATAAATTTATTCCAAGAATGGTGTTCCATATAGGCCATCTTATCCCTAATTGTAGGACCTGTTGGATTTTCTGGATCAATTGGACTTTCATTTTTGATTAATTTTGAAAATTCCCTATAAGGTTTTGGGCTTCTGTGGACACCACAATCATAGAGTTTGTATTTGATAGAAAGAGCAGATCGTAGAGATGATTTTGCATTATAAATATCTTTTTCCTCTATAAATTTTTCAAAAATCTTATCCCTATCGATCCTTTCTTCGGATGATAATTCATAAAAACTATGGACTCCAAAGGCTTGTTCTAGGATCTTGCCTTCAAATTCGCCCCTTTCTTCAGTGGCCATTTTTATTTGGTCATAATATATTAGGCTTGTCCCACTTGTAGTTTGATCTTTCCTATCCATACCAAGATTCAAAGACCTAACTATAATAACTCTTTTTTTATTATCATCTTTGACTTTGTCAAATATTTTCTTGCCAAGGTCCTCTTCCTTGGTATTTTTATTCTCTAAAAGAAGTATATAGGTATTTTTTTCTATGTCTTTTAATTTATCAAAATTTTCGACCTCTACAAAATTTATACTAGCATAGGCCTCATCTGTTATAGACTTGTCAATATCATCAAAGACAAGATCATCATTTATTTTTATCTGACAGGTTTTCTTTAAAAGAGGAGCTTCTTCTAATAAATACTCTTCGAATTTACTAGAGGTCCTATAATAAAAAGTGAAATTTAGGTCAACCCCCTCTATCAAAAGTGGGGCAAAGATCAAATCAAAATATAGTTTTGCCTTTTCACCATCATCAGCAATTATGCCTATATTTATATTTGATTCACTATCTATATAATCATAAAGAGGATGTTTATCCAGAATATGGGCAGCTGCGATAAGATCAACTAGGGGTTGTCTAGTTTTTTCTGCAATCAAGTTTTTTGCCTTCATTAATTCTTGGATTATCCTATTATCACTTATAAACCTATCATAGATTCTCACACATTCTACAACTAGATCTATTAGGATAGAATTTATCCTCTCATCTAAAAAGATCTTGTTTTTTATTTTATTTAGCTGGCCATAAAGTAGGTCTCTGATGAGATCCTCATCTTCTAAGATCCTATCATCTAGGTATTTACCAGTTATCAAATAAAACATATTTGAACCAAACATAAAGGTATCTAGACTAGGCTTTATCATGTAGGACCTGATAGTTTCCATATCACTTGTGTTTTTTAGCTCAGGTGCTAGAAAAGATTTTTGGCTAGGTCCATAGATGCTTTTGACTTTGTCTTTTTCCTTTAGGTCTATACAAGCATCAAAATCAAAAAACCTTACTTTTCTTTCTTCATAATCATATAATATATTGCTTGGCTTTAGGTCCATATAGACAATGTTTTCGTCATGGAGATTTTTTAGTATGCTTGCTAAGCTAGCCATAACTTCTACTATCCTAAATATATCTAGAGATTTGAAATTATCTAGACTTCTGGCATTGTTTGTTTGATAAAAAGCAAGGAGCCTATCCTCATATTCTGACAGGTAAAGCGGCTCTACCATATCATCTCCCAGGATTGAAAAAAGTCTTTTATTCTTTTTAAAATCTTCTTTAAATTTTCTCCTATCTTTATCATTTATAATTTCTGAATCTTCCTTATTCTTTACTTTAAGCTCTTTTATGATAATTGTTTTTCTTGTATCTTCAGCAAGATTTACCACTGATTGATATATTCTTACATTACTTTGCTCATCTATTAACTTTGGATGTAAAACTCTTATCTTTTTAGATGAGCCATCCATAGTCTCTATTTCTACAAGAAAATTATTTGGAAGCATTTGATCTTTTTTATTCATATGTTTTTCCTTATTCAATAATTTCATAAGTTTTTTCAAAAATCTCTTTGTCTACAAAATTGAAATCGTACTTGCAAGGTCCTTTTTTATCCTCAGAATAAATCAATAGATAATCTTTCTTTCTGCCATAGACTGTAAAAGAATCTATCCTGGCCTTGAAATATTTTTCGGGATCGTCTGTGATCTCTAAAAATCCCTTATCCTTTAGATAGGAAATTATTTTATCGTCTAAATCATCGGACCTAAAGGCTTTGCGGACCTTGCTTGTTTCTAAATATATATTAGGAGATATGACCTTATGATTTTTTTCAAAATCACAGGCCTTGACCGGATATATATCTCCGTCCTTATCTATTTTTATAAAAGAGTCTATATCTGCTACTTGACCCTTATTATTCCTCGTTTCTTTAGTCAAAACCTCATAAAAATCAATATTATTTATAAGCTTTCCTAACTTTATAAAATATTCCTCCAAAGGATTTTCACATCCTAGTCTAAAGGCCATAACTAGGCCTGGTTTTTTTCTAACTTTTATCATTTCTGCCTCCTAAAAATGTTTACCACTAACTAAATCCTTATTTACATTGTTATGGGTAGAAAATTGATAAATAATTTTTTATCCCATCTATAAAAACAAACACCACAAATATAAGAAAAATAATTAATATATACCAAAATGCGTGGCTTTTTTAATACTATAATAGGTCTTTAAGGTTATTTACACCCAAAATATTAAAATTACCCTTGGCTTTGCTGTTAGGATTTAGTAATTCTTCTGTTTTTTTCTTGTAGTCTTCCGCCTTTTTATACTTGCCTCTAGACTCATAATAATCTGAAAGGTCCTTATATGATCCTACCAAATTTTCAAGTATTTCACCATCAGATGAATTATCATGTAAATCTTCTAAAATACCCTTGGCTTCTAATAGATGTTTCTTGGTCTTTTTCCCCTTGGAATTACCATATAGTGCACCTAAATTTCCATAAATGATTGCCAAGCATTTTTTTGTTCTAAATCCTTTCTTTAACTACAAGCTTTTGAAACTTAAGAGCCTTTTCCGCGAACTTCCTTGATTGACCATGCTTATTTTTCTTAAAGTATAAATCTGATAATACATTGCTAGAATTTACCATATTTCTTTTATCTTCATATGATTGATTTTTATTAGGAATATCTTCCACAAGACTTATGACTTCCTTGAAATAGAATTCTGAATCATCATACCTTTCCATTGATTCATATAATTTTCCTAGGTTATTATAGGACCTTGCTAGGTCTGATATGTCAGTCATAGAGCTTTGAGATTCTTTGAGTTCTTTATATAATTCTATTGCTTTTTTATTATAGATTTCTGATTTTTCATAATTTTGCATTGATTCATATAAGACTCCTAGGTTGTTATAGGACCTTGCTAGGTCTGATATATCTGTTAGAGAATTGCGTGATTCTTTGAGTTCTTTATATAATTCTATTGCTTTTTTAAGATATCTTTCTGACTTTTCATAATTTTGTATTGATTCTTGCAAGTACCCTAGATTATTATAAGAATTGCCAAGCTCATCTTTATAATCTAAATTAACTTTTCCTAATGATAGAATCTCTTGTTTTTCTATAATACCTTTAATAATATTTAAAGACTCATCTTCTTTTCCTATTTTCTCTAGTAGTTCACTATATCTGTTGACTACTTTTAAATGATATAAGATATTCTCCTCGTCATCTTTATAAATTCCTATCATATCCTCATATAATTTTGTTGCAGGTTCTACCCTAAAATAATCTATTTCTTCATTTGCAAAATCTAACAACCTATCCTTGGCTTCTTTGTTGTTTAAAAGTCTTTCAGCGCCTTTTGTCCTCTCTGGTTTTTTAGGGCTCTATTAGGATCATTTGGTTTTCCATTTTTCCGTCTATGCATATGGAGAGGGGTCTGACTATGAGGTAGTCGAATTCTTCTGCTTCTTTGTAGTCTTCTCTTATGTGGATTTGCCCGTCGTCTACATTTTCTTCTAGGCCCATTTGGTTTATTTTTTTCGTTGGCACTGCTATGGATTCTAGTTGGTGGAGTAGGGCTGTCCTGTAGTCTGGGATTTGGCAGGCTAGTTGGAAGGCTAGCTCTCTTATTAGGTTTTTGCTGGTGGAGAAGTTTTCTTTGTTGTATTCGCAGAAGAAGCTTGCTGCTACATGGTAGTCGGTGTGGCATTTTTCGGCGGCGTAGTGGGATTTGCCTGTGGCTGGTTGGACGTAGACTACTCCTATTTTTTTACCCTCTGGATCATCTATATATTTTATCAAGTCCTCATTTATCTCTATGATCCTTTGATAAATTTTCTTGGCTTCTAAGAAGTTTTTGCCGGCTAATTTAATAGCCGCTTGGATTTCATATTGTTTTCTCATCAAATATAATTCATTGGTCAAATCAATCCACTGGCCATTGTTTGCCCAAACTATATTACAAGCTTCTATTCCTATCTTGTTTTTTCTCTCAGATGGATCTAGACTTTCTATATCAATATCCATAGGTCTTTGCTCATAAAACTCCGATATTTGTTCTTTGTATTTATCAAGCCTCTCACGGTCATAATTCTTCCCCCAAATTTGATAGAGGTCATTGGCCAAGATTATTAGGTCCAAGTAGAGGTTTTCACCAACTTTATAATCACCTTGGCATATAAAATATTCTGCAACTATTCTTTCTCTTTCGATCACATTGTTTATAGCTAGAACTAGATCATCTTCTATAGACTTTATGATATTGTTTTCCTTATTCATAATCATACCCCTCTCTTTTTTCTTATTATAGACTATGATTTTTTATAAATTTTTCCAAAATCCTATTCCAAAAAAAGCCAAGGCTTGCCCTTGACTTTTTATCTGTCTTCTAGATTTATGTATTCTTTTACTTGACTTAGGGACTTGTAGGCTGGTCTTATAATTTTTGTATCTGCGATCTGCTCCAGCCTATGGGCTGACCATCCTACTGTTCTGGCTATGGCAAAGCATGGCAGGTAGAGTTCTTTTGGTATTTCTAGCATATCATAGACTAGGCCTGAGTACAAGTCGACATTGGCGCATGGAGGATAGGCCCTGCCAAACTTTTCTTGGATGAGTTTTTGGCCAATTTTTTCTACATTTTCTACAAAAAGAAAATCTGCTTCTCTTCCCTTGATCTTAGCCAAGTCCCTTGCTTTTTCTTTTAAAAGAGTGGCCCTTGGGTCTGATAGGGTATAGACAGCATGGCCCAAACCGTAGATTAGTCCCTGGCCGTCAAAGGCTTTTTTGTCTAGGATTTTTTCTAGGTAGGCCTCTATTTCTTTTTTATCTCCTGTATTTGCTATATTTTCTTTTATATTATCAAGCATCTGGCTTACTTTTATATTTGCTCCCCCGTGTCTTGGCCCTTTTAGAGAGGCAAGGCCAGCTGCCATTGCAGAGTAGGAGTCAGTCCCTGATGATGATACAACGTGGGTTGCAAAGGCAGAGTTATTTCCGCCGCCGTGCTCTGCATGGACTATCAAAAGTAGGTCTAGGATTTGTGCTTCTTCTCTAGTATATATTTGATCGATCCTAAGCATAGCTAGGATGTTTTCTGCTATGGTTTTTTCTGGGTCTGGATTGTGGATTACCAGGGATTTTTTATCAAAATTGTGGATTTTGACCTGGTAGGAATATATAGCTATGAGGGGGATTTTTGAAATTAGGGATAAGGATTGTTTTAGGACATTTTTTGTATCAGTCCCATCTGGATTTTTATCATAGGTATAAAGGGCCAGCATAGACCTCATCATCTTGTTCATTATATCAGAACCTGGGACCTTCATTATGGTATCTTCTATAAAATAAGCAGGTAATTTCCTCTGGTCAGCTAGGACATCTTTGAAAATCTCAAGCTCTTTTGCCTTTGGCAATTTATTAAAAAGCAAAAGATAGATTATCTCCTCAAAGCCAAGCCTATTTGTCCTTTCTACATCCCTTACAATTTTTGTTATAGGATAGCCCCTGTAGAAAAGCTCTCCCTCGGCTGGGATTTTTTCCCCGTCTTTTATCTCATAACCGCAAACATCACCCACCTTGGTGACCCCAACGAGGACTCCGGTCCCATTTTTATTCCTAAGCCCTCTTTTTATATTATATTTTTCATAAATATCCCTATCTATGGTCGATTCTTTTTCTATTTTTTTTGCATAAGCCTTTAATTTTTCTTTTATATTCTTATTCATATTCTATCCCAAATTTGAAATTATTATCTCACAAATCCCAGATGTAGTGTTTGTTCCGCCCAAATCTCTTGTATAATTTTTCTTATCAGATAGGCACTTATAGATGCTTGCTCTGACCTTTTCTGCCTGGTCTTTGTAGCCAATATCATCTAACATCAGACACATGGTCAAAAGCATGGCTATTGGATTTGCAAGGTTTTTGCCTGCTATATCTGGTGCAGATCCGTGGATTGATTCATAGATTGCAATGTCTTTTCCCTTGTTGACTCCAGGCATGAGGCCAAGCCCACCGACAAGTCCTGCTCCAAGGTCTGATAAAATATCCCCGTAGAGATTTTCTGTAACTATGACATCAAAACGCCCAGGGTTCATAACCATCTGCATGGCGGTATTGTCAACCAAAAGCTCTTCAAATTCTATATCTGGATAAGCTTTGGCAACTTCCCTACCGACTTCTAGAAAAAGCCCATCAGAAAGTTTCATTATATTAGCCTTGGTAATGATACTTACTTTTTTTCTATTATTTTCTCTTGCAAAATCAAAGGCCTTTTTTATTATCCTTTGGGACTTATCCCTAGTTATGACCTTTATAGAATGAGCCTCGTCAGGAGAGATTTGTTTTTCAATGCCTGCATATAGGTCTTCGGTATTTTCCCTAAAGATCACCATATCAACCCCATCAAATTTTAGGTCCAAAGGACCTGGAGCCTTTATGGGTCTGATGTTGGCAAAAAGATCGAATTTCTTCCTGAGCTCTACATTTATAGACCTAAATCCATGGCCAATTGGTGTTGTGATTGGGCCCTTTATGGCTATTTTATTTTTTTCTATAGAATCAAAAAGCCTTTGGGGAATATAGACTCCCTCTTTTTCAAAAATGCTAAGACCAGCGTTTATTTCTTCAAATTCTATATCTATTTCTAGAGCATCGACCACTTTTTTCATAACTTCTGTGATCTCTGGACCTATGCCATCGCCCTTTATAAGTGTGATTTTCATTTTGCCTCCAAGTCTAGGTTTTTGGCGTAGTTTAGGTAGCCGCCTTGGATAAGGATCTCTTTTTCCCTATCAGAAAGGTCTGACTTCAATTTTATTTTTATACTTTTGCTGATATTTTCTAGGATAAATTCTCCATTTTCTATCGAATTTTTCATATCAGATATTTTTACCTGGTCATTTTCATCTATTTTGTCATAGTCTTCGCCATTTACAAATTCCAATGGCAAAATCGCATTGTTTATGAGGTTGGACCTGTGGATTCTGGCAAAAGATTTGGCCACTACTGCCTTGATGCCCAGATACAAAGGTATGAGGGCTGCGTGTTCTCTGGATGATCCCTGGCCGTAGTTTTCGCCTGCAACAATGATCCCCCCGCCATTTGCTTGGCATCTTTTTTTGAAATCGTCAATCTTGGTTGTAAAGGCAAAGTTTGAAAGATATTCAATATTTGACCTAAATGGTAAAAGATGAGCATTTGAAGGACAAATATCATCAGTTGTGATCCCATCCCCTGCTTTGTATATTACTTTTTTATCTATATCGCTCGCCTTATCTGCTTTTGGAAAAGGCTTGATATTTTTGCCCTTGACTGTTTCTTTTATCCTCTTTGATAGGTCTTTTTCAGGCTCAATAAAATAAGCATCTGTATGGTTGAAACTTACATTTTTGTCAAAATCTTCTTTATAATCGACCTCTCCCGGATCTACTATAAAGCCAGCAATAGCACTTGCTGCACAGGTTTCTGGACTTGCTAGATAGATTTTGGCATCCATAGTGCCTGACCTTCCCTCAAAATTTCTATTAAAGGACCTGAGAGAAACCCCTCCTGATTTTGGTGCCTGGCCCATGCCTATACAAGGTCCGCAACCAGATTCTAAAACCCTGGCACCCGCCTTGATAATAGTAGCAAGAGCCCCATTTTCTGAAATTTTTTCTAAAATAGTAGCAGATCCTGGGGAAATAACCAAGGATACATCAGGATGGACTTTTTTGCCATCTAGGATAGCTGCCACCTTCATCAAATCCATATAAGAAGAGTTTGTACAAGATCCAATAGCCACCTGGTCAAGCTTTATTTTTCCAAGATCAGATACCTTTTCGTATTGGTCAGGAAAATGTGGTTTGGCAACAGCCGGCTCGATTTTTGATAAGTCTATTTCTAAAGTTTCATCATAGTCTGCATCAGAATCTGCAGATAATTCTAGGTAGTCTGCCTCCCTATTTTGGCTTATAAGATAGGCTTTGGTATTTTCATCTGATGGGAAAATCGAAGTTGTTGCCCCAAGTTCTGCCCCCATATTGCAAATAGTTGCCCTATCTGTCACAGAAAGCGACTTCACTCCCTCTCCAGTGTATTCCATGATATAGCCTGTTCCGCCCTTGACAGTTAGCTTGCCAAGGATATACAAAATCACATCCTTGGCATTGGCAGATGCTTTTAGGGTCTTTGTCAAATTGACCCTATAAATCTTTGGCACCTTCAAAAAATAAAAGCCCTTGGCCATAGCTACCGCCACCTCAAGACCACCAGCTCCTATAGCAAGTTGGCCAAGGCCGCCCCCTGTTGGAGTGTGGGAATCAGATCCTAAAAGAGTAGAGCCAGGTTTGGCAAACTGCTCTAGGTTGACCTGGTGGCAAATCCCGCCGCCTGCCTTGGAAAATCTGATCCCAAACTTGTTGGCAGCTGACTTTATAAATTCGTGGTCATCGGCATTTTCAAAACCCGCCTGCAAAATATTGTGGTCTATGTAGGCAACAGAGTTTTCTGTCGCCACATCCTCTATGTCCATGGCCTCTAGCTGCAAATAAGCCATAGTCCCAGTAGAATCCTGGGTTAGGGTCTGGTCGATCTTTATTGCGACCTCCTTGCCTGTGACAAGTTGTCCCTTCAACAAATGATTTTTTAATATTTTCATAGCTAATGATAAGCCCATAATAATCCCCTTCAATCTATTTAATGTATTATTGTAATTATGGTTAATTATACTTTTATTTTGATTTTTTCCCATTTTATTATCAAAACCATATTATAAACTTAGAAAATTTAGCAAACAAAAAAGCACTTAGCTTTTATTTCTAAGTGCTCACCTTATTTACAAATCACAAAAATATTTGTTTTATAAATTAAAATATTAAAAACTAATAAACAAATCCCTAATTCGTGGGATTCCTCGTCACCTCGACCTCGCTCGGGGTAAACTCTCTAAAGGCTTATCTGTCGGAATGACCTTGGATTATATACTTTGTCTACGCTCTTAAAACTTAGCTTTTATTTCTAAGTGCTTTTTGTAATTTTAGCTTACTTTAGGCTGTAGTACCATCTTCCATCTGTTCCTTGGAAGAGATCGTATGAATCTTTTGAATGGTTATTTTCTAGGGCTTTTTTAGCAGCCTTTTCTGCTTCTTCTTTGCTTGCAAAACCGTCTTGGGCTTTTTCTAAGTTTTCTTCTTTCTCTTTTTTATCTATCTCTTGCTTTTCCACCTTATTTTCTGGCTCTTTTTTCCCTTCTTCTGCTTTCGAATTTTCTTCTGAAGGAATTTCCGATTTGTTTTCTTCAGCATTTTCATTAGAAGGATTTTCTTCTTCCTTTTTATCTGGATTTTCTTCACTAGTTTCTTCTTTTTTCATCTCTGGAAGCTTGCCTTTTTTATAGACTATCTTGCCATCAACATCTTCAAAATCGCTTATATGGAAAGTGAAGTTGCTTGAGCCAAATACATGGAAGTTTAGCTCTATATTATCTACATCTGCTTCAGGATATTCTCTTTTCAACATTTGAATAATATTATATCTTAGGATTTCAGATTTTTCGTCGTCATAGTCATTTCCTATTTTTTCATCTGGATTTTCCATTTTGTATTTTAAGGTTGCGACTATATCTTTGGCAGTGAATTCTCCAAGCTCTCCAGCTTTTTCCATTTTTACCAAGTCTTCTATACTTAGGTAGTGGTAGTGGTCACCATGGAGCCAGTAGAATACATTGCCGCCCTTGTATTGGCCGCCTGGTCCAAAGGCAGGTTTTTCATCTTTTATTCGTCCATAGCTATTCATTTCGTTGAACCTACTATCAAAGATTTTTTCAATTCCTGGGATTTTTTTAGCGTTTACGCTATCGTAGGTAAATAGATCATCATCCCCGACTTCTACATTTGAATAGTCTTTTGATTCGTCTATATATTCGGCATTTGGGTAGTGGGATTTTGGATTTTCTGTGACTACCCCTATTTCTTCATCACCCTTGTATAGGTGCCAGTGGTCTCCGTGGCTTACTATTTTTGTAACCCCTTCTGGCCACTTAAATTCATCTTTATTCTTCTCTTCATCTCCGTGGCTTCCCTCATAGTGGCCAAAGTTTGCATGTGGGTAGATATCTTGTGGGTTTACATGAGTCACACCTTCATTGCCTTTTGAGTCATAAATATGGTAATGGTCACCATGTTTTAGTATTTTTACAATATCGTATCGGTCTACTTTTTCCTTGCCTAGGATGTTTGTAATTTTTAAGTTTTCTATCTTTGAAAGCCTATCTAATTCTTTATTGTTTGAATTGCCTGTGCTTGCATCATCTCCTGTTTTTCCTTGGCTTTTGTTTTCTTTTTTATCTTCTTTTTCATCTCCGTGGCTACCGACATAGGTTCCTATTGGCACATCTGGATAAAGACCTGATGGATCTCCATAGCTTATATACTCTTGTCCATCTGCTGTATAGATGTGGTAGTGGTCGCCGTGTTTTAGGATGCTCACTACATTATGAGTTTTTTTATTTTCTTCTACTTTTACCAGCTTGTCAGCTTCTACTAGTTTATCAGAGTTTTCCTTCTTATCTTTTATACCGGCCGCTTTTTTCTTAGCTTGGTTTTCCTTATCCTCTTTGAGAATCTGTGCTATCATATTTTTCCTATCGCCATGGTTACCTTCATATAGACCATAAGATGCATTTGGATAGAGGGCTCTTGGGTCTTCGTAGGTCACAAACTCATTGCCCTTTGATGTATAAATATGGTAGTGGTCACCGTGTTTTAGGATTTTTATAACTCTTTCGTCGTCTTTTTCGATCTTTTCTTTTACTTTTTTAGTTTCTCCTATTTTTTGTGTTTTGCTCTTGCTTCTATTTGCTTGTCCATGGCTTCCTACATAAGTCCCTATTTTTATGTTCGGAAATAAGGCTGATGGGTCTTCATAGGTAAGGTATTCACTCCCATCTGCCAGATAAACGTGGTAATGGTCGCCGTGTTTTTTAATAGCCACTACATTTTTGTTTTTTAGTTGGCTTTTTCCTACAACACTGACCATTTCAAAATTAGAATTATCCTTAATTTGGTTTGGATCTGAGTAGGTTATTTTTTCCCTACCATCCTTGGTAAATACATGCCAGTGGTCACCGTGTTTTACAACTTTGACTATATCGTCCTTTTTAATTTCAGCATCTACCAAGACTTCTGTTGTCTTATCTTTTTTGATACTGGTTTTCTTAGCTTCGTATATTATTTGTTGGCTTTTTTTGCTAGATTTATCTAAAAAATTTTCTTCTTTTTTATTTTTAAAAATGGAGCATGAGCTTAGGCTTGTTGCAAAAAGGCAAGCAAGTAAGACAGCCCTTCCTATATTTTTCTTATCTTTCATTTTTTCTCCTTTATTTTCTCTTTATAACTAGGCTAATAACCAGCCATATGACTGATATTAGTACTATTACAGAGCCTGGTTTTAGGTCTAGGTAATAGGAAATTATTAGGCCTAGGCATACAAAAATCATAGAAAATCCTATAGATAAAAACAGAGTATTCTTATAAGTTTTTGTATATTGCATGGCACAAATGCTTGGTATGACCAAGATAGATGAAACTATCAGAGACCCTATGGTTCTGGCTGATATTGATACTGTAATAGCTGTCAAAAATGTAATAAATAGATTAATTATCCTGGTGTTTATTCCCATAATCTTTGCCGCTTGTTGGTCAAAGATTGTTAGATAGAGACTTTTGTATAAAATTGTATAAGCAGCTAGTACAAAAATAGCAACTCCTATTACAAGATAAAATTCCTCATCAGAAATTGTAACAATTGAACCAAATAGATATGACGATATCGTATTGGTATTTTTTACCATAGATGAAAATATCCCCGCAAGACCAATAGACGCCGCCAAGATAATAACTGTTGAAATTTCCTGATATGACCTTAATTTGCTCCTGATTAGCTCGATAGAAAGACCTGCCAAAAGACAGGCAATAATCGCAGCAAGAATCGGGCTAAAACCAAAGGCCAGCCCTATAGTAAGACCAGCTAGTGATGAATGAGATAGGGTATCCCCTATCATCGATAGTCTTTTAAGGAGCACAATTTGTCCCATACAAGGCAAAATCAAGGCCAAAAGCCCTCCAACTATAAAGGCCCTTTGCATAAATTCATATTCTAATATATCTAGCATAAAACCTCACAAACTAAGCCTTTCTCTGCTTATTTTTTCTATTTTTCCCTTTTTTATCCTCAAAGCATAATCTACAAAAGATCCTGCCATATCAAGCTGGTGGGTAATTATCAAAATCGTCTTATTATCTTTTTTGAGATTGATAAGGTCTTCAAAAAATTCTTTTGCAAAATCCTCATCTATACCTGTCGTAGGCTCATCAAGTAAGATAAGGCTGGCATCTTTTATTAGGGCAAGACTTATAGCAAATCTTTGGATTTGCCCTCCTGATAATTCAGATAAAGACTTCTTTCTATGGTCATATAAGCCAAGCTTTTCCATAAGTTCTTTTGGATCTGATTTCTTTTTTAGATAGGCAAGGTGGATTTTTATAGCCTCTTCAACACTTGTTGGGAAATTCCTATAAGATGCTACAGCATTTTGAGAAATATAGGCAAGGTCCCTATAATGATTGTCCTTTTTTATAGGGTCTCCAAATATCCTTATCTGACCTTGCGCAGCCTTTAATTCTCCCAATATAAGCTTCAGCAGGGTTGACTTGCCAACTCCATTTGCTCCAACCAGGGCCACAAAATCTCCCTCATTAACTTCAAAATTAAGATCATCAAGGATCAAATCCTTATCATAGGCAAATTTGAGACCTTCTACCTTTATGACTTCTCTATTCATTGAAGGACTCAACCAGGGCCTTTAGATTTTCTTCCATAAGGCCAATATAGCCTTTTTCTATCATAGATTCGTCTAAGTTTTCCATTGTATAAAGAGTAGAAGTCTTGGTGCCAGTATTTTTTGCCAAAGTCTCAGCAACTTTTGGGGTTGCCTTGCCTTCAAAAAATATTGTTTTTATATTTTTATCTTTAACAAAATCTGCAATTGTCTTGAGATCTTTAGCAGATGGTTCTTCTTCAGGAGATATTCCTGTTACAGCCACTTGCTTTAGACCATAATCATCTGCTAGATAATTGAAAGCTGCATGGGAAACAACAAAATATTTCTCCTTATCCTTAACCTTGGAAAGCTCCTCTGTAAATTTATCATCAAGTTTATCAAATTTTGAAAGCACCTTATCCAGGTTTTCTTTGTAATAACCTTCGTTATCAGGATCCATAGCTGAAAGTTTCCTATAGATATTATCAACCATAATTTTGGCGTTTTTTATAGAAAGCCAGGTGTGTGGATTTACCGAAGTCATATCAGAACCTTCCCCAGAAGAATCTAGCAGGGTAAGGCCAGCTGATAAATCTAAAAACTTATCATTATTCTTTATATTGTCCTTGAGGTCATCTATAAAAGACTCCATACCAGCCCCATTATAGGCTATCAAATCAGCATCTCCTAGATCTTTCATAGCTTGGCTTGTCAGCTCAAAAGAATGGGGTTCATCACTAGTATCTATAATAGTCTTAACCTCAAACTTATCTCCTGCAATCATCTTAACAAACTCAGCCACAGGATAAAAACTAGCATAAATAGTCTTTTTATCCTCAGTTTTTTCTTCCTGAACTGGTTTATCTTTCATACTCTTATCGTCCTTGCCACAAGCTGTCATAGAAATAAGGGCAAGGAGAAAAATAATAAATAAATTTCTAAATTTTTTGATCATAATTCCTCCTTATATGCAAGTAACTTGCAACAGATATAATCATACACCTATTGCAAGTGGTTCGCAATAGCAAAATATTTTTTTTGAAAATGACCTAAAATATATGCTTATAATAAAAAAATAAGGGGCTGTTGCAGAATGAATAAATCGTCCCAATATCACCAGAGGAACCCCTTTGAAAATTTTGCCTCCGTGAGCCGGAAGGCTATAGTTGGCCTACCGGCCTTTAGAGGTAAAATTTTCTAAGAGAGTCTCAATGAGCCGACGGGCTTTTCTCTACCGATGGGACGATAATTATTCACAATTTGCAACAGCCCCTTGTTAGTTTTTAAATATCTTTAGATCCTAGTTCTATGATATATTTAAAAAATTATTCAATTATTTGATATGATCCAAATATAAGACCTATAATTAAAGATTAATTAATTTCTATAATAATTATAAGCTCATATGTTAGACAGGATTAAAAACGAAAAAGCTAATGAATATAACTTATGATAAATATTCCCTACCTGATAAAACATTTTTATATACAGCCTTATCTAAATTATATAAGAGAGAAAACATATAGGGATAAAAAATATTGACACAAAAAAATCGACTTCGCAGTTTCTTTACACTCCAAAGTCGATTTATATTTTCCTAGCAGCGCAGCGATTTGATTTAGGTTCTATCACGCTTATCATCCTTTCCAAAAGTTTTCACTTTTTCTATATACAAATGCTGTCATTATTCATCTTTTATTTAATTTTGATATTCAATTTTCTTCTCAATCTAATTACGCATAGACTAAAATGCTTTTCTCATTCTCATAGTAGATCTAATAGGAAAACGTCAGATGGCTGATCTCTTACACTTAATTCCCACCACTTTTCCTAAGTTTATATTTGCTCAACATATTCAAACAAGAAATCTTCTTTAATTATTTATTTTTTATGCTGCGCTGCTAGGCAGTCAAAAGAAATTATTCTTTTGTTATTTATATAATACCCAGATAAATTATCTTTAAACATTTTTTTACAAAAATTTAAAAAATCTCCCAGATTTTAGGGAGATTTTAATAAAAACGGATAATATTTGTATTTATTCTTATCAAATAAGCAAAAATTGGGCCTAATAAATAAAATAAAAACTATATAAGATTTCTCCGTAGACTTGGTTCAGTAAAAATAAGGCTTATCTTTTTATATCAAATTTTAAAATTTTAGATTTTCAGACTTTTTAATTGATTTCTAACAAAGCCTTCACTTCTCCATCATCTACGCCATTTATAGATTTAATTAGCCACTGGGCCTTGTAGTCTTTCTCAATGATCAAAGACCTGATACCCTCTCTCATAGATCCAATTTTTTGCCCATAGTTTAAGATTTTTAAATCTAAGGCCATTATCTCTTTATATGTCAATTTCTTGCAGAGAAAATACTTTTCAAATTGAGTTTTAAGCATAAAAGGTGATCTTTCATTAAAAAGTTCAAAAGATTTCCTTGCAAAATCATCATCCAAATTATCTTTAAGACCATCATAAATTAACTCAATCCTGTCATAAGAAAAATATTTGTTGATATCATCGATTTTGTGGTCAATTTTAGAAACTTTTTTGCTATTCTCGTATTTTTTACTAGCCTTTTTGATCTCTTCTATTAAAACATCTCCCTCATAGTCTAAGGATAAATCAATTACCTCATCCATCTAAGTAATATAAGACCCAGATCCTATAAAAATATCTGCGAACCCATATTTTATAAGGTCAGATGCCCCCATACTTTGGCCCAAAAGACCTATATACTGGCCTAGGGCTTGGGGTAGGGTTGATATATACTGACAAGAGCCAACATCAGGTACAAAACCGATCTTAGTTTCAGGCATGGCCCAGTTGACAGTTTCATCAACTATGATTAGGTCAGAATTTATTGTAAGACCTACTCCACCGCCCATGATAATACCATACCAGTGGCTTATAACTGGCTTTTTATAAGCCTCTACGTATTCACAAAGGTCTGACTCTGTGGCAAAAAAGTTATCTTCTGGATCATACTTATTAGCTATAATCTCCTCATAAACAGCCTTGACATCCCCACCAGCACAAAGTCCGCTTTTCGTCTCAGAATCAAAAAGAACAAGTCTAACCTGATCATCATTCTCCCAAGATTTTAGGGTTGATTCTATATCATTTATCATCTCAAGATTTAGGGCATTTAATTTCTCAGGTCTATCAAGATAAATTATTCCAACTTTATTTTTTATTTGTGTTCTAATCATCAAATTCTCCTATTTTTATACTAATAAAACTATATGATAAGTCATAATTAAAACAAGTAAGAAAAATTTTAACTAAAAACTATACTTTTAGATAAGTAAAAACCAAATTTATTTCAATTAAAATTATAGGAACTGACCAGCAAGAAAAAATTTTATAGAATTTCTCCTAAAAAACAAGCTTTATCTATATAAATAATTTAAACTCATATATAATATATTATAGTCCAAATCGGTAATTTTAGGCAACAAAAAAGACTGGATTTCTCCAGTCTACTTTGTTTAGCAGCTTCCTAGTCTCCCGGGAGGTTGCCCTCCGAGTACCATCGGCGTTGTTAGGCTTAACTTCTGTGTTCGGTATGGGAACAGGTGTATCCCTAGCGCTATCGCCACTATATTCATGATCCTAACCCAATTTGCTTTGCAAATTGATGGTAGGTCAGATGTCGCACCGTTTCAAATCTATGATTTGTCAGAGTGCCGACTCATGACCTAACCCAAAAACTTGTTAGGTTCTTTTCCAACTTCTCGCTTCGCTCGACCATTTCATGGAGAGTTCTCCACGAGCCGGACGGGCTTGCTCTAAATAGCAATCAATATTTCCAGTCAAGATATAAAGTTTAGTATCCATTAGCTTAATACATTACTGCACTTACACCTTGGACCTATCAAACGTATTTTCTTTACGTACTCTTAGAAATCTTATCTTGAGGGGTGTTTCGTACTTAGATGCTTTCAGTACTTATCATTTCCACACGTAGCTACCCAGCTATGCTCCTGGCGGAACAACTGGTACACCAGTGGTGTGTTCATCCCGGTCCTCTCGTACTAGGGACAAGTCCTCTCAAATTTCTTACGCCCACGCTGGATAGGGACCGAACTGTCTCACGACGTTCTGAACCCAGCTCGCGTGCCTCTTTAATGGGCGAACAGCCCAACCCTTGGGACCTACTTCAGCCCCAGGATGAGACGAGCCGACATCGAGGTGCCAAACCTCCCCGTCGATGTGGACTCTTGGGGGAGATAAGCCTGTTATCCCCGGGGTAGCTTTTATCCGTTGAGCGATGGCCCTTCCATGCGGTACCACCGGATCACTAAGTCCGTATTTCTACTCTGCGCAACTTGTAGGTTTTGCAGTTAAGCTCGCTTCTGCCTTTGTACTCTTCGAATGGTTTCCGTCCATTCTGAGCGAACCTTTGAACGCCTCCGTTACTTTTTAGGAGGCGACCGCCCCAGTCAAACTGCCCAACTGACAATGTCCGATGCCCTGATTCAAGGGTCATCGTTAGAACTTTAATATTAGAAAGTTGGTATCCCAAGGGTGACTCCTCACACACTGGCGTGCATGGCTCATAGTCTCCCAACTATCCTGTATGTCTAATCTCAAAGTCCAATATCAGCCTACAGTAAAGCTCCACGGGGTCTTTCCGTCCTAGCGTGGGTAAGTCGCATCTTCACGACTACTACAATTTCACCGGATCCTTTGTTGAGACAGTGCCCAAATCGTTACACCTTTCGTGCGGGTCGGAACTTACCCGACAAGGAATTTCGCTACCTTAGGACCGTTATAGTTACGGCCGCCGTTTACTGGGGCTTAAGTTCGAGCCTTCGCTTGCGCTAAGCCTTCTCCTTAACCTTCCAGCACCGGGCAGGTGTCAGCTCCTATACTTCATCTTACGATTTTGCAGAAACTTGTGTTTTTGGTAAACAGTCGCTTGGGCCTGGTTTCTGTGGCCATATCGCTATGGCTCCCCTTCTCCCGAAGTTACGGGGACATTTTGCCGAGTTCCTTAACAAAGGTTCTTCCGCGCGTCTTGGTATTCTCTACCTCCCTACCTGTGTCGGTTTCGGGTACGGGCGCTTTGGTCTCGATAGTGACTTTTCTTGGCAATTTGAAATCAGCTACTTCTCTACTCATGTTTTCGATACCTATCAAGCCTTAGCTTTAATAGTGTGCGGATTTGCCTACACACTAGCCTTGACTCTTAGACTGCCATCCATCGGGCAGCTTAGCTTATCCTCTTGCGTCATCACTTCTCTAATATCGACTTTAAGCGGTACAGGAATTTAAACCTGTTGTCCATCGCCTACGCCTTTCGGCCTTGGCTTAGGTCCCGACTTACCCTGAGTGGACGAGCCTTGCTCAGGAATCCTTAGGGTTTCGACGGGAGAGATTCTCACTCTCCTTCTCGCTACTCATGCCAGCATTCTCACTTGTATTAAGTCCACGGTTGCTTTCGCTTTGGCTTCGTCCCTAATACAACGCTCCTCTACCACTGATAGAGAAGTTAAATCTAGACATAAAGATTTCGGTTAGATAATACTTACCAGGTCATACTTTCGTATGTCTGTTTCGGTGATATCGTAGTTACAACTTACCATTTACTTGTGATTTTTGCGTAATTTTTAGTTGATAACTCGTTTTATCTTGATATTGTTTTGTACAATATTTCCTAGTTAAGTTTGTATTTACCTTTCTTTATGGGATAGATTTAATTTCTCTATCAATCCGAAGCTTCGGTACTGGATTTTAGCCCCGTTCATTTTCGGCGCAAACCCACTTGACCAGTGAGCTATTACGCATTCTTTAAATGTATGGCTGCTTCTAAGCCAACGTCCTGGTTGTCTTAGTAGGTTCACATCCTTTTCCACTTAATCCAGATTTTGGGACCTTAGCTGTCGGTCTGGGCTGTTTCCCTTTCGACTTAGAAGCTTATCCCTCTAAGTCTGACTCCTTGACTTGATTTTTTGGCATTCGGAGTTTGATAGGTTTCGGTACGGTTAACCGCCCTAGACCATTCAGTGCTCTACCTCCTAAAATCTTAGGTCAAAGGCTAGCCCTAAAGCTATTTCGAGGAGAACCAGCTATATCCGAGTTCGTTTGGCTTTTCACCCCTAACCACAACTCATCCGATACGTTTTAAACCGTACCCGGTTCGAGCCTCCAGTGAATTTTACTTCACCTTCACTCTGGTCATGGATAGATCACCCGGTTTCGGGTCTATTCTAACCTACTTATAGCCCTATTCAGACTCGCTTTCGCTTCGACTTCATATCTTAAATATTTAATCTTGCAGTTTAGAATAACTCGCTGGCCCATTCTACAAAAGGTACGACATCACACTGTTGTGCTCTGTCTGTTTGTAGGCACTAGGTTTCAGGTTCTATTTCACTCCCCTTTCGGGGTTCTTTTCACCTTTCCCTCACGGTACTTGTTCGCTATCGGTCACATGTTAGTATTTAGCCTTAGGGGATGGGCCCCCTGTCTTCACAACGGATTCCTCGTGTCCGGTGCTACTTTCCTCCTAGGGATATTTAAGTTTCGTCTACAAGACTTTCACTTTCTTTGGTTCATTTTCCCAAATGATTTGACTACTTAAATTTCCCAACAATGGATTAGGCTCTTTTCTGTTCGCTCGCCGCTACTAGGAAAATCGAGTTTTCTTTCTTTTCCTCCTGTTACTTAGATGTTTCAGTTCACAGGGTCTTACTTCACTAAGCTATGTATTCACTTAGTGATGACTAGTTCTTCACTAGCCGGGTTTCCCCATTCGGAGACCTAGGGGTCATGGCTTTTTGTGAGCTAACCCTAGTTTTCGTTCACTTACGTCCTTCTTCGTCTTCATGTGCCAAGGCATCCACCTTGCGCCCTTTCTTTCTTGACTGGAAATATTGTTTGCTATTTAGTTGTGTTGGTTCAGGTAACCAAGATTATATATAATATAGAAACCAAGGTTAATCTTTTATATTTCTAATGAGAAAACTCTCATGTGAGAAGAGAGCGTACCCTCTTCTCATCCTTAGAAAGGAGGTGATCCAGCCGCACCTTCCGATACGGCTACCTTGTTACGACTTCACCCCAGTTACTGACCCTACCTTCGACTGCTGCTTCCTAATGGTTAGCTCACAGGCTTCGGGTATTGCCAACTTCCATGGTGTGACGGGCGGTGTGTACAAGACCCGGGAACGCATTCACCGCGGCATTCTGATCCACGATTACTAGCAACTCCAACTTCATGCACTCGAGTTGCAGAGTGCAATCCGAACTGGGACAGGCTTTTTGAGATTCGCATGACATCGCTGTCTAGCTGCTCTGTGTACCTGCCATTGTAGCACGTGTGTAGCCCAAATCATAAAGGGCATGATGATTTGACGTCATCCCCACCTTCCTCCGGTTTATCACCGGCAGTATCGTTAGAGTCCCCAACTTAATGATGGTAACTAACAATAGGGGTTGCGCTCGTTATGGGACTTAACCCAACATCTCACGACACGAGCTGACGACAACCATGCACCACCTGTATTACAGTCTTCCGAAGAAGTAGGAATCTATCTCTAGATTCCGCCGTAATATGTCAAGACTTGGTAAGGTTCTTCGCGTTGCTTCGAATTAAACCACATGCTCCGCTGCTTGTGCGGGTCCCCGTCAATTCCTTTGAGTTTCACGCTTGCGCGCGTACTCCCCAGGCGGAGTGTTTAATGCGTTAGCTGCGGCACCCAGATTTACTCCAGACACCTAACACTCATCGTTTACGGCGTGGACTACCAGGGTATCTAATCCTGTTTGCTACCCACGCTTTCGTACCTCAGCGTCAGGTTATGGCCAGAAAGTCGCCTTCGCCACCGGTATTCCTCCTAATATCTGCGCATTTCACCGCTACACTAGGAATTCCACTTTCCCTTCCATACCTCAAGATGAGCAGTTTTAAAAGCTTACTATAGTTGAGCTATAGGATTTCACTTCTAACTTGCTTACCCGCCTACGTACCCTTTACGCCCAATGATTCCGGACAACGCTCGGACCTTACGTATTACCGCGGCTGCTGGCACGTAATTAGCCGGTCCTTATTCCTATGGTACTGTCATTTTCTTCCCATAGAAAAGATTTTTACAACCCGAAGGCCTTCTAAATCACGCGGCGTCGCTGCATCAGGGTTTCCCCCATTGTGCAAAATTCCCCACTGCTGCCTCCCGTAGGAGTCTGGGCCGTGTCTCAGTCCCAATGTGGCCGTACACTCTCTCAAGCCGGCTACTGATCGTTGCCTTGGTGAGCTGTTATCTCACCAACTAGCTAATCAGACGCAAGTCCATCTTAGAGCGATAAATCTTTGACCAGCACTTCATGCGAGGTGTTGGTTTCATAGGGTATTATTCTTCGTTTCCAAAGGCTATCCCCTTCTCTAAGGCAGGTTACTCACGCGTTACTCACCCGTCCGCCACTAATCCATCTAATTTCACTCCGAAGAGATCAATTAGGTTTCATCGTTCGACTTGCATGTGTTATGCACGCCGCCAGCGTTAATCCTGAGCCAGGATCAAACTCTCATAAAAAATTTGTATGAGAGTCTTTGATCAAGACTTCATTTCATTTACATCTGTTTCCAAATGCGTGATTTAAAATTCTTTGTTCAAGAATCATTACATAAAGAAATTTAACTAGGTTATAGTTGTTATTCTTTAAAGTAATTTTTATCTCTATCTTATGATAGATTAAAAATTAACTTTGGTTATATTCTATATTATATTTTATTGTTAACACCTAAGTGTTAATCTCGGTTCAATGTCGCTTTTATCTTGCGACTTTTATATAATACCACATGTATTTATCTTTGTCAAATATTTTTTGTCAAATTTCTTTGATTTTTTTATTTTTTCTGATAAATGCTTCAGCGGCATTAAAATTATAATACTACAAAAAGTTTTGTTTGTCAAATATTTTTATCAAATATTTTTTTATGGCATCTGCCTCATGGCAGGTCTTTTTGCGTGCTTGTATATAATACCAGCTATAGTATTATTGTCAAATATATTTTGAAAATTATTTCCTTCCATATATATGACTTATTATGTCCTATAAATTTGATTTATTTTCTTATTTTTTGTAACAATTTCTCTTCTTCTTCGTATATATAGTAGAAACGATGATAAAGGAGGTAAAATTATTCGTATATATGAGGAGAAGTAGATGGATTTTTCTAAAATTTATGAAGACTACAATAAGGATGTATATAGATTTGTCCTAAGCCTGTGTCATAACCCTGACCTGGCTATTGACATTTGCCATGAGACTTTTGCCAAGGCTATGGACAAGCTTGATACCTACGATGGATCTTACGATATTAGGTCATGGCTTTTTGCTATAGGCAAAAATACTCTCTATGATTTTTATAGGAAGAATAAAAAATTAACCATTACCGATGACTTGGAGGCTAATCCTGATCCTAGTATCTCTTTTGTAGAAGACTTGACTGATAAGGACTTGGCTCTCAATGTCCACAAGTTTTTGCACTCTATGAATGAGCCCTATAAAGAGGTTTTCAATCACAGGGTTTTTGGTGAACTAGACTTTAAAAGCATAAGTGAAATTTTTGGCAAAAGCGACTCCCAGGCCAGAGTTACTTTTTATAGGGCGAAAAATATGATTAAAGATTATTTGGAGGAAAATCATGAAATATGAATGTGATATTGCAAAAGATTTGATGCCCCTTTATATAGATGATGTTTTAAGTGAAAATTCTAAAGTTTTTGTAAAAAACCACATAGATTCTTGCGACTCTTGCAGAATATACTATGAAAAACTATCTAGCCAGATACAAATCCCTACAAGCAAAGAGGCAAGAAAAGTTGATATAAAACCATTGGAGTTTTTAAAGGCCAATCTTTCTAAGAAAATTATAAAAAGAGTCTTGGCTCTTGTCCTTGTGGTTGGATTTTTTATAGGAGGCTTGGCTTTTGCCAATCTATATAAGATGCCAGTTGACCCATCCGAGGTGGATTTTTATGAAAAAGATAAGTTTTTATACATGAAATACGATGGCCAGGGCGATCTCCTATACAGCGCAGGAGAATCTTGGGATAATAGAAATGTTTGGACTATATATTTTTGGCAAACCCCTTGGGAAAAATATATCAGCCCCCTATATGATAAGGAAAAATACAATACTGATTTCATGCCCCTATACAAGGTCAAAAAAGTTTATGATAATGATGGAAATGTTTTGTGGGAAAAATAGGCAAGTAAAAATAGGCTCTTACGGGCCTATTTTTTATAAAGAAGAATATATCAAATTTTCTAGACTTTTACTTTTTTCTGTGTCAGCACCATAAACCATATCACTTATGGGCATGTTTTTTATGTCTATTTTTTTAGATGGATAGGATATACAATCTTCACTATTAATATCAAAAAGATATGAGTTTTCGAGGTTGATTCCTATAGGCATTGGTTTTTTTGCTACTACAGGATCAGATGCCCTAAATCTCATAACTATAGCATCTTTGTAGCTAGAAACTATATAGCCATAGCTATCTGAACCCATGTATTCTACGTTATCAAAGACAACTTTTAGTTTTGAATCTGCCTGGTAGGAGAATTCTTCGCTTCTTATACCAAATAAGATTTTTTTATTTTCCCTCTGGTATCCTACTATATCTTTTGTTTTGCTAGCTGGTAATAGCAATTTTTCTCCAAATAAATCTATATAAAAGCTTGATCCGTCTCTATAAAGATTTGTCTCGATGAGGTTCATCTTTGGTGATCCTATAAATTGCCCTATGAATTTATTTTTAGGCCTAAAATATAGGTTCAGTGGAGTATCAAATTGTACAAGCTTTCCTTCATTTATAACTGCTATCCTATCTCCCATGGTCATAGCTTCTATCTGGTCGTGGGTTACGTAGATGAAGGTTGTATCGAGCTTTTCATGGAGCCTAACAATCTCTGTTCGCATCTCTACCCTTAGTTTTGCATCCAGGTTTGATAGGGGTTCATCAAGGAGAAATACTTTTGGATTTCTCACCATAGCCCTACCCAGAGCCACTCTTTGTCTTTGACCACCAGAAAGTTGGGCTGGCTTTCTATCCAATAAATCTTCGAGCTTGAGAGTTTTTGCTATCTCTTCTACTTTAGTCTTTATCTGATCTTTTTTTAGTTTTTTCATCTTTAGGGCAAAACCCATGTTTTCTCTGATGGTCATATGAGGATATAGGGCATAGGATTGGAAAACCATCGCTATATCCCTATCCTTGGATGAAACATCATTTACTATTTTATCATCAATGAGAAGTTTGCCTTGGGATATATCTTCTAGTCCTGCTATCATCCTAAGTGTCGTAGATTTTCCACAACCAGAAGGTCCTACCAGGACTACAAACTCCTTATCCTTTATATCTAGGTTCATATCTTTGACGGCCTTGTAGCCATTATCATAGATTTTTGAAACATTTTCTAATTTTACTCTTGCCATTTTATCCTTTTACCGCTCCTGTTGTTAAACCTTTTACCATATTCTTTTGGGCAAACATAAATATTATCAGTGATGGTATCATACATACCACAACTCCAGCTATCATCAGTAGCATAGACTGGGCATCAGCTGAATTTAGCATGGAAATACCGATTTGTACCGTCCTATAACTATCAGATCCTGTTATAAGTAGGGGCCACATATACATATTCCAAGCTCCTAAAAAAGATTGGACTGAAAGTGCTCCTATAGTTGGTTTTGATAGGGGGATTAGGATCCTAAATATAAAACCTAAATCGCTTGTACCGTCCATCTTGCTTGCCTCATAGATTTCCATAGGGAATGATTTAAAGGCTTGTCTAAATAAAAATATGCCCATGGCGCTTGTAAGGTATGGTGCGACTAGGCCAAAAAACGAATCAGTAAAGCCCCAACCAGATATCATAAGGAAGTTTGATATTATAGTTGTCTCGCCTGGTATCATAGTTGTAGCCATGATTATGGCAAACAAAAGTCCTTTTTTCTTGAAATGCAAAAAATGTAGAGCAAAGGCTGCAAAGATCGCTGTCATTGTTTGAAAAACAGTTATAATCACAGATACAATTAGGGAATTGAGTATATAACCTTCTATAGGGGCTATTTTAAATACATCCCTATAATTATCCAGGGTTGGATTTGCTGTAAAAAATGTTTTATTATACAATTCATGACTTGGTTTTACACTCATGACAAAGGCATAAATAATTGGAAATAAAACAATAACAAGCAAAACAATATTTAGTCCCAACCTGATGGCTGTAGCCTTGCTTATTTTCTTTTTATTTGTTTTTTCTTTTTCTTGACCAAAAAATCCTAGGCTCCTACTTGCTTGCATCTTTAGCTCCATTTGTCCTAAATACTAAAATTGTTAGGATCATAACTATAAAAAATAAAACTACAGATTCTGCAGAGGCATATCCATACCTGTAGTTCATAAAGGCATTTTTATATATATCGTGGACTATAACGTTGGTTGATTCTCCTGGTCCACCTTGGGTTAATAGTTTTATTTGTCCAAAAGATTGGAAGGCATTTATAATATTTGTCACGACTACAAAAAACATGATCGGTCTTACTGATGGTAGGGTCACATGCCTAAATTGGTTAAAGCCATTGGCCCCGTCTATAGATGCGGCTTCATATAAGCTATCATCAATGCCCGCAAGTCCTGAAGAAAAATATAGAAAATTAAGACCCGAATTTAGCCAAGCTGTGAGAACTCCTACACTCAACAAGGCCCACTTAGGATCTGCCAGCCAGTTTATATTTGTTTTAAGCAAGATGTTTAATATCCCTACTGATTGGTTGAGCATCACTCTAAATACCAAAGCCATACCTGATGAAGCTATAGCTATAGGCAAAGAATATGCAGCCGAAAAAACTCTAATAGCTGGGAAGTTCACCCTACACAATAAGGCTGTCGCAAAACCTAGCAAAATCCCTATACTTACTACTATGATTACATAAATAAAAGTCACCCTTATACTATTCCAAAAAGATGGTGAGGATAAAAGATTTGTATAATTTTCAAGTCCAATAAATAGGGTATTGGCTCCCGTATTATCCGTAGCGTACAGACTACGAATTATAGTCTGTACGAATGGATAAAATACAAATACCACTAATAGAGCCAATGCTGGTAGCATATAGAGATAGGCTTTATTACTGTATTTTTTCATTTTTTGTTTACCTTATTGTATGATTCTAAGGCTGCATCTATTTCTTCTGACATTTTTTTGCTAGCTTCTTCTGGGCTTATATTGTCATTTAGCATTTCTTCTATATATTTTTCTATGATTTGACGAGATTCTTGGAATACTGTTGCAAGTGCTCCTTGGTCCTCTGGTGTTGAATCATGAAGTTGGTCGATGGCTGTTTCAAATTGTGGAGATTTTTTGATAAGTTCTTTGAAGGCATCTGTATCAACAACTCCCTTGTTTACTGGGAAATAACCTGTGTTAGCATTCCAATATGTTTGTGAATCTACACTTACCAAAAATTTGATAAAGTCCCAAGTTCCCTTCATTTTTTCTTCATCGCCAGAATCAAGTGCGTATAAAGAAGCACCACCTATTGATACCCCATTTTTATCGCTAGCCTTTACTCCTGGGAAATATGCAGTACCTACTTCAAACCTATCGCCGACTTCTGATAGGATTTGTGCAAGTGATGCTGTTGATGCAAAGGTCATAGCGCTTGTACCAGCCTTAAATTCTGGGTCGCCGCCTTGCTTGCCAACATTTGGTGCTATGCCCATATCCTTTAGGTCTTTCCAAGCTTTAAGTACGTTTGTGACGCCACCGTTTTCATCAAAAACAGTCTTAGTTGGATTGGACTTTCTACCATTTTCATTATCAAAGATATCTAGGCCTTGTTTTGACATAAATTGTTCAACCCACCAACCATAAACGCTCATAGAGATTGGCATTTCTGTCACACCAGCGTCCATAAGTTTCTTGCCAGTTTCTTTCATTTCTTCTAGGGATTTTGGCACTTCTACGCCAGCTTTATCAAACATATCCTTGTTATAATATAAAAGTGGTGTTGAAGAGTTAAATGGCATAGAGTTTAATTTGCCGTCTACTGTATAATAGGCCAACAAGTTTTCTTCTAGCTGGCTTGTATCATAATTTTCTTTATCAACAAAATCTTGGATTGGTTTTATAAGACCAGAGTCAATCATATACCTGGTACCAAGATCAAATACTTGTACAAGGTCGCAACCCACATCCTTACCTGATGCTGATGACCTAAGTTTTGTAAGGGCATCATCATATTCGCCTTGGAATTGGGCTTTGACTTGATATTTATCTTGAGAATTGTTATATTCTTCTACAAGATGGTCTATAGCGTCATTAAGGTTGCCACCCATAGAGTGCCAAAAAACTATAGTTGTCTTGTCTGCTGATCCTTGGCTATCATCTTTTTCTACCTGATCGGTAGATGCTGTTTTGTTTTCATCTGTACTCTTGGCAGGGGCTTCTTTTGATCCTGCACATGCTGTTAGGCCCAAAAACATCAAGGCAACTAACAATTTACTTGCTACTTTTTTAAACATAGTTCCTCCAATAAAATTTATTACTCATCTAGTATAAGGTATAATTTTCAAAACTATTTTTGTTCTTTGTAAGCTTTGTGTAAAATCAATCAAGTTTATTTTGTTTTTCTATTAATTGTTTGACCCTATCTGGATAATCTGTTATAAGGCTTGTAACGCCATCTATCATATACATGCTATAGTCAAATTCTGATTGGCCAAACCAAATATTTAGGCCAATATTATTTTCCTTAAATTTTTGAATAATATATTCATCGACAACAAAATTCATTGGATGATAGTACTCACAACCCATGCTCTTTACATAGTCCCATGGTTTTACCATGCGTGATGATTCTAATATGCCGCACTTTATATCTTTATCTATCGCCTTAACTCTAAGTAGGCTTTCGTGGTTAAAAGATGAGACTATTATTTTATCTAAGAGACCATAGGCCTTGACCATTTCATACATTTTTTCTTCTATGTTTGGATAATCTATTATCGAATTTTTAATCTCAATATTTGTTATGATGTCCTTATCCCTTATATAGGATAAATATTCTTCTAGGCTAGGGATTTTTTCGTCATATTGGTCAAAAAGTGCGCTGGCATCAGCCTTTTTTAGCTCACTTAGCCTATAATCTTTTACCAAGCCCCTAAAATCTGTAGTCCTATCTAAAAGCTCATCGTGAATTATAACAAGCTGGCCATCCTTGGTCAAATGCAGGTCAAATTCTATACCGTCAGCTCCAATTTCTACTGCCTTTCTAAAAGCAAGCATGGTGTTTTCTGGATAAAGTCCCTTAAATCCTCTGTGGGCAAAATTTAACATAAAATCTCCTTTTTTATTTTAATATTAATAGCAAATTATTAAGCTAGTATTAAATCCTAGTAAAATATGCACAAAAAAACCTAAGAGTCATACTCTTAGGCTTGGTTATTTTTATAAAATTGCTTCTCTTAGGTCCTTCATAGCATTTCTTGCTACATCCATTGCAGATTGCATGGCATCTTTGTTTGTCATGTCGACTCCTGCTTTTTTGAGGACTTCTAGTGGGTATTCGCTCTCGCCTGCCTTTAAAAATCCTAGGTAAGCTTCTCTATCGGCGTCTGTGCCGTGAAGGATTTTTTGGCTTAGGGCAACTGCACTCATAAAACCTGTTGCATATTGGAATACATAGTAGAACATATAAAAGTGTGGGATTCTAGCCCATTCTGCTGATATATATTCGTCTACGTTTATATCATCTCCGAAAAGTTCTTCGTTTAACTCTTTATAGATAGCGTGAAGTCTTTCTGCTGGGATTGGCTCGCCAGCTTCTACCAATTTGTTTACCTTGTGCTCAAATTCTGCAAACATTGTTTGTCTAAATACTGTAGATTTGAATTGGTTAACAAAGTAGTTTAGGAGATATTTTCTCTCTTCCTCGCTTTGAGAGTGCTCTAGCATATAGTCTAGTAGCAATAGCTCATTTGTTGTAGAAGCTATCTCTGCCAAAAATATAGAATATGATCCATATTCGTATGGTTGGGTAGATCTTGTGTAGTAAGAATGCATTGAGTGACCCAATTCGTGGACAATTGTAAATAGGTCATTGATTGTGTTGGTGTGGTTTAATAAAATAAATGGTTGGGTATCGTAGGATCCTGATGAGTAGGCACCAGACCTCTTGCCTTCGTTTGGCATAACGTCAAACCATCTTGATTCAAAGCCTTCTCTTGCTACTTTTACATATTCTTCGCCTAGTGGTTTTATAGCCTCTAGGACTATTTCCTTGGCTTCTTCAAATTCTATTTTTCTATCATAATTTTCTACAAGTGGGACATAGATATCATGAAATCCTAGGTCATCTACACCCAAATATTCTTTTCTAAGTGTGGTGTAATCTCTATGGATATCAGCATTTTCATGGACTACTTCCAAAAGATTGTCATAAATTTCTTCTGGCAAGTTGTTTTTGAAAAGGCTCATTTCCCTAGCTGATGAATATCCCCTTAGCTTGGCCTCTACATTGTGGGCTGTGAAATCTCCATCTAGGGTTGATGCTAGGGTGTTTGAATATTGTTTATAAGTTTCATAATATTTTTCATAAACTTCTCTTCTGAAATCTCTATCAGGATCTTCTTGTAAGGTCACAAAATTAGCATCTGATAGTCTTATTTCTTCCCCATCTTTTTCTACTGGTGGGAATGATAGGTCAGCGTTATTGAAAATCATGTAGGTGTTTACAGGATTTTGTTTTAATTTGCCAAAGGCTGCAAGGATTGATTCGCTTTTTTCATCCAAAACGTGATCTTTAGACCTAAACATATCATCAAAATAATGGTTTAGGTATGAGATTTCACTATCTTCTAGGTATTTATCTATGATTTTTTTGTCTGTGTTTAGTAGCTCTGGTGATATAAAAGAAAGTTCGCTTGCTGCGGCTACCCAAGTATTTTGAGCAACTTGGCTCATCTCTTGGTATTTTGTCACCTTTGTATCCTCATCAGACTTTAGAGATGAATATACATAGGCCTTTTCCATTTTTCTGTTAAATTTCTCGCTTAGTTTTAGGTAGGATTTGAAAGTCTCAAGGTCTGATGTGATCTTGCCCTTGTAGGTCTTTAGCTCATCTACCAAGCCTTTTATCTCTTCTATATCCTTATAAAAACCCTCATCTGTTTCATAAATAGATGTGGTATCCCATTTTAGTCTTTCTTCTACTTCGCTTCTTTTCATTTATTTCTCCTTTATTTTATAGAAAGTATTGCCCCATTTTCGTCCCTGTCATTGAATTTTATATCTATAATCCTACCATGACCTGGATCTGCTAGGTGGCCAACTTCCATTTCTTTATTTTCTATTTTTCCTTTAACTTTGGAATATTTGACCTTATAGAGGTCCAAAATATCCTTCAAATGTTTTTCTTCGCTTATCATCCTCTTGTCTATAGCAGTTTTTAAATCTCCTGGCATAGTGACATTTCCTCCCTCAATCAAAGAACCAAGCCTATATACATAGACATCTGTATTGGCTGTTGAGTTTACAAATTGGAAGGAATCGACCAGGGACATATACCTATTATAAAGATAATAAGCACTTGTATTTTCACTATCGCTAATTACAATCTGGCTTACCAAAAGCATTGGCCCTGACTCTGATGAGATTATATCAAAATCAACCTGGCTAAAAATATTATCCCCAGCTGCTACTGGCCCATATTCTTTTTCTACAAGCATCCCCGCCTGGTCATAAGAAAGGACTGCCGGGTAGGTATTGTAGGCTCTTTGGCTAGGTTTTATAGAAATACCTATCTCGCTGCCTGCAAAATCTGCGCTCACTAGATTGCCTATGGCATCTTTTAGATAAGTTCTCTCAGAGACCTTTCCCTTGCCGTAGAGATTTTCAAAGTTTATGGATGGGGTCGTTTTTGTATTTTTCACATATTTTATCTCAGGCATTTCTTCTTTTGTCATCTCGCTTTTTAGGCCTTGGTCTTTTTCGAATTCTTCTCTTGACTCAAAACCGCAAGATCCAAGGACAAAAACCAGGGCTAAAATCCCAAAAATTTTCATCTTAGCCTCCAAAGCTAAATCCCTTTCCAATCTTTATAAGGATAAGGGCCAAAATAACAAGGCCAACAGCTGCTATCATCTGGGTGTTTTTTGGGATTTCTCTATTTAAAATAGGAAATACTGCTGCAAGGGCAAAGCCTGCTATAAATCCGCCAGCATGACCCAGTATCCCTACCCTAGGTGATAGAAAAGAATAGATGACGTTTATAACTACAACAGAGATAAAACTAGAGCCAAAGCTTCTAATTATTTCATCATCCTTATATACAAACATCATTCCTATAGCAAGACCCAGCATACCGTATAAGCTTGTAGAGGCCCCTGCTGATACACTATAGGCAGATCCAAAAGCAAAGGATAACAAGTTGCCAAAAATCCCACTTATTAGATAGATTAGCAAGAAGGCAGTCTGTCCATATAACCTTTCAAAAACAGGACCCAAATTATATAGGAAATACATATTAAACATTATATGA
Organism: Anaerococcus mediterraneensis; assembly: GCF_900128415.1. NCBI lineage: Bacteria > Bacillati > Bacillota > Tissierellia > Tissierellales > Peptoniphilaceae > Anaerococcus > Anaerococcus mediterraneensis. Next base: position 450,080 of record NZ_LT635772.1, read on the forward strand.
AAAAATCCTATATGGATGAAGGAGGCTGTAAAAAGTCTCCACCATTGGCCATCTGCTACAAGGGGCTTGGCATTGGCGCCGAACCTGATTAGATTTTCAATATTTTCGCTACCACCAGTTAGGCTCATCAAGACAAAAACAACTATATTTATAAGCATAAGTCCTGAAGTAACCTTGGACTGGCTAAGCCTTTCAAGATTAAAATTATTTATATTCATAAAAAAATTATACCCCTTATATTCTTTGCTTAAATATAAATAGGGTATAATTCTCATTTTCAACCTATAATTTACTCTTTAGCTTGGGCAAAAATCCAAAAAATAAAAATAATACCAATAGCCCGACAAAGAAAATCCCACATATGATCCTGATTTTTTTATCTAGATAATATCCCCTAGGGACAAAAACACCTGCCAGGATAAGTCCTGCTACAAATCCTGTTATGTGGCCTTGGCTGTATTCAAATATAAAATCTGGCCTACCTGCTGTGATTCTAAAATAGATTTCACTTGCAATAAAAATAATTATCATAGGCAAGATAAATTGTTTTGCCCATTGGTTTAGATTTTGGTCTTTATAAAATAAAAGGGTCCCTATAGCTAGTCCGTATAGGCCAAAAAAACCTGTCGAAGATCCCCCTGCTGATTGCCATTTATCAGATATTAAAAAAGAAAACAAGTCATCAAAAAGTCCAGCCAATAAAAATACACCAAGCAAAACCCAAGGCCCAAATTTACTTTCTATACTTGGAGCCATCATGTAGATCACAAACATATTAAAAATAAAATGGATCCAACTGTGGTGGATAAAAAGAGAGGTCAGCAGTCTATAATACTGCCCCTCCTTTATAAGCTCAGAGTTTGATGCTCCAAAACGGACAAGGTTTGTAGAGCTAAATCCTCCATTTACAACAATCAAAACAAATATTATCAGATTTATAGTTAAAATCAAAGTTGTAGCCTTTGATTCTTTTAGTATATCAATTATATTTCTCATACAAATACTATACCTTATTTAGGATAAAAAATTAGCCGTATTTCTAAGTTTATTATAAACTTGGGGAGCTAATAATTTGATTTGGCTCTTTATTTCATTGTTGTCGTAGGAATCTTTTATGTGGTAGGTATAAATATAGTCAAACTTATTTCTCTGGTCGATTTTTTTGCCATCTTCATCTTCTAAAAATACAACTTTTACGTCTTTGTTATATCTTTTGGCAAGGCTTGCCACATTTTGTGAGCTATTACCGTCAAACTGTTCTACATTTTCTCCTAAGATCAAAAGGTCCTTGTCCTTGACTAGTTTTTCAAAATCCAAAGTCTCCATGATAAAATCCATAGAATTTGAAATGCTAGCCTTAAAAAACATATAAAGACCCCAAGCAACTCCTCCCCCTGATCCCAAGGATGGCATATCAACAGGTCCTGTGCCCAGAGTATCTTCTATGACTTTTTTAAAATTCGTACAGCCCTTATAAAGATTGGCCGTATCTAAGTCGCTAGCTCCCTTTCTGTAGACCCTACTTTTGAGGAAGGAATCATGACCAAAAACCGTATGGTTTGTAGATGTGGCAATTTTTATTTTTGCCTTCATAATCCTAGGATCTAGTTTTTCTAAATCGACCCTTCTAACCTTGACCATATTTTCTGCTATAGGATTTAGCTGCCTATCATACTCATCAAAAAATCTCACACCCAAGGCATAAAGCATACCCATTCCCATATCGCTAGTCGCAGTATCTCCTATACCTATATAAAAAGAATCAACTCCATTATCTAGGCCATCTACAAGCATCTCACCAAAACCAAGTGACGATGACTCCATAACCCTAAGCTCATCCTTATACATAAGCCTGATACCAGATGACTCCGCCATCTCCATGACTGCATGCTTATCCTTTAATATGTATCTAGCAGTTATGACATTATAAACCGGATCGTGTACATTTATATATTGGTAGGACCCATTTATAATAGCCTGCATAGCCTCTATAGTGCCCTCTCCTCCATCTAGGAAAGGCATAACCTCTACGTCTTCTTTTATGTTATTTTTAAAAATATTTCCTATCTCAACTGAGTTTTCAAAAGATTTGATAGAATCTATTCCAACTAATATTTTCATATCCATCTCCTATCTATTAATTTTATACCCAAAATATCTTTTAATTATAAGGAGATAATTAAAAATTTCACAAAAATAATAAAAATATGAAAAAAGCTTTACAATCTCGGCTTTTCTTGCTATACTGAAAGAGAAGGTGATAACTTTCGCTGTTTAACTCATGAAATCTATAAAGATTTCACCATCAAGGACCATTAGCAAAGGCTAGTGGTTTTTTTGTTTTGACTAGACCTTTAGATGTCATAAGATCAAAATCTGCAATTTTTTATCGTCATTATTTTTTTTAAAAACCCGCCTATCTAAGCTTGCTTATTGGTATTTTCTAAGCTTCTATCTCTTGCTTATATGAATATATTTGGTACAGTTTAATAGATATGCCAATGCTTTTGGCAATTTTGAAAGGAGACATTCATTGTTAAAAAATAAAAAAACAGCAATTGTTTTATCTATATTTGCAATGTTTTTATGGGGGTCAGCTATACCGACTATAAAAACAACCTACGAACTTTTAGATATCAGCGGAGCCCAGACTGGGCTAAAAATTTTAGTCGCTGGTATCAGGTTTTTTATGGCAGGGATCATTACTCTAGCCTATTTTAGGATTTTCAGCAAGGAAAGTTTTGAAAAATCAACCATAAACTGGAAGTTTATAATAGTCCTTGGTATCTTGCAAACTGCTATCCAGTACCTATTTTATTATATAGGCCTATCCAACACCGCCGGTGTCAAATCATCTATAATCCAGGCTGCCAACTCTTTTATAGTTGTAATAATTTCATTTTTTATTTTGCCTGGTGATAAGATCAGCAAAAAGATGATCATAGCTCTGATTTTAGGGACCTTGGGTATTATAATTACCAATAAGGGATCTGCTTCTGATGCGACACCAATGAAGCTTGCTGGTGAGGGCTTTATCCTCATATCTACCACGGTCAATGCCTTGTGCACAGTTTTGATTAGAAAATATGGCAAGAGTCAAAACTCCTTTGTTTTGACAGGTTTTCAGTTTCTCTTTGGGTCAACCCTCCTTATCATAACAGGGCTCATCCTAAAAGAAAGAGATCTAATTTTAAATACAAAGGCTCTTTTACTTTTGATATATGGAGCCTTTATATCGGCCACATCTTTTTCTATATGGACCAGTGTCCTAAAAACCTACTCAGCCAGCGAATTTGGAGTTTATAAACTCTTTATCCCACTTTTTGGCTCTATCCTATCAGTCATAGTTTTGGGAGAATCCTTCACCCTCAACCTAGCTATAGGTATGATTTTAGTTTTATCAGGGTCATTGATCCTCAATATAAACAAAAATAAAAATTAACTTGCAGTTTTTGCAAGTTCAGACTGTTGACAAAGTTACAAAATCCAAAAGTAAGCGTTCCGTTCGGAAGAAATTGCAAGAAATTCAAATTGAAATAATCCGCCCGTAAATCGCACTGTTTGAGCGATAGCGAGTTTGCGATTTACAGGATTATGAAATTTAGAATTTCACAATTTCTGTAGTCGGATAAGCGTTTTTGGATTTTGTCTACGTTCTGAGCTAGCTTGCAATTTTTGCAAGCTTTTTTTGTGGAAATTTTAATAGAAATTATTTTTTATTCGGCCAGACAAAAAATTTAATTTTATCAATCATTTTTTTTAAAAATCTATATATATCCTAAATATATGAAAAATACCGGTAAAAAATGAATAATTCTTGTATTATTTTATAAATCGGTCTTGACTTTTATCTTTAGAATGATTATGATTATTATTACAGATACTAATCTGATAATTTTTTTAAGGAGTATATAATGGCTTTAATAGGAAAAACATTACCAGAATTTAAACTTGACGCTTACAATCCAGCAAAGGATGAGTTTGTAACAGTTTCTAATAAGGACCTAAAGGGATCTTATACTGTTCTTATTTTCTATCCAGCTGATTTTACTTTTGTATGTCCAACTGAGCTTGAAGATATGCAAGATTCTTATGAAGAGCTCAAGGCTTTAGGAGCTGAGGTTTATTCAGTTTCTGTAGATACACACTTTGTACACAAGGCTTGGCATGATAATTCAGAAGCTATTAGCAAAATTAAGTACACAATGATAGGCGATTCTAATAAAGAACTTACTAGAGAACTTGACCTTCTTGACGAATCAGGCAAGGCTCACAGGGCAACCCTTGTTATCGATCCAGAAAATGTGATCCAAACTCTAGAAATCAATGCCGATGGTATTGGTAGAAAAGCTAATGTAAATATAAACAAGGTTAAGGCAGCTAAATATGTTGCAGAGCACCCAGGCGAGGCTTGTCCTGCTAAGTGGGAAAGCGAATCAGATGCGACACTAACACCAGGGCTTGACCTAGTTGGTAAAATCTAATATGTTAGATACTAATCTAAAAATGCAACTGGCCCAATATTTTGACCTCTTGAAAACAGAGGTCACTATTGGGCTTTGTGCTCAAAATGACGAAAACTCTAAAAAAGTTAGGGACTTTGTAAATGAGGTTGCAAGTCTTTCTGACAAGATAGATGTTGTTGAGAAAAATCTGACCTATACCCCTTCTTTTGAGATAAAAGGAAGCTTTGACCACGGAAAAATCGTTTTTGCAGGTCTGCCTTTAGGTCATGAGTTTGCCTCCTTTGCCCTAGCTATGCTACAAGCAGGCGGTATTGATCCAAAGATTGACGAATCAGACAAAAAAAGAATAAAATCTCTCGGTCAGGCAGATTTTGAAACAATAGTTTCTCTTTCCTGCCACAACTGTCCAGACGTAGTCCAGGCCTTAAATATCATGGCTATCCTAAATCCGTCTATAAATCATACAATGATAGATGGTAGTATGTTCCAAGATTTGGCAGAATCTAGAGATGTCCTAGCCGTGCCTGCTATCTTTAAAGGCAATGAATTTTTTGAAGGCGGCAAGCAATCCCTAGGGTCTATACTAGAAAAACTCGGCTCAAAAATTGACAAAGATGATTTCAAAGACAAAGGTATTTTTGACGTCCTAATCGTAGGCGGCGGTCCAGCTGCAGCCACAGCTGCTATCTATGCTGCTAGAAAAGGGGTCAAAACCGGAATCATCGCAAGCGAATTTGGCGGCCAGGTCAATGAAACTTTGACTATAGAAAATATCCCTGGATTCAAAACCACAGAAGGACCAGCCTTTATGACCCAAATGCAAGGCCAAGTACAAGCTTTGGGTGTAGATATCATGACAGGTGCCATGGCTGCTTCCATAGGAAAAGCTAATAATCTTGTAGAAATCACTCTAGATAATGGCGCAAAGCTTTCAGGCAAAACTGCCATCATAGCTACAGGTGCTAGGTGGAGGCTAATAGGTATCCCTGGCGAAACTGAATTTAAAAACAAGGGTGTAGCCTACTGTACCCACTGCGACGGTCCCCTATTTAAGGGCAAAAACGTAGCAGTAATTGGCGGAGGTAATTCAGGAATAGAGGCAGCTATAGACCTAGCTGGCCTTGCAAAAGAGGTTACCGTTCTAGAATTTTTGCCAGACCTAAAGGCTGACGAAATCCTCCAAGAAAAACTAAAGACCCTAAAAAATGTAAGGGTTATAACCAATGCCCAAACCACAGGTCTCTATGGAAATAGCAAACTTGAAAAACTCACCTACACCGATAGGATAAGCGGTGAAAACCACGAAATCCCAGTAGCAGGTTGCTTTATCCAGGTAGGACTAATCCCAAATACAGAATGGCTAAAAGATTCTGCTATAGATCTTTCTGACAGAGGAGAAATAATCACTGCAAATGATGGATCTACAAATATAGATGGGATCTATGGGGCAGGAGATGCCACGGATACACTTTTCAAGCAAATTGTAATAGCCGCCGGAAGCGGAGCGATAGCAGCCCTTGGCGCCTTTAATAAACTTATGATAAGTAAATAAACAAAAAATCGTCCATGAGGGCGATTTTTTTATTTGTTTTTTCTTGACTGTATAGTCCCTATACACAATATGATATTCTCAAAATCTTTAGGAGGTAGGAATGAGTAAATCATTTGCAATAGAAGGAAAGGCTTTTTATAGCGAAAGTTTTGACCAAGTAAAAGTTATAAATAAGGGGATTTTTCTGGTAAACGATGAGGGTTTTATAGAAGATCTTTTCGAAAAATCCCATAGTGATTATGAAGATATCAGAAAAAAACTATTAGAAGCGGGCGAACTTAGGGTTTTGGCTGATGATGAGTACATATTGCCAGGTTTTATAGACCTTCACAACCACGCCCCACAGTGGCCACAAGCAGGCACCGCCCTAGATAGTCCCTTGGAGGTTTGGCTGGGTAAATATACCTTCCCACTAGAAAGCAAGTATAGGGATCTTGAATTTGCAAACATGATTTATAGAGATTTGGTAAAAGAAACCCTCAAATTCGGTACAACCACAGCTATGTACTTTGCAAGTGTTGATAGGGCTCCATCAAGTCTTCTCGCCAAAATCTGTGGGGATCTCGGCCAAAGAGGTCTGGTTGGCAAGGTTGTGATGGATGATCCTAATGCAAATCCTGATTATTGCAGGGATAAGTCAGCCAAGGATGCTATAGAGGAATGTAGGCTCTTTGTAGATGAGGTTTTGGCTATAAAAGATGACTACAAGCAAAAAGTTTATCCAGTTATTACCCCTAGGTTTATACCTTCCTGCTCTGATGAGGCCCTAAAAGGTCTAGGAGAGCTTGCAAAATCCTATAAAGATATCCACATCCAAAGCCATGTCAGCGAAAGCGACTGGGAGCATGGTTATGCTATAGAAAGATACGGGATCCATGATGCCAAGGCCCTAGATAAGTTTAACCTTATAAACGAAAGAACAGTCCTAGCCCACGCTTGCCACCTATCAGAAGATGACATGAAACTTTTGGCAGATAGAGGAGCCAGTATAGCTCACAGTCCAATTTCAAATGCTTATTTTGCAAATGCAGTTCTCCCTGTCAAAACCTGCCAGGAAAATAATCTCAATGTCGGTCTTGCTACTGACATTTCCGGTGGCTATAGTCCTAGCCTTTATACAGCTATAAGACAAGCTGTGATCTCATCTAGGATGCTAAATGACGGAGTAGACCCAGCCCTAGCTAGTGATAAAAGAGGAAGATATGACTCATCTATCACCCTAAATAGAGCCTTTTACCTAGCGACAGCAGGCGGGGGCGAAGCCCTAAAACTACCTATAGGCAAACTTGAAAAAGACTATGCCTTTGATGTTCAAATCCTAAAAATAGATCATAATATCCCACATTTTTATGAGGAAATCTCTGATATAGATATGCTCCACAAAATCCTACTCTTATCAGAATCATCAAACATAAAAGAAGTCTACGTCCAAGGAGAAAGGGTCAAATAGATGGAAAATAAAATAATAAATCCCAACGAGAAAAAAATAGAAGAAAAAATCCCTACTGGCAAGGCCCTAGTCCTTGCCCTCCAGCACACTCTAGTCATGAATGCCTATGTAGTGCCTTTGATCATAGCATCGATTTTGCTTTTTGATGATAGCCAAAAGGTCAGCATCATCCAATCGACCTTTTTGGTTTCAGGGATCACAACCCTCCTCCAGGCCCTAGTTTTTATGAAATATCCCCTAGTCTATGGGGCAAGTTTTGTCCCTGTAGGTGGTATTATAGGAATTTATATGATAAATGGCGGCAATATAGATTCTTGGGCCTATGTAGTTGGCGCTTGCCTAATAGGTGCATTTGTACAAGTCCTATTGGGATTGTCAAAACAGTTTAATAAAATCCTCCAGTCCTTAATCTCCCCAGTTGTTGGAGCAAGCATAGTTATAAATATCGGCCTATCCCTCATACCTCTAGCCCTCAATTCGCAAATTTTTATAGAAAATGAAGCTAGTTTGGGAGAAAATATTATAATTGCCCTTGTAACAATGATGGCCATGATGGTTTTTTCTATACTTGGTGAAAAGGATAATAAGGTCGGTTCTATTTCTAGAATAGGATCAGGGATTTTTGCCCTTTTGTGTGGATTTCTAGTCTACATATCTTTTGGCTATGGCAACTTTGAACCAGTCAAGGCTGCAAGTTTTTTTGCAAGGCCAGCCCTACCTTTCATAGATTTTTCTATAAAGTTTGACCTGGCATCAGTTTTTACAATGATAATTTTATACTTTGTAATAATGACAGAAACTGTTGGATCTTGGCTAGCTACAAGCTCTACAACCCAAACAGACCTTACAGAAGAAAGGGTCAACAAGGGAGTCACAGGCCTAGGTATTTCTAATATTATATCTTCACTTTTTGGAGTAAGCCCAATGACAGCCTACTCTTCAAATGTCGGAGTCCTTGCCCTATCCAAAGTTTTTTCCAGGCACATAATGACCCTTGTTGGCGCTATCCTAATACTAATAGGTTTTTCAGGGAAACTATCAGCCATCATCACCGTCATCCCATCAGCTGCTATTGGTGGAGTATTTTTGGTCACAAGCGGCATCATCGCCCTAGCAGGTATTGGCATGGTCAAAAATATAGACCTAGATAGCAAGGGCCAATATATTTTGATCATATCAATGTCTTTTGCTATAGGATTAAACCTCATACCAGAAGATTTTATAAAATCCCTACCTGTCATAATCCAGTACATACTAGGATCATCTATAGCAAGCTCTGCCCTAGTAGCTATAATTTTAAATAAAATTATCCCTGATAGGAAAAACTCATAATATTATTATAAGAAAATTTTAACCCCCACTTGTTTTACAGCTTGTGGGAGTTTTTTTACTTAAAATAAGACTAAAAATTAGTATATTGATAGTGGAGGTTAAGATGAAATATTTATCCATAAGCGAATTTGCAAATATGTTTGATGTCAGCAGGCAAACTCTGATATATTATGACAAAATAGACCTTTTCAAACCCTATGAAGTCGATCCTAAAACCGGCTACAGAAAATATACCTATAACCAATTTTCACAATTTTCTTTTATAAAATTTCTTAGGATCTTAGGATTTTCTATAGAAAAAATCAAAGACCTTTTAAGCCATGACGACCTAAACATCCTCAAAGAAGAACTAAACTTCCAGGCTGAAATGATCCTAAAAGAAAGAGATAGATTAGCTGAGATTATAGAAACTATTGAACGAAAACTAGACTTTGTTGATGAAAAAATGAAACTTAGCAAGGATATAGATTTTGATTTTATTTCTTGCCCACCTAGGATCTACTACTCCCTAGGCTATGAAGAAAACATCTACAACTCTTCCCTATTTTTCAATTATCCAACCCTAGCTTTTTATAACTACAAAAAGGAAAGCGACTCCTACGACAAGGTTTTTGGGGCCCTGGTCGGCTTTAATTATGTCAAGGAAGAATACGAAAACTTTATAAAATACCTAGACAAGTACAAGGCCCTGAGGTTTTTCTATGAAGGACCTTATGAAGATATCCCAAAGGTTGTAGAAAAAGCCAAGAAGAAATTCCCAGAAAAAAAATTCACCAAGGATTTTATCTGTATAAACATCCTAGATCCCTTCTTAGAAAATATGGTAAATAGGTATGTAACAGAGATCCACATCCCTCTTTGCGAGTAAAAAATCCTTGACTGTATAGTTACTATATAGGTTATTATAAAAGAGCAAGGACTTTTTCATAAAAGTCCTGATTAATTTTAAAACAAGACAACACAAATAAGGAGGATATTTGGTGAATAATTCTTACGATCAGTCTTATTTCCAAGATGCGAAAGACTACATACTTTCAAAGATCAACTACAAACCAGAGCTTGCAATTGTTTTGGGCTCTTGCTTGGGCAATTTCGCTGATAATATAAAAAATCCTACAGTTATTAAATACAAGGATATACCAAATTTTTTATTATCAACAGTAGATAGCCATGCAGGAGAGCTTATTTTGGGTGATCTTTGTGGCAAAAAAGTTCTTTGTATGTCAGGTCGTTTTCATTATTATGAAGGCTATGATTTTGAACAGCTTGTAATCCCTGTTAGGCTGATGAAGGTCCTAGGGATCAAAAATTTGATTTTAACCAATGCAGCTGGTGGTATAAATCCATCCTACAAGCCTGGTGATATCATGGTTATAAAAGACCATATCAAGCTTATGGGACCAAGCCCTGTCAGAGGCAAAAACTACGAAGAATTTGGCCCAAGATTTTTTGATATGTCAAATGCCTATGATAAAGACCTCATAAAATTAGCAAGAGAGGCCTCAAAAGAATCAAAGATCGATATAAAAGAGGGCGTATATTTTTATGCAGCTGGTCCTCAGTTTGAGACTCCAGCAGAAATAAAAGCAATGAGCATTTTGGGAGCTGATGCTGTTGGCATGTCTACTGTCACAGAAGTTATAACAGCAGCTCACTGCGGGATCAAGGTTTTTGCTATGTCCATGATTACAAATATGGCAGCAGGCCTTGTTAGCCAAGTGACAACAGAAGAAGTAGACCAAACATCTGCAAATAACGAAGAAAAGTTCAGAAACTTTTTGGAGTGTTTGATAAATAAAATTTAATGGAGGAAGAGGATGAAAAAATTTCTAGCAGTCCTACTTACAGCGGCCCTAGCCTTGCCAATTTTTGTAGGATGTAATGCAAATGACAATGAAGAGGATACCAAGGCGCCAGCAGAAACTAAGACTGAGACTGACAGTAAAGAAAGCTCAAAAGATAAGGGAGAAAAGAAAAAAATCGCCCTAGTAACTGACCCAGCTGGTACCCAAGTATTTGTACTAAGACTTATCGATGGTCTAAAAGATGCAGCAGAAGAATACGGTTTTGAACCAATAGTTGTCGAATGTCCAGACGCAGCTGCCTTTGAAGAAAATACCAGAGCCCTAGTAGAAGAAGGTGTAGACTTTATCATAGGTGGTGGTTGGCCATCAGGTGAAGCTATAAATAAAATCGCTACAGAATTTCCTGACAAGGCACATTACGCCCTAATAGATTCTGAAGTAGAAGCAGAAAATGTAAAATGTATATCCTTTAGAGAGCAAGAGGGTGCTTACCTAATAGGTATGCTAGCATCTCTAATCTCTGAAAAAGACGAAAACACCTTTGGTTCTGTCAATGTATTCCAAGGTGCAGGATCATGGAAATGGAGATACGGCTACATGGAGGGAGTTAAAACCAACAAACCAGATGCCAAATTTATCTTCAACTATACAGGTAGTTTCAACGAGCCAGCCATGGCCAAAGAATTTGCTATCCAACAATACGAGCAAGGCGCTAGATTTATAAACGCAGCCTCAGCTGGTGGTGACAAGGGAGTTTTTGAAGCAGCCAAAGAAAAACACTTCTACACATCTGGCCAAGACGTAGATTTGACAAGCCCTGACAACCCATATATCGTATCTTCTCAAATCAAAGATACCTACGCAACAATCCAATACCTAATCAAAGGCTACATGGAAGAAGGCGATAACTGGAAGCCAGAAAACGAAGAATGGGGCCTAGAAGAAGGCACAATTGGTGCAGTTTTTGTAACCCACGACTCAGAAAATCCAAGAAGTGAAAAACTAACAGATGATATGGTAGCTAAACTAAAAGAAGCTGCAGAAAAAATCAAATCAGGAGAAATAGACCTTAAAACCCTACCTGATGAAGAGTCCTATAAGTAAAAGTTAAAGATGAGACTTTTGCAGAAATATTTGCCTAAAACTATATCCTAGGGAAATTTGCAAAGGTCTCTTTTTTTAAAGGAAGTGAATTATGCTACTTGAGATGAAAAATATCAGCAAGTCCTACGGGCCCTTACTCGCCAATGACAATATAAGCCTGGACCTAAAAAAAGGCGAGGTCCTATCTATAGTTGGGGAAAACGGGGCTGGCAAATCAACAATAATGAAAATCCTCTACGGCATGGAGGAAAAAGACAGCGGTGAGATCTTTATAGAGGGCAAAAAAGTCTCTATAAATTCCCCAACAGATGCTATAAAGCTTGGCATAGGTATGATCCAACAGCACTTTATGCTTTTTGATCCCTTCACAGTCTATGAAAACATAGTCTACGGCCAGGAGCCAAAGGATAAAATATTTTTTGATAGAAAGTCTTCCAGAAAAATGGTAGCAGACTTATCCGAAAAATATTCCCTAAATATAAATCCTGACCAAAAAGTCCAAGACCTACCAGTCGGTATCCAGCAGAGGATAGAAATCCTAAAAGTCCTCTACCAGGATGCAAATATTATTATCTTTGATGAGCCATCAGCAGTCCTTACCCCCCAAGAGGTTGAAGACCTCCTTGAGACTATAAAAAACCTTGCAAAAATGGGCAAGTCAATCATCCTTATAACCCACAAACTAAATGAGGTTATGGCTGTTTCTGATAGGATTTTGGTTATGAGAAACGGGAAATATATTGATTGCCTAAACAAAGATGATACAAATATAGAAGAGATTTCCTATCTGATGGTAGGCAAAGAAATCCCACAAAGAAAAGTCCCTGACCAAGAGAGAAAAGATTTAGTTCTAAAACTAGATGATGTAAACCTTAGTCAAAACGGAGAAGTCCTCCTTGATAATCTCTCAATGGAAGTCTACTCTGGAGAGATAGTAGGCATTGCCGGCGTATCAGGCAATGGCCAATCAGAGCTAATAGAAGCTATCACCGGTCTTAGGGAGATAGATTCTGGCAAAATCAGCCTAGCAGAAAAAGAAATAGAAAACCTAAGTGTAGGCGAGATTAGGAAGTCTGGCCTGTCTGTAATCCCAGAAGACAGATACCTTTGGGGTTGTGCAAAGGATGCTAACCTCATAGAAACTGCCATCATGGCCCACCATACCAAAGATAAATTTTCTAAATCTGGTCTTTTAAAAAATGATACAATAAAAGATTTCACAGAAAATTTGCTAGAAAAATATGATGTTAGATTTACTTCTCTTGATCAAAAGGCAGGAGAGCTTTCTGGGGGCAATATCCAAAAGCTAATTGTCGGTCGTGAAATGGAAGAAAATACAAAACTCCTCATAGCAGCAGAACCAACAAGGGGTGTTGATATAGGCGCTATAGAGGATATCCACGATAAGCTTATCGAAAAAAGATCTAAAATGGATGCCATACTTTTGATTTCTTCTGAGCTTTCAGAAATCCTTACCCTATCAGATAGGATCTACACTATCTACAAGGGATCTTTTAACGGACATTTCACAAGAAAAGAAGCAAATCCAAAGGATATAGGTCTAAAGATGATGGGAGGAGGCAAAAATGAATAAGAAAAATAAGTTGATCTCATCTCTCTTGCAGACAGGCCTAGCTATAATTTTCGGCCTAGTCATGGGAGCTATTGTTATACTGATCTCAAAGGAAAATCCTATAGAAATATACAAGCAGATGTTTTCTAAATCCTTCTTTTCATCATATTATTTTTTGCAAACCCTAACTAGGGCCACACCGATTATAATATGCGCCATTGCCACAGCATTTGCCTGGAGGGCTGGCTACATAAATATAGGTGTTGAAGGCCAGATGATTGTAGGAGGATTTGTCGCTACTGTTGTAGGTCTTTTTGCTCCTGGCCCAAGCTTTTTTGTTATAATCCTTGCTCTTTTAGCTGGGATAATAGCTGGAGGTCTTTACGGACTCATAGCAGGATTTTTGAAGGCAAAATTTAATGTAAATCTTGTGATTTGTACCTTGATGATGAACTATATAGCCAACAATGTTGTATCTTATTTTGTAACCTTTCCCCTAAAGGCTACTTCTGGTGATGGGTTTTCTATCCAGACAGAAGAAATTAGAAAGGGCCTAAGGTTTTTTAGGATTTTCCCAAATGATACATTCAATATTGGTTTTATTATTGCCCTACTTATAGTTGTATTTTTGCTCTTTGTAGAAAAGAAAACAGTCTTTGGCTACGAATCCAAAATGACAGGTCTAAATAAAAATTTCGCCAAATATGGTGGTATAAAAGAGATCAGGCTTATGCTTTTGACCATGTTTTTATCAGGAGCTATAGCAGGTCTTGCCGGTATAACAGAAATCTACGGAGTCAAATATAGGTACATAGATGCTATGTTTGTATCTACCTCCTATGCTTGGACAGGACTAATGGCAGCCCTCATAGCAAGGCTTCATCCTGTGGGTATATTTTTTGCATCAATATTTTTATCAGGACTCCAGGTTGGTGGCCAGGCTATACAAAGATCTGCCAATGTTCCTTTGCAGATGTCAACAGTTATCCAATCATCAATAACTCTTTTTGTTTCAGTGAAATTTACCTATAATTTCCTAAAAAACAGAAAGAAAAACAAAAATACAGAAAAAGAATCGAAGGAGGTCTAGGCTTATGGATATGAATTATTTAGCTTCGATAATAAATTCTACAATCAGATCAACCACACCAGTCCTATTTGCAGCCCTTGGATCTGCAATATGCTCCAAGGTCGGTGTCTTTAATATTGCCCTTGAGGGCCAGATGCTTATATCCTCTTTTGTAGCAGTAGTAGTCAATTTTTATACCAAGAGTTTGTTTTTGGCGGTAGGAGCTGGAGTTTTGGCCTCATCTATAGTCGGTCTTGTAGTTGCCATCCTCCAAGTTAAATACAAGGCTGCAGACATGGTTATAGGTACATCTATAAACCTACTTGTCAGCGCCCTCACAGCCATATTTTTATTTATAATTTTGGGAGCAAAAGGATCTTTTAGCTCGCCAGAGCTTATATCCCTTACAAAAATCAATCCCCCATCCTTTATGGCAGGGACCTTTATAGGAAGGATTTTTGAAAATCTGACCATACTAGATTATATGTCCTATGTGGCAGCTATCCTTACCTATATATTTTTATACAAAACAGTCAAGGGTTTTAGGTGCTTATCTGTTGGTATAAACGAGCAGGCCGCAACTTCTCTTGGGGTCAACCCTACAAAGATCCAAATGCTAATGGTAATCATCTCTGGTGCCCTTTGCGGACTTGGAGGTAGTGCCCTAGCCTTGGGACAAGTCACCTTGTTTACAGAAAATATGACAGCTGGTAGGGGCTTTATAGCAATGGCAGCAGCCTCCATGGCCCAAAACCATCCATTGGGCTCCATGGTTTCTAGTTTGTTTTTTGGAGCCTGCCAAGCCTATGGTGTAGCAATCCAAAATGTAGTTCCTTCACAACTAACCAAGGCTATACCATATCTTGCAACCATAATAGCCCTGGGTGTTTTTGGCAAAAGATCCCAAAGCAGAAAAATAAAAACTAAAAAGGAGAAGATATGAAAAGATACGATGAATTGATGCCTTTTTTATTAAAATACGAAAATGTAGCCTGGTATGAAGATGGCAAGGTCAAAATCCTAGACAGGAGAGTTTATCCTAGAGAAGTCAGATATGAAATCTGTACGACCTACCAAGAAGTCATAAAAGCCATCCAAAACCTAGTGACCCAATCAGCTGGTCCATATACGGCTGTCGGCATGGGTATGGCTCTAGCTGCCTACCAGTCCAAAGACCTAGAGAAAGATGACCAAATCAAATTTTTGCAAAAAGCAGAAAGAGAGCTTGCAAATGCTAGGGTCACAACAGCCTCTAGGTATGGACAAATCACATCTAGGGCCCTAGAGATTGGTATAAAGGCTATAGAAGAAGGCAGAGACCCTATAAAACCTATAGTCGATAATATCATAGAAGGCCTTAACCGCAGGTACTCAACCATGATCGCCACAGGAGAATACCTCCTAGACCTCATACCAGAAAATGGGACCCTCCTTACCCAATGCTATGGGGAAACTATAATAGGGACCCTCATTGCAGCAAGCAAAAAAACTGGCAAAAATTTCAAGGTCATATGTGCAGAGACAAGGCCATTTCTCCAAGGGGCAAGGCTTACAGCTTCTTGCTTTGTAGAGTCAGGCTTTGATACAACAATTGTCACCGACAATATGATAGGAGATATCATGCAAAAGGGCATGGTAGATGTCTTTAGCTCAGCTGCAGATTCTATTACCGAGGACGGATCAGTAGTTAACAAGGTCGGGACCTTCCAGATGGCTCTTTTGGCCAAACATTTTGCTATCCCTTATTATGTGACAGGTATACCTGACAAGGGCAAGAAATCCCTAGATGATGTCAAAATCGAGATGAGAGATCCAGAAGATGTCCTAAGCCTTGGTGGGGTAAGACACACCCAAAAGGGTGTCAAAGGCTATTACCCATCCTTTGACAAGACCCCATCAGACTTGGTGACTGGAGTTGTCACTGACAAGGGAGTTTTTAAGGCAAATGACCTTGGTAAATATTTTGAAATCTCAGGCGAGGATTTTTATTAGGAGTATAAATGAAATTTGAAAAACAAAGACAGGACCTGGTTGATTTTGGCAAAAAAATGTCTAGAGAGGGCCTATCACCAGGCACATCTGGCAACCTATCAATCTATATCAGAGAAGAAAACACAGTCCTAATCTCCCCATCAGGTATTGACTACGAGCTGACAAGGCCAGAGGATATAGTGGCTATAGACCTCGATGGCAACATACTAGAGGGAGATAAAAAACCATCATCCGAATGGCATCTCCACACACTTTTTTACAAAAATAAGGACCATATAAATGCCATAGTCCATACCCACTCAGTCTATGCTACTTGCTTATCAGTCCTAAGAGAGGCCCTTGAACCTATCCACTATGTCATAGCAGATGCCAATACAAGTAGGGTCCCTTGTGCTGACTATGCGAGGTTTGGGACAGAAAAGCTTGCCCAAAATGCCCTAGAAGCTGCTGGAAAATCTGATGCAGTTTTGCTAGCCAACCACGGTATGCTAGCTTGTGGGAAAGACCTAAAGAGTGCTTTTTCTCTGGCCAAAAATATTGAATACCTATCTCACTTGCAAATCTTAAGCAAGTCATGCGGCTCTCCCGTACTTTTAAGTGAGGATCAAATAGGAGAAGTCCTAGAGGCTTTTAAGACCTATGGTCAGGATAAAAAATAATTTTTTCGGCAAAATTTATCCATAGACAGGCAAAATTTTCATGGTATAATATGAAAAATATAAAAAAATGTATTGTTTTTATCGGTTGTTTCTAAGTTTTTACTATAATTAGGAGGAAAATATGCAGATAATAGGCGAAGGCTTAACTTTCGATGATTTGTTGCTTGTTCCAGGCAAATCAGAGGTTTTGCCAAACAAAGTTGACGTACAAACAAATCTAACAAAAAAAATCAAACTTAACATTCCATTTCTATCAGCATCAATGGATACAGTTACAGAATCAAAAATGGCTATAGCCATGGCCAGACAAGGTGGCATAGGCATAATACATAAAAATATGTCTATAGAAGAACAAGCCCAACAAGTTGATAGGGTCAAAAGAAGCGAACATGGGGTTATCACAGATCCATTTTTCCTACACCCATACAATACTTTGGCAGACGCATTGGAAATAATGGCAAATTACAGAATATCTGGCGTTCCAATTGTAGATGATAATATGTACCTAAAAGGAATACTCACAAACAGAGACGTCAGATTCCAAGAAGATCCTAGTGTCATCATAGATGATATAATGACCAAAGAAAATCTAATAGTAGGCCATGTCGGTATCTCAATGGAAGATGCAGTAAAAAAAATGGAATCAGGCAAGGTAGAAAAACTTCCTATAGTAGATGATGACTACAAACTAAAAGGCCTAATCACCATAAAAGATATACAAAAAGCAAAAGAATATCCAAACTCAGCTAGGGATAGCCAAGATAGACTCCTAGTAGGGGCTGGTGTTGGCATAACAAGTGATATGATGGAAAGAGTTGACGCCCTAGTAGAGGCCAAAGTCGATGTCATAGCTTTAGATACAGCTCATGGCCACTCAAAAGGCGTTTTGGAAGCTGTAAAACTTATCAAAGAGAAATACCCAGACCTCCAGCTTATAGCAGGCAATGTAGCGACAGGAGAAGCTACAAGAGACCTAATAGAAGCAGGCGCAGACTGCGTCAAAGTCGGTATAGGTCCTGGATCAATCTGTACAACCAGGGTTGTAACTGGTGTTGGCGTGCCACAAATATCAGCTATCATCGACTGCGTAAAGGCAGCCTCAGAATACGGCATACCAATAATTGCTGACGGTGGTATAAAATATTCTGGAGATGTAACCAAGGCCCTAGCCTGTGGAGCAAGCGTCGTAATGGCTGGTTCCCTCTTTGCAGGTACAGAAGAGTCTCCAGGAGAGACAATCATGTTTGAGGGCAAGCAATTTAAGGAGTACCGTGGCATGGGATCCCTAG
Organism: Anaerococcus mediterraneensis; assembly: GCF_900128415.1. Taxonomy (NCBI): domain Bacteria; kingdom Bacillati; phylum Bacillota; class Tissierellia; order Tissierellales; family Peptoniphilaceae; genus Anaerococcus; species Anaerococcus mediterraneensis. The sequence goes on from NZ_LT635772.1 coordinate 468,371, forward strand.
CAGCTATGAAATCAGGATCTAGCGATAGGTATTTCCAAAATGATACCAAAAAATATGTACCAGAAGGAGTCGAAGGTAGGGTTGCCTACAAAGGCCCAGTTGGAGATGTAATCTACCAACTCCTAGGAGGACTTAGGTCTGGTATGGGCTATGTGGGAGCTAAAGATCTCAAAGAGCTTTACGAAAAATCAAGATTTGTAAAGATCTCCCCAGCATCTCTTGTAGAAAACCACCCACACGATATCCAAATCACAAGAGAATCTCCAAACTATACAAAAAAATAGAAACAAAAATAGAATCCATGGGCAAGTCCCATGGATTTTTTCTTTTAGAAAAGCAAAGACAAATATTTTTAAAAATATACAAATTTTTAACCCTAGTATATAAGATCCTCAGTCTAAAAATTGACAAAATCCAAAAAAATTATCCTACTCCAGTTTCCCTAAATTCTAAATTTCAAATCTGCGTTAATATCAATATATTTTAAAGAAAAGATAAATCTCACTAAATCTGTACAAGCCTTTTTTATTTGCTTAGAAAAAATAAAAACCTAAGCCTATCTGTGGATCTTGTTAGGTTTACAAGTTCCAAAGATAAACTTAGGTTATTTTTATATTAGGTTTTTACTTATATCCTGTTATTGATCCAAGTAATAATATCTCCTATGACCTCATCTTTGATATATTCATTTAAAATCTCATGATAGAGGCCCTTATAAATTTTTATCTGGCAATCCTTAGAAGAGTTGTTTTCAAAAAAGTCCAAGCTATCCTTGAAATTGACCAAGGCATCATCCCTGCCATGGAGGATATAAACTGGGTAGGCAAAGTCTTTTTCATTTTCCTTAAACCAAATTAATCCCTCTTTTAGTGCATATAAAAGACCGATTTGGTATTTTTTTAGGTTGAGTGGATCTTTTACATAATCTTCCACGACCTCTTTTACAGAACATACCCCATCGCCAAGCTCATTTGGCACTTCTATATGAGGATCCAGTCCTGCTTCTACCGCATCTGCAAGCTTATTATTATCATGGGTTAGACCACCAGAAGTTATGATACCGGCAAGTTTTTTATCCTTGTATTTGGCCCCATAAAGGGAAACTGCAAAACCACCCATAGAATGACCTAGCAAAAATACTGGTATGTCAGGATTTTCTTCTATAGCCTTATCTACAATGATATTTACATCTTCTAACATATCATTGTAATCTTTATAAAATCCTCTTTCGCCTTCTGATTTGCCATGGCCTCTATGGTCAAACCTGTAGGTTGATATTTTTTCTTCGTGAAGTTTTTCTGCCACATAATCATACCTACCCTGGTGTTCTGCAAGACCGTGGACAATGACAATAGCAGCCCTTGCCCCCTCAATTTCTTCCTTATTGAAAAATAAAGATGTGCCGTCAAATGATTTTATAAAATCTGTCATATTTCCTCCTCGAAAACGTTTTTTTCTTATAAATTCTTACCCATTTTTATAAAAACCCCTACAAATATACATTCTTATTATATATTTTTATCTGTTTTTCATAAAGCAAATTCTCCCGATCCATAATTTTCTATTTCGTGATTATTTTTATATTTAAATCTTATTATCAAAATCTTTATATATCACAGCCTCGTTTTACCCCTTTGTACTTAATCTTTAACCAACTTGTTTTTATTTGTATTAGGGCATTAGGTCTTGCCTGTCCTTTGTATCCTCATACCATAGATCAAGATTGTTAACTCATTGTTTTTTGTAGATAATGCAAATCACTCTTGACAATACGGTTGATAGGTGTTATCATTATCCTAGTTAGTTAATCGATTGACAAAAAATATCAATAAAAGAGGTAATTATAATGAAAACTAATAAAAAATTCGGTCTAGTAGCCCTATTATCACTTGGACTAATTATGGCTGCTTGCCAAAATGACTCTGCAAAAGTAGAGACAAAAGAAGAAACAAAGGTAGAAGAACCAGCTAAAGCTGAGGAATCTAAAGAAAAAGAAGAAACAAAAGAAGAAACAAAAGTAGAAGAAAGCCAAGATCAAGTAAGTATGGCTGATTGGGAAGGCCAATGGAATGATATGGGTGGCTACCTAGAAAAGGCTGAAATCCAAGAAGCATTCAAAACCCTAGCTGAAAAAGAAAACACAGATGAAGCTTCTGCCAAAGAAGCTTATCTCAAAAAGAGAAAATGTGACTTCGGCGGTCTAGAAATCGCTGGTGACCATGTTAAATTCTTAAAAGAATTCCCAGATGCTAAGGGCGAAGTAATCGGCGAAGCTGACTATACATTCAAAGAAAAAATCGAAGTTGAACACGGTGGCCACAAACTTGAGTGGGACGTATTTGAAGCAAACAGCGAAGATGCTCCTTACAAAGTTCTCCTAATGATGCCTATCCACGGAGAGGAAAGCCTAACCCACTTCCACATGAGATATGGCGATGACAAAGATAGCCTACTTAAAGAAGAAGGCTGGTACCCAACCTTTGTAAAACCATCTTCTACTGACGCACAAATAATAGATGAAATTACTGAATAAAACCTCTCCCCAAGCTAAGATTAAAAAAAATCTTAGCTTGGGCAGGTCCAAGAAAAAATTCTTTGCAATTTTTTCTATCTTTATTCTCTTTATGGCAAGTGCCTGCTCCAAAAATGACAAAAACTCGGCTGGTAAACCCCTAATATATACTTCATTCTATCCAGTCCATGACCTTTGTCAGATGATAGGAGCAGATACAGTTGATGTAGAAAGTTTTATGCCCCTTGACAAAGACCCCCACATTTGGGAGCCTAGCCCTAAGGATATGAAAAGACTTGCTTCTTGTGATCTTTTGGTGGTAAATGGAGCAAATATGGAGCCTTGGCTAGATACAGTCAGGGAAAATCTCCCAGATTTGGATATCCTAAAACTATCTGACTCTGTTGATCTTATAACCTACAAGGGAGCAGCTGCTATCGGTGATTTTCAATACCTAGCTAGGCTTGACTTAGAAAAAGGCAAATCCAAAATAGATTTTGGCCATACCCACGAAGACATGATGAGGGTAGCCTTTATAAAAGATGAGGGCCTAGAGGGCAAGGATTTGGTAAAAAAATGCAAGGATATTATGAGCCAAAAAGGCGAGCTTATCCACCAAAACTCCACTACAAAAATAGAAGAAGGCAAGGTTTATGGTATAGAAATGGGCCATGAATCTGGCCAAGTATTTTTTGATTTTCCAGAATCTGGCAAGTGGATTTTTATAGCAGATAGGATCAGCGAAGACCTACTTCCTTATAATATTGCTGATAAAGATGGTAATTTCCTAAAGGATGATGGCAAAGAAGTATCTCTAATGGAGGGCTCATCCTCAGGTTTTGATAAAATAACCTACGACCCTCATTCTTGGCTATCAATAGTCAATGCAAAAAAATACCTAAATGCTATCCAGGAAAAGCTGATAGAAAAATATCCAAAAAATGAAAGAATATATAAAAAAAATAAACTAAAATATGTAGACCAATTGACAGATATAGACGCAGAGTATAAGGAAAAATTCTCCAAACTAGCAAAGGAGAGAAAAAATTTCCTAACCCTCCATTATGCCTACGCTTATCTAGCTAGAGATTTTGACCTAACCCAGTACCCTCTCCAGGGTCTTACAAGCCTTGAAAGTCCTAGTCTAAAGACAATCAAAAAGGCCGTTGATTTTTCTAATTACAACCATATATCAACAGTTTTTTATGAGTATGGACAAAATCCAAAACAGGCTGCCTCCCTTGCAGAGGAGATAGGTGGAGAAACCTCTCCACTAGCTTCTATGGAGTATGTCTCAAAAGAGCAAAAGGATAAAAATCAAAATTATATAGATCTGATGAGAATGAACCTAGAAAATCTCTACAAGTCTATGACCAAGGAGGAAAGATGAAAGCAATAGAAATAAAAGATTTGACCTTTGCCTACAATAAAATCCCTGTCATAAATTCTTGTGATTTTGACCTAGAGATGGGAGATTTGGCCCTTATTTTGGGCGGCAATGGTAGCGGCAAATCCACCCTCATAAAACTTATGATGGGCGAGCTAAAAAAAGATTCTGGGTCTATAAAACTTTTAGGGAAAAATATAGAAAATTACAAGTCATTCAAAGAAATTGGCTATGTCCCTCAGATAAATATAGTCAATAAAATCTCCTTTCCAATAACTTGTTTGGAGCTTGTATCCCTAAATCTCTACGAAGACTTTGGCCCTATAAAAATCCCAAGGAAATCTCACTACGACAAGGCTAGAGAAATCCTTATAAAAATGGGCATGGAAGCCTATATAAATACCCCCGTCAATGAACTATCAGGTGGTCTTGCCCAAAGGGCAATGATTGCCAAGGCTATGATAAACAATCCACAAATACTCATCCTTGATGAGCCAACAGCTGGAGTTGACAAGGATAGCAAGAAAAATTTCTTTGAAACTGTAGATATACTTTCAGAAAAATTTAATATTTCAATAGTAATGGTAACTCACGAGCTAAAAGAAATGGAAAGTCTAGATTTAGATATGAAAAAATATCAGATGATAGAAGGGAGGCTTGTAAAATGTTAGAATTTGCTTTTATGAGAAAAGCCCTCCTATCAGGCTTTTTGCTATCGATCATGATCCCTATTATAGGTATAGTTATGGTCAACAGAAAAACATCTATGATAGGAGATGCCCTATCCCACACAGCCCTAGCTGGTGTTGGTATGGGACTGATCTTGGGTTTTGACCCACTTTTAGGTTCTGCCATTGTTTGTGTGGTGGCAGCCTTCCTTATAGAATTTATTAGAAAAAAATTCCCTCAATATGGGGATATGGCAACAGCTGTCATAATGAGTACAGGTCTAGGTATAGCTGCTATACTTTCAGATTTTGCCCCTGGTGGCAACTCCTTTGACTCCTATCTTTTTGGTTCGATTTCATCAATCACCACAGCCGACCTTATAAATACATCCATAGTATTTGTATTGGTCCTAATTTTGTCAATTAGCAGATATGCAGCCCTCCTAGCCATAGCCATTGACCCAAATACAGCTAGACTTTCTGGCGTGAGGGTTAGGGCGATGGATGCTGTTTTTACCCTCCTATCGGCAATAACAATCGCACTATCTGTCAAAATTATAGGGGCCCTCATGGTTACAAGCCTTATAGTTTTGCCAGTAGCTACTTCCCTCATAGTAGCAAAATCCTACAAGCAGACATTTTTCATAACTATATGTCTTGGTATCATCTATATGATGGTAGGGATCATAAGCTCCTACACCTTTGATATAAAGCCAGGTGGAGCTATAGTTATAAATGCCATAATAGGTATGGCCTTATTTGGTATATATAAAAAGTTTATAAGAAAATAGTTTTATAAATATAGTAGTTGTTAAAAGCTTCTGAATTTCCTCCAATATTCAGAAGCTTTTTTTTATAAAAAATAAGCGGCCATTTGGTCGCTTAAATTTTGTAATTATTCATATTGTTAGCTGCAATCATAAGTGTTGATAGGTTGTGAATCAAGGATGAATTTGTATTTGAAATTCGTCCTAGGACCCCTAGGATAATTAGGGTCGAATTTATACTTACGATTTTTTTGTAAGCATCAGATAGTCTCCTATCCAAAGCCTTTGATAGTTTTATAAGGTCTACTAGTCCATCTAGGCTATCTGTACCTATGGTTATGTCTGCTATCTCCTTGGCTATATCTGCTCCCTGGTGCATAGATATACCAACGTCAGACCTAGATAGGGCTACAGAATCATTTATACCGTCACCTACCATGATAACTGTTTTGCCAGCTGCTTTTTTCTCTTTTATAAAGTTTTCCTTATCCTCTGGCAAGACTTGAGATTTATAATAATCTATACCCAGAGTCTCTGCTACTGACCTGGCAGCATTTTCTGCATCTCCAGTTAGCATTGCTATATCATTGATACCAAGCTTTCTAAGTTCAGAGATTATATTTGCCGCTTCTTCTCTAATAGGATCTTCTATACAAAGTGCAGCTATGAGCCTACCGCTTAGGGCCAAGTATAAAAGTGAATAATTTTCTTTTAGAGAATCGATCTTATCTCTGACTTCTTGACTTATCTCTATACCCTCGTCTTCTAAAACGAAATGCTCTGATCCGATTAGGGCTGTAGATCCAGCTATAGTCGACTTTATACCATGAGCTACAATGTATTCTGGTTTTGAGTGCATTTCTTCATGGTTTAGCTTTTTATCACGAGCTTTTTTTACAACCGCACGGGCTATGGAGTGTGGGAAGTGCTCCTCAAGACATGCTGCTATCCTCAAACACTCATCCTCACTTATATCCGTAAAAGAAATGACTTTTGCTAGGTCTGGCTCAGACTTTGTTAGGGTCCCTGTCTTATCAAAGACAATTGTATCAGCCTTGGCCAAATTTTCTAAAAATTTGCCACCCTTTACTATTACATCCATCTCTGAAGCCTGGCTTATAGCCTTCATTATAGCTATAGGTATGGTTAGTTTTAGGGCACAAGAAAAGTCTACCATCAAAAATGATTTAGCCTTTATAAAATTCCTTGTCAAAAGATAGGTAAGGCCTGCCCCCATAAAGGAGTATTTGACAAGAGAATCAGCCATATTTTCTGCATTTTTCTGAGCCAATGATTTATTTTTCTCATTTTGACCCAAAAGATTTATTATATGGCTAAGTCTAGAGTCATCATATTTTTTGCTAGTTTCTATAAGCAAAGACCCTTCTTCTAGGACAGTACCTGCAAAAACTACAGATCCCTTGACCTTTTTGACAGGCTCGCTCTCCCCTGTAAATGAAGACTCATTTACAACAGCAAGGCCGTCTACTACCTTGCCATCCACAGGTATTGATGATCCCATCTCCACTACTACAAGCTCTCCAACTTCTACGTCTTTGAGAGATTTTAGGATCTTTTCCCCATTTTCCATAACAAAAACCTTGTCTATGTTTAGGGCCAAACTGTGTGCTAGGTCTTCTTTTGATCTTTTTAGTGTATAATCTTCAAGCTTCTCACCAAGATCAAGCAAGAACATTATATTAGCTGCATCCCCAAACTCTCCTGTCAAAAGAGAAACAGAAATAGCTGTGGCATCCAAAAGCTCTACATTGATCTTTCTATTTTTTATAGCCTTGATACCTGCCTTTACAAAAGGATAGGCCCTAGCTACAATAAAATATGGTCCCAAGAATGGTGGAATCATATACTTAAAAAACATTCTCCTATATAAGGCATCCCTGACTATATGGAAAATATCTTCTTCTGGCTGAGGATAAAAGTCCGGATCCTCTATAACTAGGTCTTTAACCTCTTTGATATCAAGGTCTAAAATGTTTCTAGCAATCCTTGCCATAGAGCCCTGGTCAAAATATACAGTAAAGGATGAGGCAAGGGTATTGACTTTGCACATCCTTACCCCATCAATTTTTTCTATGAGATATTTTAAATTGTTAGCCATTTCATTTGGCAAATTCTCCTCATAGACAAATCTGGCCCTCTGGTCAAGCCTGTGAGCTATGCTTGCTCTCATTTATTCTCTTCTTCCTCTGCTTTCATATCCCTTAGGATCTCTTCTTTGATCTCAGCTTTAAGGTCTGCTATTAGATCTTCTTTTGCAACTTGATTTATATCCTTCTCAGCTGCTTTTTTTGCTGCTTCTAGGTCTTCTTTTTCTTTTTTCTCCCTAGCTTCAGCTACTATATCATCTGCAGAAAGTCTAACTTTCTCTATTGTTTTGTCCAAAGATTCTTTAACTCTAATGCCACCTGCTACTGTTGATACTGCTGCGTTCTTAGCAAGCTTTGAGCTTAATATTTTTCCACCAAGAACTCCTGCAAGCAATCCTGCGCCTGCTGTTATAACTCTTCTATTTATCATAAACCCTCCTAAATATTTTTTGACTAGGATATGGTATAGGCCTATGTTGAAAAGCACCTAATCTAAACTACAAATTTTATCAACGATAAAAATAAGTAAAATACCCCTAGTCTAATATAATTATATCACTTTTTGAATTGTTTTAAATCCAAATTGAAGAAATTGATAAAAAAAAGCCTCAATTTTATAAAATCATGTAAAATCTTAACAAGATTTCCAAAAAAAAAGACCAGACCCAGCTCATTAGAAAAATCTCTCCTTAGCTTTTAGTTGTCTTGGTCTTTTTCTTTTTTATAGGCCGGATAGGTCTACTTTTTTATTAAAGGAATATTCTTCACTTGGGAATGTCCCATTTACACTTTCTTCGTGGTAGGTGTTTAGTCCCTTTAGCATTTCTTCTCTGACATTGGCAAATATTTTTACAAATTTAGGTTTGAAGTTTGGATACATACCTAGCATATCTTGTAAAACTATAACCTGGCAATCTACATCCTTGCCCGCACCTATACCTAGTATTGGAACAGAAACACTCTCTGATATATTTTTACCAACTACGCTTGGTACACACTCTAAAACTATAGAAAAACATCCGGCATCTTCTAGGGATTTTGCATCTTCTATTAGCTTTTTGGCTGATTCTGGTGTTGTACCCTGGACTTTAAAACCACCAAGCATGGTTGATGATTGAGGAGTTAGTCCTATGTGGCCCATAACTGGGACACCTGCATTTATTATAGCCTTTATTGTATCAACATATTCTAGGCCACCTTCTAATTTTACACAGTCACACCCAGTTTCTTTGAAAATCCTAACAGCGTTTTCTACTGCTTTTTCTTTGGATACTTCATAGGATCCAAAAGGCATATCTACAGCTATAAAGGTGTTTTTTGCTCCCCTAACAACTGCAGATCCGTGGTGGATCATATCCTCAACAGTCACTGGTACTGTGGAATCATAGCCTAACATGGTCATACCTAGAGAATCCCCTACTAGGATTACCTCTACATCACTTTCGTCGACTATAGATGCCATTGTGTAGTCATAGGCTGTTACATAGGCGAATTTTCTTTTTTCCTCTTTGTACTTTTTGAAATCAAGTACAGACATTTTCTTTTTCATTTTTCTCCCTCTTTTGCTTTTATAAGCAAACTTATAGCTTCATTGTATGGACTTTTTTGATTTTTACCCCTGGCCTTTTCTACGATGATTTGGTTTATCTTATCGATTTCGCTTTTATTGCCCTTTAAAAGGTCTGCCCTCATCGAAGAAGTATTTTTGCCGGTTTTTTCTGCCGTGGCCAAGACTTTGGCAAAAATCTCATCCTTATCAAAATTATAACCATAGAGATTAAAAATTTGGCAGGCTTCATAGACTAAAAGTTTTGACATATCCCTAGCGTATTTATTTTTATAAATACAGGAGTTTTCCTTATCAGCCAAGGCTGTGATAGCGTTTATACCTATATTTATAAAAAGTTTTTCTATGACAAGTTTATCTATATCTTGGCTGATTTTTATTTCAAAACCTGCTTTTTTTAGGATCTTTTCTACTATTTCTAGGCTTTTTTTATTGGAGGAGTTCTCCCCTAAGTATGTCATGCCGCTGCCAGCATGGAAAATTTCCCCATCAGATAAAAGGGTTGATCCGTGGGTGGTAGATCCTATTACAATATGACTTTTATCCTGAAATTTCTCCAGGTCTTTGTCATTGCCATAACCATTTTGTAGGCTCACCAGGATTGTATCCTCCCCAATTATAGAAGAAATATTTTCTAGGGCCTGTCGGTTTTTGAAAGTTTTGACAAAGTTAAATAATATATCAGGACTTGATAGCTTGTCATCATACATAAAGGCGTCTACCTTGTATTGACTAGTAGATCCGTCGCTTTCTGTAACTTTGATCCCTTCTCTGTTGATTTTTTCGACCTTTTCTTTTTTATGGTCTATGAGAAAAACTTCATTATTTTTTGATAAATAAGAAGCAAACAAAGAGCCCATCGCCCCTGCGCCAACTATAGCAATTTTCAAAATCTCCTCCCTATAGCTATATTTGTAAATATGATAGGAAAACATCCTACCTTACATATAATTATAACAAGAAACATATATTTTTCAAAAAGATTTTTTTTAATAAATCATGGAGAAAAAAACATCCTTGAATCTAAAATACTTTTAAAAAAATATTGTTAATTATAAGAATTTGCCTTATAATACCCATAGAGATAAAAAATTTCAGGATAATAATTTATAGGAGCATACAATGAAAATTATCAAAAAAATCGATCAATTAAGAGAAATCTTGGACCCATACAAAAGGCAGGGTAAATCTATTGGCCTTGTGCCAACTATGGGATTTTTACACGCAGGCCATGCTAGCCTTATAAAAAAGGCAGTAGAGGAAAATGACATAGTGGTTGTCTCTGACTTTGTAAACCCAATCCAGTTTGGGCCAAAGGAAGACCTCGCAGCCTACCCAAGAGATATTGAGGCTGATAGCAAATTGTGCGAAGAAATCGGAGCAGATTTTATTTTCTACCCAGATGCAGATGAGATGTACCAAAACAAAAAAACTTTTGTAGATATAGAGGGACTTTCTGATAATTTGTGCGGGGCGAAAAGAGCTGGCCATTTTAGGGGAGTTTGCACAGTCTGCACCAAATTATTTAATATAGTCGGTCCTGATAGGGCCTATTTTGGACAAAAAGATGCCCAACAACTAGCTATCATAAAGAAAATGGTTTTTGACCTAAATATGCCTCTTGAGATCGTGCCTTGCCCAATAGTCAGAGAAGAAGACGGTCTTGCCATGTCATCTAGAAATACCTACCTTTCAGCTGATGAAAGAAAGGCTGCCCTTTGTTTGTCAAAGGCAATCTTTGAGGGAGAAAAAATGGCCAAAGAAGGATCTGATCTCAGTCAAGTTTTAGATAGGATGAATGAGATAATCTCAGCAGAAAAACTTGCAAAAATTGATTATATCAGTGCAGTAGACCTTGAAAACCTCGAATATGTAGACACATTTAACCAAGATACCCTAATTGCCATAGCTGTCTTTATAGGCAAAACTAGGTTAATCGATAATTTTATTTATCATCTCTAAAAAATAAAAAAAAATAAAACTCCTAGAGATTGAAAAACCCAATCCCTGGGAGTTTTTTATAGCTAATATTTGTATGGATCTGGTCTAAATTTCCATCCGTATTAAGGCCAGAATCAATATTTTTACGTTTTTATAGGTTAAATCCTTGGTAAATATCTACACCCAACATTTTTTCTAATCATACCTCAAGGTTGAGTATAAAATCGCCTTTACGGCTGGGATCCTGTTTTCTGTCTGGTCAAAAACCATAGATTTTTCTGACCTAAAAACAGAATCTGCTACCTCCATTCCAGAAAAATCCCACTTTTTCATATCATCTGGAAGTTTAGATATGACTTTTTTTGCAAGATTTGACTTGTGATCGTGGAAGGCTGGCAAGCAGTGCATAAAAATGGCATCCTTATCGCACATGGCCATGACCTTTTCATCAACCCTATAAGGGTAAAGCTTTCTTATCCTAGATATAGGTGGTTTATTCTTTTCTGTAAGAGATATCCACATATCTGTATAGATTATATCAGCGTCGACCACAGCTTCTCTTATATCTTCAGTATAGATTACATCTGAATCATACTTGCCAGAAAATTTCCTAGATAAATTGACCAGGTCCTCGTCTGGGAAAAACTCCCTTGGCCCACAGCCAACAAAATCTATCCCTAATTTTGAGCAAGTGATTGCTAGGGAATTTGGCATAATATCTCCAGGATAACCAAGATAGGCAAGCTTTAGGCCCCTTAGATAGCCAAATTTCTCCCTTATGGTGAGCATATCTGAAATCATCTGCGATGGGTGAAACATATCGGTCATAGCGTTATAAATCGGCACATCTGTTATCTTTACAAGTTTTTCTAAAAGTTCTTGTTCGTGGCCTCTATATACGATCCCATCGTAATAGCGGTTAAAGACTAAAATAGTATCTTCTATAGATTCATTTTCACCAAGGCCAGTCTTGTAGTTTATAAGGGAGGTAGAAATCCCTAAATCTGCCGCTGCTATCTCAAAAGAAGTCCTAGTCCTAGTTGAAGTCTCCTCAAAAAGTAAGATTATATTTTGCCCCTCTAGGTATTTGTGAAGTTTTCTTTTTTTCTTTAAATTTTTAAATTTTTCTGCTAGGTCTATCAGATATAGAATTTCTTTTTCAGAAAAATCCTTTAGACCTATAAAATTTCTCTTTCTTAAATCAATTTCCATCTTAATTACTACCTATGCTTGTATCAGAAAACACAATCACTAGGTCCATAGAATTGTTAATGAATTCTAGGACTCCATATTCTACTAAAAAAGCCTCTGGATTGTCCTTGTATCTCATATCTGGACCACCACTCTTGTTGGTGTACATGTAGGTTTTTTGGATCAGCTTGGCATCTGATACTAGACTTTCTTCTAAAAACTCCTCAGCCCTCAAATCCACTTTCAAATCATTATAGTCAATAGCCTTGTTGGCTCCATTTTGATTTATGAGTAGGGCATCTGGCAAAAATGAAAGTGAAAGATTGCCACATGCTAGGGTATAGACCTTGGCATTTGTAGATAGGCCCTTTGGCAGGCTTTGGCTTATGGATAAGTCCATCCTCTCTAAGATTATATTTTGACCCTTGTTTGTATCTATAGTTCCAACTAGCCAAACCTTGTCGGAATTTAAAATCCCTTCCATAAGTTTATTTGTAAGGTCGTATTCATGACCTGATGAGTTTTCAAACTCATATTCTATCTCAACATTGCCTGATCTTTTCTTGTAAAAATACATAAGAGCACCAGCTATAGCTAGAAAAATCAGTTTTGTATTGACAAAGGTAAGGATAAGACCCAAAATAAATACTCCAAGACCTGCCATCCTTAGAGGATAAACTGGCTCTAGCTGACCCAATACATCCTGAAGTGCTGTTGAATTTATATTTGCAAAATCAATCCCAAAACCCTGGGCGTTTGGACTTGCCTGCCTACCTGCAGGTACTTGACTTTGACTAGTACTAGATTTTGCCCCAGCCTCGGCTTGTTTTTTTGGTTTTTTCCTAAAACTTTTAAAATCTTTTGTATAGGACATACCTGTTCCTGGTATGTAGGCGGTTGATCTAAAACCACCACCTGCTTTTTTTGTAAGCCTAAATCCCTTGGTCCCCCAAGAAAAACCTGGTCCTGACTTGGAAAGGTTGATCCTAAAGCCCTTGCCTAAATTTATACTTTTTCTAAATCTAAAACCCATAAAATATCCTTTCTTCTTTATCATGTCAAATGATACTTATTACCTATATTATATCATAAAAGAAAAAAATTTATAAAATTTTATTATTCCAATTTATTAATTTGAATATTAAAAAACTCAAGTATAATAATTATATAAATAAATATAATTGAACTGTATTTTAAAAAGGAGTTTTTATGAATAAATTTAAACAAGTCACAAGTCTCTTACCTATATATTTCAAAGCCATTGTTGATAAAAAAACACCAATTTTAGCTAAAGCTCTAGCCCTTGTAGCCATTGCCTATATAATCTTGCCAGCAGATGTCATTCCTGACTTGATACCAATCCTGGGTAGGGTTGATGACACAGTCCTAACAGCAGCTTTGATATATTTTTCCAACCAACTTATACCCCAAGAGATAAAAGATGAGAAAAAAATTGATAAAAATGAAAATACATCAAAATAAAAAAACGGATCAAAAGATCCGTTTTTTCTATGCAAAATGTTCTTTGCAGTATTTTATTATATCATCTGATTCGTACATGGCTACACCATCTACTACCATCATTGGCACTTGGACCTTGCCACCTAGTTTTTCTAGGAGTTTTGTATTTTCTTCTCCAGAATTTTTATCCTTTGTATTATAAGAATCAAAGTCTACTATCTCTGCTTCATGCAAATAATTTAAAACCTTCAAGCAATATGGGCATTGAGGTTTGAAAAACAATTCAAATTTCGCCATTTTTTCCTCCTAAATCTTTCTCTATACTTATCTCTACCCAAGATCTAGGATTTTATTCACTATTCTACAGTTACAGACTTGGCTAGGTTTCTAGGCTTATCTACATTTAGTCCCTTGAGTAAGGATGTATAGTAGGCTATAAGCTGGCAAGGGATTATTGATAATACTGGGGCTAAAATCTCGCTTGTCCCCTCGTAGATAAAGGCCCTGCCATGGTCTTTTATCCTAGGATCATCTATTTGGCTTATGATATAGGCGCCAGCTTTTCTGGCTAGGACTTCTTCTATATTGGCTAGGGATTTTTCCAAAAGATTTTTTTGGGTCACTATAGCTATAACCGGCGTCTGATCTTCTATTAGGGCAATAGTCCCGTGTTTGAGCTCTCCTGCCGCAAAGGCCTCTGTATGGATATAGGATATCTCTTTTAGCTTTAGACTAGCTTCTAGGCCACTGTAGTAGTCAATACCACGAGCTAGGTAAAATAGATGGTCATGGTCCTTAATATCCTTTGCAATAAACCTTAGCTCATCTTTCCTTCCTATGATTTTTTCTATTTTTTCTGGCAAGCTTTCTATATCCCTAATGATTTTCTCCGATTCTTCTGGGGAAATCTTACCTAGGATATTTCCAAATTCTAAGAGCAAAAAGTATAGGTTGATAAGCTGGCTTGTGTAGGCCTTTGTAGATGCTACAGCTATCTCTGGTCCAGCCTGGCAGTAGATTGTCTTATCTGCCTGCCTGTCTATAGATGATTCTGCTACATTGGTGATGGCAAGAGTTTTTGCCCCCAATTTTTGGGCAAGCCTTAGGGCTTTGAGTGTATCAGCTGTCTCTCCTGACTGGGAAAGAGCGATCACTAGGCTATTTTCTCCAACAAGGGGTTCAGCATACCTAAACTCTGATGCAAGCTCCACCCTAACAGGGATCCTTAGAAGTTTTTCAAAGATATATTTTCCGATTAGACCTGCATGGTAGGCTGTTCCACAAGCTATAATATAAATATTATCTAGATTTTCTATTTCATTTTTTTCATAATTGTATTTTTTTAGTCTATGGGTGTTTTTATCTACATTGTAGGAAAAAAGTTTTTCTATGACACCTGCCTGCTCTTCTATTTCCTTTAGCATAAAATGGTCATAGGATTTTTTACTGGAGTCTTCTTTCTCGTAGGATATTTCTTGGATTAGACCCTGGATTTTTTCCATATCTTTACCATAAATCTGGTAATGATCTCCCTTTATATCTACAATTTGGTCATTGTCTATATAGATTACTTTTTTTGTATATTTTACAAAAGAAGGGCTATCAGATGCTAGGATAAAACCATCATCCATGATCCCCAATACCAAAGGCGAATCTTTTCTAATGGCAACTAACCTGTCTGGCTCATCGGCACAGATTATACCTAGGGCGTAGGCACCCCTTATCTTTCCCTTGACTATTTTTAGGGCCTCTAAGATATCGCCCTTGTAGTATTTTTCAAGCATGACTGCAAGGACTTCTGTATCAGTCTGAGATTTGAAAGAATAACCTTCTTTTATGAGCTCTTCTTTTAGGTCCTTATAATTTTCTATTATCCCATTGTGGACAAGGGCAATTTTGCCATTATTTGACATATGGGGATGGGAGTTTGTCTTGTTGGCCTGGCCGTGTGTTGCCCACCTGATATGGCCTATGCCAAGATGAGATGAAAGATCCACACCCTCAAGACTTTTCTCTAAGTTGTCAAGTCCTCCCTTTTCCTTGTAGACTTCTATACCTCTTTCTTTCATAAGACCTATGCCGCTAGAGTCATAGCCCCTATATTCTAGTTTTTCTAGGCCGTCAAGGATAATATCCGACGCTTGTTTTTTGCCTTTATAACATACTATTCCGCACATACTACCTCCTATTTAATTTTACTGAGGTACACTGTGTTTTCTCTGTGACAGAGATTGCTCTCTGCTTTTGTCTAACACTAAGGCTGTGAACCTAGGCAGCTCCCGCCGAATTTTCGATAACTGCCTTCCTCGTCATCCCAAGGGGATCTGGCGCTCCTTTATTTTTTACCTCATCCTAATATTATATCTTTTTTTTATGAAAAATAAATACAAAAAAGACCCCAAGGGGGTCTTTTACATAAAATATGCTATCAAAAATATTGGTGCTAGAAGTAAGAGTACAAAGGGCATGAAGACTCTCATGGCCGCCAAAAACATGGCTAGCCTGTCGCCTTTTTCTAGGTTGTCCCTATCTAGGAGGTCTTCTTTTTCTTCGATTTCCTCCCTAGTTTTTCCCTTAAATCTATCTATTGGTCTTTTCATATAGCTGATATTTCTTCTAATTCCTGGGCTTCTTTAGCTCTTTGTGCCATATTTTTCTCATAAGCTTTTTGTTTTTCTTCTTCTGAGACGTCCATCAAATGGCAAGCAACAAAGTGGCCTTGGCCCTGGTCTTTAAGCTCTGGCTCAAAGTTGGCACAGATATCCATAGCGTATTCGCACCTTGTGTGGAACCTACATCCCTTTGGAGGTTTAACAGCTGATGGTATATCACCTTCTATAACCTGAAGCTCTTGGCCTTGGTCTACGTCTGTTCTTGGTATAGCTGATAAAAGAGCCTTTGTATAAGGGTGAAGAGGATTTTCAAAAATCTTTTCACTATCTGCAAGCTCTACCATTACTCCCAAATACATTACCCCTATCCTATCAGAAATATATTTAACTACTGAAAGGTCGTGGGTTATAAATAGGTAGGTAAGGTTGTTAGCTTCTTTTAGGTCCTGAAGTAGGTTTATAATCTGAGATTGGATTGATACGTCAAGAGCTGATACAGCCTCATCACAAACTATAAAGCTTGGTTTTAGGGCAAGGGCCCTAGCTATACCTATCCTTTGTCTTTGACCACCTGAGAATTGGTGAGGATACCTATGAAGGAAATATGGAGCAAGTCCACATTTTTCCATAGTTTCTTGGATGTATTCGTTGTATCCTTCTTCTTTTCTTGATTTGAAAAGATTGTGGCCCAATACACCCTCGCCGATAATATTACCTACAGTCATCTTTGTATCAAGTGATCCATATGGATCTTGGAAGATCATCTGCAAGTCCTTGCGCAGCTGTCTCATCTCCTCAGCTGTAAGCTCTGATAAGTCAACTCCCATATCAAGCTGGGATTCTAATTCTGCGAATTTTTCCTTATCTCTTAGGCTAGCCCTATACTCATCTATAATAGCTGATTTTTCATCAACTCTTTGAGTCATTGCATCCCTTTTGTCGGTTAATTCTTTATATTTTGGATCATTATCGAGATTTTCGTAATATTCATCCCAAGTCCTGGCTCTCATCATGACTTTTTGTTCAAATTCTTCGATTTGACCTAAGACTTTGGACCTTTCTTTTAGGACTTGGTATTTATCCTTCAAAAGTTTTGATACCTTGTCTAAATCATCACTTGCTAAAAGACCACCTGCTATCCTAACCATGTTTAGGTAGTTTTCTTCGATCTCACGACGTTTAAACATAGCTCTTTCGTTTTGCATAGCCCTATCTTCATCTGTACTAGCTTTTTCCAGATCAGCGTAGATGCCATTTAGCTCTTCGAGCTCTTTGTGATAATTTGGGAATTTTGATGGGATTTTGCCAATCATATCCCCCATATATTCAGGAGCTAATTCCTCTATAGTCTTGCCATAGTATAGGGTTGTTCCCTCTGTTTGCTCATATATTTGTAAAAGTGTTCTACCGAAGGTTGATTTTCCACAACCAGACTCACCAACTAGACCTAGGGTTTCGCCCTCATATATATCTATAGATATAGACTCATTAGCGTGGACGTATTCGCCAGGTCCCTTGTCAAATATACTTTTTTTCTTGAGAGGGAAATATTTTTTGAGGTTTCTTATCTTGAATAAGACCTTCTTTTCTTTATTTTCCATCTTCTCTTTCCTTTCTATTTGGATAGTGACATCTGATCAATTGGTGCTCACTCACCCTTTGCAAGTCAGGCATTTGCTTTACACATTTTTCTGTTGCATACTTACATCTGTCTGCAAACTTGCAGCCTTCTGGCAAATTTAGTGGGTGTGGTACAGATCCTGGTATTATATCTAGCCTTTGGTTCCTATCTGATGTTATAGATGGGATAGAATTTAAAAGGGCAACTGTATATGGGTGGTTGTAATCTGTGATATCTCTTTTGAATATAAACTCAACAGGAGATTGCTCTACGATTTGGCCACAATACATAACTGCTACCTCATCTGCCATCTGGTTTATAACACCAAGGTCATGGGTGATAAATAGGATTGATGTGCCAGCCTTGTGCTTTAGATCATTCATCAGTCTAAGTATTTGTGCTTGGATTGTAACGTCAAGTGCTGTAGTTGGCTCATCAGCTATAAGTAGCTTTGGCTCACAAGCAAGAGCCATAGCTATCATAACTCTTTGGTTCATACCACCGGATAATTCAAACGGATATTGTTTGGCAACTACATGTGGGTTAGGGATCTTGACTGCTGCAAGAAGCTCCTCAACCCTAGCTTGTCCTTCTTTTTTATCCATATTTTTATGAAGCATCAAAACTTCGAGTATTTGTTTTTCCACAGTAAAAACTGGGTTTAGGGAGCTCATTGGCTCTTGGAAGATCATAGAGATCTTGTTGCCTCTGATATGCTCCATTTGGCTAGTGTTATATTCTGAGATTTTTTCCCCATCGAAGATTATCTCACCACCATATATTTTTTGGTTGGACTCAAACAGCTGGAGGATACTCATAGCTGTTTGGCTCTTTCCAGAACCAGACTCACCTACAAGGCCCAGGGTCTTACCTGCGTCAACTGATAAAGAAACGTCATTAACGGCCTTGATTAGTCCACGTCTTGTAGAAAAGTAGGTATGAAGATTTTTTATTTCTAATAAACTCATAAAATCACCTATCTCTCATTTGCTCTTGGGTCTATAGCATCTCTTAGGGCATCGCCTATGAGGTTGACTGAAAATGATGTCAAGAATACTGCAAGGGCTGGGAATACCCATCTCCACCAGTAGGTATTTAGTACATCTGATGATTGGGCAGCTGTTAGCATATTACCCCAAGATGGTGTTGGCTCTTGGACACCAAAACCTAAGAATGAAAGTCCACTTTCAGTTAGGAGGTTGCCCGCATAACCTATTGTCGCATTTACTATAACAATAGATAAAACATTTGGTAGGATATGTTTGACCATAATAGACCAGTTTTTAACCCCTAGAGCCTTGGCCGCTGTTATATAGTCTCTCTCACGTTCTGCAAGGATCTGTCCACGTACCAAACGGGCTAGACCTGTCCATCCTAGTACACCCAAGAGGATCATAACCATGGTTATCCTTTGTTCTTGGCTTGCTCCTGGTGGGAGTAGAGCTGATAGGGAAATAAGCATTGGATAGAATGGGAATGATGCAACGATCTCTGATATTCTCATAAGAACATTGTCTACCTTGCCACCAACAAAACCAGAAACCATACCTATTATAACACCAAGTCCAATTTGGATGATTGATGAAATAAGGGAAATGATCATGGTCATCTTGCCGCCGTGGATAAGTCTTGTAAAGATATCACGACCTTGGTCATCTGAACCAAACCTAAATCCGTTTAGTCCCCATGTTTCTATTTTTCCATCTTTATCTACTGCATAATTGTTGAAATAATTTGCATATACTTGGTTAAATTCTCCATCTGGAGTTTTTAGCTCTCCATAATTATCCTTACCCCATTGGTAAAGTTTGCCATTTTCATCTAGGGCTGTTATTACAGAGTTACCTGCTTCTACATCGACAATCTTGCCTTCAAATTCTGGCACATTATCTCCTGCTAGCTTATCTCTTGATGGGCCCCAAACATAAAGCTTGCCATCTTCTGATAAGGCTGCTGCAGAGTTTTCTGTTAGAACTGCTTTTTTGACTTTTACAGACCCATCCCTAAGCTCAGCTGGCATAGTAGTATCATTTTCAGCCCCTCTAACACCAAGTAGGTCTATAGATCCGTCTTTTTTGACAGCTATGACGTTGATGGTGTTTGCATCAAAATCTACTATCTGACCTTGGAGTTTTGATGGGATCATATCAAGCCTAGAAGCTAGAGTAGAACCCCAAACGATAATATTGTTTGCATTTGTAAGGACGACAGAATATTGGGTACCAGCACCTATTTTTTTGATGCCTTCTTTTTTGATTTGGGCAGCCTGCATACCAGGCACCTTTGTTTGGTCAAAGGCCTTGTTACCCCAACCATAAATTTCGTCATCTTCTGTAGCTATGATTATATGTCTATCACCGGCAGCTACGTCTTTTATCTTTTTACCTTCTATTTTTTCTTTTACATTTTTTGGGATGTCCAAAACCTTATCTTCATTGTCAGATCCCCAAACATAAAGTTTACCTTCATCGCTTAGACCAACTGAGAAAGTATTTCCTATAGATATTTTTTTGACACCCTCTTTTTCCAAATCTTTTGGAAAGTTCATGTAGGCACCACCCGGCGCTACGTTTGTGAGGTTACCTTGTGAATAGTATTGGTCAAAAGGAAGCATTCTAGATCCCACAAAAATAAGTAAGACTATAGCTATGAACATAACTAGGCCTATAACACCTAGTGGGTTTCTAAAATAGTTTCTAAGGGCTACCTTGCCAGGAGACATGATAGCTTCTTCTTTTAGCCTATCATTTTCTGGACTTTCTTGTGGTCCGCCTTCTAAATTGGCATTGAGGTCATTATTTGGTCCTTCAGATTCTGGACTTGGTATATCATCTTCCATACCATTTGCAAAAGTAAATCCTCTTAGAAAATATGTCTTCAAAAAACCTAGATAAGATTTAAATGGTTTATTTAATTTTCTATTCATATTAAGCCTCCAATTGTACTCTTGGATCTACTAGGGCGTAGGCCACATCCATTAGCAGGTTGCCAAGTAGGGTAAGGATAGCATAAAACATTGATAAAGCGAGGATTACATTGTAGTCCTGGGCCATAACTGCTGTTATAAGCTCGTTACCAATTCCCCTATAAGAGAAGATACGTTCAGTTATAGCTGAACCTGAGAACATTCCCAAAACTGCCCAAGTAAGCGCTGTTACTACTGGTATAAGTGCATTTCTAAAGGCATGGGAGTAGACAACTGTTTTTTCTTTTAGACCCTTTGACCTAGCTGTTCTGATATAATCTTGGTCAAGAGCATCTAGCATAGAGTTTCTAACATACCTAGATAAGCTCGCCAAAGATCCAACCGTCAAAGTTAGGGTTGGTAGAGTCAAATATCTAACCCATTGGCCAAAGGTATTTTCCTTAGGCATACCATTTGCTGGTAACCATTTAAGTTTAAAGGCTATAGCAAAAATCAAAAACAATCCTATAAAGAATGTTGGTATTGATAATCCGACCAGAGTCAAAGTCTGGGCCGTCTTGTCATAAATACCTCCCTTGTGGGTGGCCGATCTTATACCTATCATAACCGACAAAACAAAAGAAAGTATTGTAGAACCTAAGTTTAGATAAACTGTATTTTTAAGAGGCTCTTTTAGGTATTCTTTTACTGGTCTTCTAACTCTAGTAGACTCACCAAAATCTCCCTTTAGAGTCCTACCTAGCCATCTAACATATTGTTCAGGCCATGGTTTATCATATCCATATCTTGCTTGTAGGTTCTTATACATCTCTTCTTGTTGTGCTTTTGTGATCCTACCTGTTGTTGGGATCATAGCCTGGATTGGGTCACCTGGCATGGCCTTTGAAAAGGCAAAAAGCATAATAGATATAATAAGAGCTACTGGGATTAAGTTTAAAATTCTCTTTACTATATAACGTAACATAAGTATCCTTCCTCTTCTAATCTAGCCTATCCTAATATGTATAGTGTTTGGTTTATATTCAAAATAATTTAAAGTATAGAACTAGACCATTATAATTTATACCTACAATATTATAATATTTAGCCATTTTTGTCAACAAATATTGGTTTTTGACAATTATTTGCTACTATATATTATATATACTGTCTTTATTATCACTAGGCTGTATATTTATTAACAATCATTTATAATATTAATGATTTTCTTTTTAAACTTTACTTTAATACAGAGATTTTTTCAATTTTAATATCTAAATATATAATTAACAAAATTAGTATATAAAGAAATATAATATAAAATCCTGATAAAATATTTGCAAGTTTGCTAAAAATAGTTTATAATTACTCTATGTATGATATTGATTATCATAGTCATAAATATATTTTTAAAGGAGTTTTATGAGAAAAAGACACAAAATAGCCATCTGCCTGGCTCTATCAGGTGTGATTTTGGCAAATGCAAAGATAGAAAGACAGATAGGTCAAAATAATTTTAACCAAGTAGCCTTTGCTGATAGCCCTAGTCTGATAAAGGGATCTAGGGGTGGGTACGCAACAAATACAATTATTTTAGACCACGAATTTATAAAGAATATAAAAAGTGTAGAGGTTAACAATAAAACCTGGAACGAAGACTCTGACAATAACAGACCAAATAAAAGGGGAGTCTATTACCTATCCACATTAGAAAATGGCGATGAATTTTCTATAGTTTTCACTAAATTGGAGAAAGATGACAGAATAGTCATAAAATCAGATAAAAAGATCTTATCTTTTACAATAAGTGAGCCTACAGATCAATGGAATGATAATCTAATAGATAAAAATTCTATCAAAGAAGAAAACATAGGGGCAGAAAAAGAAGATCCGCAAGAAAAAGATACTCCACCAAAAAATGAAGAAAAAAAATACATACTTTCATCAGAAGGTGGTTTTTTAAACAGTACAGTTAGACTTGATACAGACTTTGTAAATTCAATTAAGGACGTAGAAGTAAATGGCCAAACCTACAAAGAAACTTCTAATTCAAGGCCATCAAAAGGTCAAGTTTACTATTTAATCAAAGGAATGGACGGTCCTAACCAAGATGGTATTAGATTCCCAATGTTAAATGAAGGTGCTAGGGTTACAATAAAAAATGACAAAGTAGCTCTTTCTTTTACTATAGTTAACCCTACTGGCTCTGGTGAAATCATAAAAAAAGATTCTATTTTAGTTGAGCCACTTTCAAAGGCTCCTTCCAAAAAAGAAGACCCTAGTAGTGGTGAAGATGTTTCGCCTAAGGAAGTATCCTTTACTTATGTGTCAGAATCATTCGGATATAACATATTAAAACTTACTAGTGGTGAAAAACTCGATAAGAAAAAATTAGAAAAAATCACTTTAAATGGCAAGGAACAAACCAAGGTAGATTACCCAATAAGTATTTCTGGCAATGGTAACTATGCCTTTTCTAGCGATGGTGAACTTTGTATCGAAAGACTACATGACAATGATTCGCTTTCCGTTACCTATGATGGAAAAGAATACAAGTACATCTACAAGGATAAAAAACTCATAGAAAATACGGACAAAAAAGATGTGACCTACCAAATAAGACTGGTTGGCAAATTTGATAGCCTTTTAGTAGGCCAGACAAAGTTAGATGGTTTTTCTTGCGGTACCGCCTCAGTTTCAAACAATCCTAATGCTGTATCCGTAGAGTACACAGACAAAGAAAATCCTAGCAAGGATGATTGGAAAAAACTAGAAGACAGGGGCAATGAATTTAATGAAGTCAAAGCTGTTGTTGTAGATAAAGATACAGGTATAGAAGCAAACTTCGCCCATGGTTCTATAATCCTTGGCGGAAGCCCAACAAAGACAGGTACTTTCAAAATAAAAATAATTGCCGAAGATAAACGTGGTCAAAAAGTAGAGTCTAATGAAGCTGATGTAGAAGTTTATAATCTCGGAGAAAAAAGCCTAGAAGAACTCATGGTCAAAGATAGGTTCATACAGACCCAAGATAAAAAATACATGTGGGAAATGAGTCCATGGAAAATCACAAAATTCAATGACTCAGACAATATTGTAAATGTGCCAAAAGACCTCAAGGCATGGTTTGGATCTCACGAATCTGGCACCTATGGAGAGTTAGGTTTTGAGACCATTGATGAGCCAACACAAACCCTAGTTGTAGGCCAGGGAGCCAACCTCACCTTCAAAAATATGAAAATCCTGGGATCTGTAAAAATAATTGTAAAAGACGGCGGCATCCTAAACCTAGATGACTCTGTAGTCTTTGGCAAGATCGAAGTTTCTAATGGCGGAAAACTAAATGTAAACTACAGCCCTTACACAAAACAAATCACAAGCGGGGCTTCTATTTGGGGTCAAGTTATCCTAAAAGACGGGGCTATACTTGGCACCTCCTCAATCTACTCAAACACAAACTACGCTGCCCAAGGCGAAATAGTCAATACAAATGACAAGCCAGTCATAAAAGTAGAAGGTAATGCACAAATACAAGGCGACGTCTATATCAGAGGAGATGAACAAGCAACAAAGGGTAAATCTGGTCAGCCAGCCCTAGAAGTGGGCCCAAATGGAAACCTAGAAATAACAGAAAACTCATCCCTAAACCTATTTGGCGGCGGTGTATACGCTCTCACATCTGTTGGTGGTGACGCTCTAAAGCTTAATGGTGGAACTGTGACCGGCAAGGGCAAACTCGTAGCTATAGGCGGATCTGGCCAAGGCAAAAAAGGTGGATCTGGCATATCAGGTCATGGTTCTATATCTGTAGGCACCGCTTATATCAGAGGCGGCAATAGCTCAAAAAATCCTGCCAAGGCAGTAGAATCTGACAAGATAAATTTCAAAGGCACAAAAGGTATTACAATTGACGGCAAAAAAACTACAAATACTGACCCAATTATCCCAGAAGACTACTGGGATGGAACCAAAAAAATTTCTGATGATAAAGTAGCTAGGATCAACAAGGCAATAGAAGAAAATAAGGATAAGCTTATTCAAGCAGGGAAAACTGAAAATAATAAAAAGGAAGAAAAGCCTGCTAAGGATGATAAAAACAAAGAAAATCCACCAAGGGAAAATAAACCAGAAAAAAAACCATCAGAAGATAATAAAAATAAAGATTTAAATAAGAAAAATAAAGATAGTGGATACTTAGATAAACTCTATTTTTCTAGTCAAATACCTAAGACCAGCCTAGAAAAATACAAAAAACTAAAAGAGGCCTACGAAAAACTATCACGCACCGAAGATGCAGCCAAACTTTTGATGGACAAATTCCCTGAAACAATAAAACCTGTTAGAAAAGATTTGGAAAAACTCATAGAAAAATCTCAAAAATTGAGAATTATAGCAGAAAAAAGACTAAAAGCCATGGAAAAAGACCTCGGCCTATAATTTTAGACCTCATCTTAAAAAAGATGAGGTTTTTTTTATTTTCACCAAGGGATAAGGACTAGCTCCCAGTCACCATGGATAAAGATCATAAAATACCCATAAAAAAAAATCGTACTAAGAAAAGTACGATTTTTTTAAAATTATTTTTCAAGGCTCATAGCATTGATTTGATATTCAGATTCCCAAACTGGTGTGTTTATATCAAAGCCTTTAACTCTCTTAGAGTAACCTGTGTGATATTGGTTAGAGTAAAGTGGGATTTCTGGTAGGTAGTCATTGTACCACATCTCGAATTTTTCCCATTGGTCTAGGTAGCCTTCTTTGTCGTCTGAATCTGTTTGACGAAGTTTAACTGTGATCTCATCTACAGCAGGATCGTTTGTTCTTGTAGTGTTGTTAGATCCTTTTGAGTTGTATTGGTACCATGGGTCAAATGGTGTACCAAAGTTAGATCCCATGTTGAATGCTGTATATTCTGCATCTTCTTTTGGGAAATAGTAGTAGTCAAGAAGTGTTGCAAACGAACCAGCTGTTACGTTATATTCCATACCAACTTGTTTAGCATTTACTGGAACTTGGTTTGAAATAAGGGTTGTAATTGGAGATTCATCAGAACCGTATTGGTTAACTACTAGTTTTTTACCTGTTTCATCATATCTGTAATAATCAAATCCATCTGCGTTTTTAGCAAATTCTTCATCAGCTTTTGCCTTATCCCATGGAGTTTTACCATCTTTTTCAAATTTATATGGAGTTTTGTCAAGTAGGGCATTTGCTTCATCTAGGTTTAGAGTATATTTCTTGAACTCTGGATTAGCTTCTAGGTCTGCTCCTCTTTCTTTGTACATCCATTGGCTTGTACCGTACATACCGTTTGTTACTACACCGTAGCCACCTGCAAATGATTGTACGAAGCTGTTTCTATCCATTAGGTAAGCGATAGCTTGTCTTACTTCTTTGAATTTTGTAGCTCCCCTATCTGTTAGGAATGTTACGTTACCATAACCATTTCTTTCGTAGGTGTTGTAGCCACCGATTTTGCCTTCGTCAGCTGCTGCTCTGATTTGGTCTATCTTTGGACCTTCAGATTCGCCTTCCCAAAGGTCGATATCGCCATTTTCTAATAGGTCAACTGCGATTTTTTGGTTAACAGTTTGTAAAATTACATTTTTAATTGTAGCTTTTTCGCCCTTGAAGTTGCCTGCGTAGTTTTCATTTAGGCTTAGTTTGATCATGTTGTTTGCAAATGAATCAAATTTATATGGACCTGCCACTACTGATGGGTTAAGTCTATATTCGTTGAACTCTCTTTGCATAGCTTCTTCTATAAGCATGCTTGTTGGGTCAACATCGCCTGTCTTACGGCTTTCAAGATCAGCGATCTTTTCGTCATGTGCTTTTTTAGCTTCTTCATAAGCTTTTTTCTCATCTTCTTTTGCATCAGCAGCTGGCTCTGGATTGTTTTCTGCGAAATCTTCTTTAGCCTTTGCTATTTGAGCGTCGATGTTTTCGATGTATTTCTTCTTTTCTTCTTCTGTTGGTTTATAGCCATCTTTTGCTACTATCTTGTTACCTTCTGGAGCTACAGCTAGGTTTTCAGATACAGCGTGGATTGGGTATGGTCCATATCCCTTTAGGGCTGCAGATTCGTAGTATGGTAAAAATGATGCGTCTACTGTGATCTTGAATGTGTAGTCATCTACTTTTGCTATACCATCAAATGTATCTTTGTCTCCATTTTTGTATGCTTCATATCCCATTAGTGGGTCATCACCGATTGATGTTGATCCAGTAACTAGTTGGTAAGAAGGATATGTGTGAAGTAGTGAACCAAATACGTAGTTATCTGCGTTGATTGGTGTACCATCAGACCATTTTAGGTCTTTTTTGATTGTAAATGTTGTTGTTTCTGATCCATCTTCATTTTTAACTGTTTCTGGTTCTTTTTCAAGAACTGTCATGTTGTTAACCCATTGACCTGTTTCATCTTGAACTACAGTTGAGTAACCGTTGTTACCCTCTATACCCATATATCTACGAGCTTTTACGTCTGTTTGATTGTTTGTCCAACCTTGGATAAAGTCTCCGTTGATTTCACCAACACCTACTACAAGGGTATCATCAGATGTTTGTTTGTCGAAGTTTTCTACTTCTGCTTTATCGGCACCTTCTTCACCCTCAGCAGCATCATCTGCTTGGTCTTTTTTTTCAGTGCTTTCTTCTGCTGGAGCGTCTTTGCTTTTATCAGCAGCGTCATCTTTTTTGTCTGTGTCTCCACCACAAGCAGCAAGTGTAGCCACAAGGCCAAGTGCCATTAGTGATGAAAATACTTTCTTCATTTTCATTTGTTTTCCCCCTAAAAAATTAAGTAACTTTTTATAGTATAGTATTTTATTCGTTTAAACTAGTTTTGTCAAGATTTTGCATGTTTTTATTTCCACGTTATCGTATAAATATTCAATTATTTTCTCATTTTTTCAAGAGCTTTGATATTTAAAATGCAAAATATTACATAAGCTGTTTTTGTTTTGCTTGAAATATATAATTTCCAATACTTTTAATATAGAAACTACTAAATTTTCCCAGAGTTATTAGATATTTGTCCCCACAAGTACTTATGAAAACCCTTGTATATTATGCAATAAAAAAATACAAAAAAATACAACAAAAGCAAGACTTCTAGTCTTGCTCATGTTGCACTTAATTTTTCTAAAGGTTTTTATGTTTTAAAATATTAGTTTTCTAAACTCATAGCGTTGATTTGATATTCAGATTCCCAAACTGGTGTGTTTATATCAAATCCTTTAACTCTCTTTGTATATCCTGAGTGATATTGATTAGAGTAAAGTGGGATTTCTGGTAGGTAATCATTGTACCATTTTTCAAATGCTTCCCAGTTATCTAGGTATCCTTCTTTATCATCTGGATCTGTTTGACGAAGTTTAACTGTTAGCTCATCAGCCTTTGGATCGTTTGTTCTTGTCATGTTATCAGAACCTTTTGAGTTGTATTGATACCATGGATCAAATGGTGTACTAAAGCTTAGACCCATATTGAATGCTGTATATTCAGCATCATCCTTTGGATGGTAGTAGTAGTCAAGAAGGGTTGCAAATGAACCTGCTGTTACGTTATATTCCATACCAACTTGCTTAGCATTTACTGGAACTTGGTTTGAAATTAATGTTGTGATTGGAGATTCATCAGAACCGTATTGATTTACTTGAAGTTTCTTTCCAGTTTCATCATATCTGTAGTAGTCAAATCCATCAGCATTTTTAGAGAATTCTTCGTCAGCTTTTGCCTTATCCCATGGTGTTTTACCATCTTTTTCAAATTTATATGGTGTTTTATCTAATAATTCATTTGCTTTGTCTAAGTTTAAGGTGTATTTGTTAAAGTCATCAGAAGCTTCTAGGTCTGCTCCTCTTTCTTTATACATCCATTGGCTTGTACCATACATACCATTTGTTACTACACCATAACCACCTGCAAAAGATTGTACATAGGAGTTTCTATCCATCAAGTGAGCTATAGCTTGTCTAACTTCTTTGTATTTTGTAGCTCCCCTATCTGTTAAGAATACTACGTTACCATAACCATTTCTTTCAAATGTGTTGTAGCCACCAATCTTGCCTTCGTCAGCTGCAGCTCTCATTTGATCTATAATTGGACCTTCTGCCTCAGATTCCCAAAGGTCAATATCACCGTTTTCTAGTAGGTCTATAGCTATTTTACTGTTGACATATTGTACTATAACGTGTGGTATAGTTGCCTTTTCACCCTTGAAGTTGCCCGCATAGTTTTCATTTAAGCTTAATCTAGCCATGTTATTTTCGAAGGAATCAAATTTGTATGGACCACAAGAAACTTTTGGCGCTAGTCTATACTCATTAAATTCTTTTTGCATAGCTTCTTCTATAAGCATGCTTGTTGGGTCAACTTCGCCTGTCTTACGACTTTCAAGATCTGCGATCTTTTCGTCGTTTGCTTTTTTAGCTTCTTCGTAGGCTTTCTTTTCTTCATCTTTTGCATCTGCTGCTGGCTCTGGATTATTTTCTGCAAAATCTTCTTTAGCCTTTGCTATTTGAGCATCGATGTTTTCGATGTATTTAGCTTTTTCATCTTCTGTTGGTGTATAACCATCTTTAGCCACAATCTTGTTACCTTCTGGAGCTACAGCTAAATTGTCAGAAATAGCATGGATTGGAAATGGCATTACTTGTTTTAGGAAAGCTGATTCATAATATGGAAGATAAGATGCATCAGTTGTAACCTTGAAAGTGTAGTCATCAACCTTTTCTAATCCTTCAAATTTATCATCATCACCATTCTTATAGGCTTCGTAACCCTTTACAGAGTCTGAACCTATAGTAAACGCTCCTGTTACCAACTGATATGAATGATAAGTATGGAAAAGCATATCAAATAAGTAGTTATCAGCTGTGATTGGCTCACCGTCTGACCATTTCAAATCTTTTTTGATGGTGAAAGTTGTTGTTTCTGATCCATCATCATTTTTGACTGTCTCTGGTTCTTTTTCTAGGATAGTCATGTTAGGAAGCCATTGACCGCCTTCATCTTGTACCATTGTTAGATAAGCGTTATTACCTTCTGTACCTATATAACGTCTAACCTTAACATCATAAGAGTTGTTTGACCATGAACCATAGAAGTCACCACTCATTTCAGATGTACCTACTACTAGGGTGTCATCTGCTGTTTGTTTTTCAAAGTTATCTAGCTCAGCTTTTTCCTCGTCAGAAAGGTCTTCACCTTCTTTTTTATCTTCGCCTTCTTTTTTGTCTTCGCCTTCTTTAGCGTCGTCTTTGTTATCTTCTTTTTGTTCTTGTTCTTGACTTGCGTCATTTTCTGGCTTCTTCTCTTCTTTGTTTGCAGAATCTCCACCACAAGCAGCTAGAGTAGCCATCAAACCTAGTGCCATTAGTGATGAAAATATTTTTTTCATTTTCATTTTTTCCCCCTAATTTTTTTCTAAAAAACTTAGCTTTTATATTTTAGTATTTTATCCTGTTAACACAGTTTTGTCAAGTAGCAAACTGTAATTTTTTTTATCTCTAGGAATAATTATTCATCAGTGTGTCATTAATTCAAGGCTTTGATAATTAATATGTAAATTATTTCAAGATTTGATACTATGTTATCATACTAAACCGCAGAATTTAAATCTTTTATTCTTATAGTCTAGCTTTCTACTTGGATATATTTTTTTATTCTTCTTTCTGCATATATTCAAAAATATTTTTATTATTTTTTAATAAAAGCCATACAATTTTTAGCTGATTAATGTTTTTTTTAAAAAAAATTTGCAAGAATAATTGCTTTTAAAATATAGGATTTTATTTCCCCAATCCAAAAAAATGGATAAAAAAAGAACTGACATAGGTCAGTTCCTTTTTTTATTTTTTATATAAGAATTTTTTATCAGATTTGGCTCCGATTAGCCTATAGTATTTTACAGGAAGCCCTGATTTATCTCCTATATTTCCTATTCTCGGTGTGACAGATACGCCATTTCTGCCATAATTCATGTGGATTATGGTATCTTCTGCCTTGTTTAGGATAAATCCAGTATGTCCCCCTGCTCCTAGAGACTCTCCTGGTCTACCTGCGACAAAGATATCACCATAGTCTATTTCACTTTCTGATATTTCCTTCATTATGACACCGGTCTCTCCCATGCGGAATAGGGTCTCGGTGTTGCCTACATAGGCGTTTTGATCCAAAAATCCTCCATAGATCAAGGACCTATATACTGCTGATGAGCAGTCTGCTGCCTCAGTTGTATTTCTTTTTGCACCCATGTCGTAGGTCATTTTATTTTCTCTGGCTACAAACATCCACTCCATAGCCTTGTCTATTGATTTCTCGCCAGCTATCCTGTTTGCTACAGCTTTTGCTACTCCATTGCCATCAACTTGGTATTCTATACCTTGTTGGATAACTTTTGTATTTTTTGCTAGACCATTGTTTGTGAAATAATACAAAGTTCCATCTATTCTCCAAATACCTTCTTTGACATATCCTTGGTTGTTTGTGTGGTATTTGTTGCCTTTGTAGGTGATCCAAGAGTTTTTAGGATTTTCTGATACTCCCTTTGCATTTACCCTAAAATACCTACCATTTGTGATGGTTTCTGTATTTGTAAGCATAACCCCTGTCTTGTTATCAAATACATATTCATTTCCATTTATAGAGGCTGGTCCTTTTGCGATCGTGCCATTATTTCCTGTCCAATAGGTTTCTCCTCTTAGGCTTATCCAGGTATTTTTAGGATTTGTAACTTGGCCAATGCGGTTAACCTCATAGTATTTGCCATTGACTAGCATTTTTTTATTTGTTTGAAGTAGACCATTGTTATCAAACATATAGTCTTTGTCATTGATATTTGTAACACCCTTTGCCAAAGACCCATCATTTAGGGTTCTGTAGACACCATTGTTGATTTTGACCCATTTGTTTGCAGGTTTTGTCATCCTACCGGTGTTGTTTACTTCATAATAGCTACCATTGCTTATAAGCTTTTTGTTTCTCTGCAAAACACCATCATTTGAGAAGAAATATTGGTTGTTGTTTATTGTGGATATACCTTTTGTATAGGTACCATCTTCTTTGTTGTAGTAGATGTCACTGCCCACTTTTAACCAAGTATTTGTAGGATTTGTCACAGCTCCTGTCTTGTCAGCCTTATAGATCCTATTATCAACTCTTATGGACCTATTTTTGACAAGTTTATTATTTTCATAATAATTTAGTCTGTTGTTCTTTTTTACAAAATAACCACTAGCGTTTGGGGCATAGTACTCGTTATTTTCTACCTTTATTTCTTCATTTTCTAGGACTTGTTCATCCTTTTTGCCCTCTTCTTTTTCTATTTGGGCATCTAGGTTTGTTGAGTCGTAGTAAATTATTTTTCTTTCTTGATTTTTATTAGTTTCTTTATTTTCTAGCTCAGGCTTAGATAGGCTTTTCTCATCTGTTTCTTGACTTTGTGTTCTTTCAAAGTCATAGTCTATACCTTCTTCTATATTAGAATTAGAATCTAGTTCTGCCTCTTGGTCTCTTCCAAGTACTTCTTGGTTTGACTTTTCTGGATCTTTTTGATTATCTTCATAATCAACCCTATAGGCCGCTTCTATCTCGCTTACACTTTTGCTTTCATAGACCTTTTCTAGCTCAGCTTCATCTAGACTTCCATAACTCGGTTTGACAGAATCTTTATAATCCTCACTAGCATAAGATTTGTCAGTTATATTTATCACTGAAGATATAAATAATGTCGAGGCGAGCAGGACAGTTTTATTGATTTTTTTCATTGTCTTTTACCTCACTTATATTACAATTTGTTTACAGTTGATTTCTGATTAACATAATCTATTAATATTATAATATATTTGCCCAACAAATGCAACAAAAAGGTTACAAACTTATTAATTTTTGTAAGAATTAGCCCCATAGGAAGATTGGACTTTATAAAAGTGGTCAAAAATGGTATGATTTAAACAGAAATAAATATGAAAATTTATTATTAAGAGAGGATAATTTTATGAAAAATAAATCAATACTCCTAGCCCTAGCCCTTTGCCTAGTGGTAAGTGGGTGTCAAAAAGATCTTGGTAAAGATAATGGGGTTTCAGAAGAAACCATAGCCAAGGCCCTAGACGGAAAAATAGATTTCGAAAAACCAAGCTCAAGCAAAAAGTCAGATGCAGATAATGAAGATGATACTGAAAAGAAAGACAAAAAAGAGCAAACAGCAGATCTTTTGAGAGACTACATGACCAAAATCGGTGAGTTTGATCCATCCCTTGCTAGAAAACTAGATGATGATGAGATTATAGACTTCTACAAAGAAGCCGATAAGATAAGCAAGAACACTGGTTATTGGGATGTAAAAGACTTTTTCTTCCAAGAAATTGCCAAAGCCTACCCAGGCACCTCACTTAAATTCCCACTTGATTCTGTCGCTAGCAAATACCTATGGAAGGCTGCAAGTGATAACGGATCTACAGAAAAATTCGAATACGAAAGAAACTACCTAGTAGAAGAAGGCTATGACTATAACACTGTTTGGTCCTTTACAGACAAAGAAATGGAAGATGCCTTCCACGCTGCCTACAAAAAAAATCCAAGAGCCTACTACGAAGACTATGTGGAAATGGCCTATGATATCCTAACTTCAGATGATAAAGATACAAATGAAGATAAGGACAACAAAGAAGAAGGCGCAGCAGACCCAGCAGAATACAAAAACCTACTCAAATTCGGATCAAGTGAAACCGACTACAAGGCCCTAAAAGAAGCCCTAGTCAACCACTACGAATTTGATAAAAAAATAGTAGAAAAAATCCCAAATAAGGACATAGACCTAGCCTA
Organism: Anaerococcus mediterraneensis; assembly: GCF_900128415.1. Lineage (NCBI taxonomy): Bacteria > Bacillati > Bacillota > Tissierellia > Tissierellales > Peptoniphilaceae > Anaerococcus > Anaerococcus mediterraneensis. The sequence goes on from NZ_LT635772.1 coordinate 501,945, forward strand.
CACCAGAGCACAAAAACGCCTAGAAAAAACAGGCTTCGGTGACATCGGCCTAATCTTTGACGAACTAGGCAAACTCTACCCAGGCGCATCCACCATGTATCCTGGAGAATAGGACAAAGAAATCAAAATAATAGTATTTAATATTAAAGCTTAATAATAAAAAACTGGTGACTCATAATTTTTTAGAATTTATTTTCTAAAAATTTAACCACCAGTTTTTTTAATTTATTTTATCTTCCTAAATCCAAAACAATCAAGCTCGTAAACTTGATCAAAAACTTGATCTATAAATTCCTTGTCGTGTGAAACTCCAATAATTACTCCCTTAAAATTGTTCAGACTCTCTATAATTTCAGGTTGAGAAAGTGGGGATAAGTTTCTCGTTGGTTCATCAAGGACCAACACTTCTGCCCTATCAATATTCATTTTTGCAAAAAATACCTTGGCTTTTTGTCCGCCTGATAAACTTATAAGACTTCTTTCCATCTCTTCTCTCGCAAAATTAAGACTGCCAAGCAAGTTTGAAACCTTAGTTTCTTCTTCCTTACTACGATCCTTTGCAAGATATGAGATTGGAGTTTCAAAATCTCTTAGAAATTCAAAATAATCTTGAGGCATATATCCTACTTTTAGCTTTGATTTTTCTAGGCACTTATAAATCTCTTTAAGAAGAGTCGTTTTCCCCGCTCCATTTTTCCCAATTATGCAAATTTTTTCAGATCCTCTTATTTTTAGCTCAATATTTTTAGATAAGATTTTTTCTCCCGCTTTCAGCTCATTTAATTTTATATCCAAAACTACTTTTGAATTAGAAATTGAAATACTATCATCAAAAAATATCCCTATCGAATCCTCAACATCTGGTCTTTGGGTAAGATTTTCCTTTTCTTTATCAAGTCTTTTTCCGAGAGATTTTACACTTGACATCTTATCCTTGAGGTTTTTACCTTCTATATCATTTTTTGTAGTATTTATGGCGTGATTTACAGAATCATAAACTTTTCTGTATCTTTCCACTTTTTTATCAAATTCTTCCCTATCTTTGTTTGCTCTTGCTTTTTGAATCCTTATTTTATTTTCTCTTTCCTTAATATATAAATCATAAGTCCCATTAAAAACAGTATGTCTGGGGATTTGCCTTCTGTGAACTTGCTCTAAATGAACAATCCTATTAGCAACATTTCTTAAAAGCTCTGGATCATGGGATACAAAAATCAAGGGAATTTTCATATCTTGCATAATTTTAGAAATGAAGTTTGTCGATTCATAATCTAGATCATTGGTCGGTTCGTCAAATAAAAAGACAGTCGGCTCTTTTAGGAGTTCAAACAAAAGCAGGACTTTTATCCTTTCCCCACCTGAAAGGTTCCCTAGTTTTAATTTGCCAAAAATCAGGTTTTCATCAAGGCCAAATTGGTCCAAATACCTATAAAACTTGTTGTAATCTAATAGACTTATATCAGATACTTGGTTCATGTAGGTCTCAACTGTCATTTCTAAAAAATTGTCAGCTAGACTTTGGGGAAGGTAGGAAATTATTTCTCCATTCTTGTGGATCTCGCCGCTTATTCGAGCATAATTCTCAACACTTTCCCTATCGATTACTGTCTTTAACAGAATTGACTTACCATTGCCCTCTTCTCCAATAAGGCCGACCTTGTCGCCAAGATTTAAGGCAAGATCAAAATCTTTTAACAATTTTCTGTCATCTTTTATCAAATCTATATCTAAGTTTTTTATCTGTAACATATATCCTCCTCGGATGATATGCCACTTATGAATAATATTTTTTAAAATTTCAACAAAAAAAGTCCGTCCCAAGTGAACAGACCAATCCAAAAAGAATAATCTTATCCACAATATGGCATACCAAAACACACCAAGTAAATTCTTGGCAAAATCAGTATCAATTTCCATATTGCTTATAAAATCATCTCTATATAATTCTCCTTAATTGTTTATAACTTTACTATACTATATTTATCGTGATTTCAAAATATTTAATACCAAAATTTTAAAAATATTAGATTATCTATCTAGTTACAATTTTTTTCTTAACTCTAGCCCATCATAAACAATATCTGTACCTAATTTATTAAAAGTTATTCGCCTATAGTCACTAAATCCATTATTATAACAAGCTTTTATAGAGCCTATATTCTCTTTGGCGACATCTGCCGAAAGATATTTGCCTCCCTTTGACCTTACAAATTTTTCTAGTCCCGAAATAAGCTCTGTTGCAAGTCCCTGTCCCCAACACTCTTTTTTGAAAGTATAACCAATCCCCCAAACATCACCTTCCATTTTCCGTGTACAGGCAGTACCAATAATTTTTTTATTTACCCTACAAAGAAGAACAAAATAAAAATCATCAGTCCAATCTTCACTCTTATTAAGCTCTCCATTTTTAAAACAATTTCTAATCTCGTCCCCATTTTTATAGTAGGGATCAGCAAGATATTTACCAACCTCTACATTCCCCCAAATATTTGCCACTTCGTCACAATCTTCCATTGTCATATCTTTAATAAATAATCTCTCAGTCTCAAACCTATACTTTCTCATAAACCACTCAAACATTCCCAACCTACTATACTTATAATTTTATACTATTTTTCTCCAGTAAAATTTAAGCACCAAGCCAACTAACAAAAGAAAACCACCTGTAATTGCTAAAGTATAAAATACGATAATATTAATATAAGAAGCCAAGATTGAAACTATAAAAATTGCAACAGCTAATATGCTTATTAGAGAAGAGGCCGATTTTAATTTTATAAAATTTTCTCTCTCATCATATTCTTTTATATACATATCTCTCAATACTTTTTCATCTTTTAGGGCCTTTTTGCTCTTAAAAATCATATAAAGACAAATAAGTTCTACACCTAATATAAGACCAGTAAAAAATCCAAATCCTGAATCATTGATCATAAGTTTTTCCTTTAATAAAAATCTACCCAGTCCCAAAAACGCCATTGCAAAACCTATTAAAGCTTTATAAATTTTCTCTTTTTTTATCAAGTCTTCACGATATTTTTCTAAATTCATTCTTCCTCCTCAAATACAAATACATCTTCTATCTTTAAGTCAAAATATTTTGCTATCTTGTAGGCCAAAGGCAAAGAAGCAATATACTTACCAGTTTCTATAGATGTTATAGTCTGCCTAGTAACCCCTACTATCTCAGCAAGGTCAGCCTGCGACAATTTCTTTTCTTTTCTTAGTTCTGCAATTCTTGTCTTCAATGAACCACCTTCTATTCAAAATAAGTAATTCTTTATTAGAAAGTATAGCATGCTTTGCATTTATTGTCAAGTTTGCTTTACATTTATTGATTTATAAATTTTTTATGTTATAATTGACCTAACAGAATCTCTCCATGCTTAATGTAGGTTTCCTACATGCGGACCACGGAGAGGGCTTTTTTTATATAAGGAGAAAGTATATGGAATTAAAGGAAAACCCTCGTTTGTATTCCGAAAACAAAAAATATAAGAGAAAGCAAAATAAAATATTTCCTATTCTTTTAATAATAAATAGAATTCTGAACTCAAATGACCAACGAAAATCTCTTTTAAAATATTTAGAAAATACTTTTGATAAATACCAAGGTTATTTTAATTATAACTTCATGGGTTTTCCAATAATTGGAAAGATATTCTTTAAACCAATTATTTCATAATAATATTTCTTAATAAAAAAATAATTATATTAAGGCTTTCTATTCATATAAAATAATTTGCCTCTAAGTTTTTTATATGATAAAATTAAATTACCATAAAGAGAAGGCGAGAGACAAGCTCATCGACCCTTCAGCAACCTACCAAAAGGAAAGGTGCTAATGCTTGTATGATGGATACATATTAAACTTGCATCCATCTGTCGATGGGTGTTTTTTTCTTCTCTAAAATTTGAAAGGAGAAAAAAATGTTACAAGAAGTTTATTACAAAAACTATAAGGAAAATCGTAATGGAGATTATAGGAAAGAACCAAAATCCATACCTTACTCTATTTCAGAATTAGATCGTGATGTAATGGAATCATTTTACGACTTTTTAATAGCTGAAGGTTTTGAATGTGTAGACTGGAACTTAACATTTCACACAGTACTTGTAAATACTGAACTAAGACGTTTTGGTATGATACATCTACCAACATACTTCGAGTGCGTTAATTCTAGACATTATACAATTAAAGAATTTTTAGACGAAGTATATTATGCTAATTAGAATTTTTAAATCTGTCACCAGATTTAGCATAAATATTTATTTTAAAAGTAATCTATGATTTCTCTGCCCATATCGCAATAATCAAAGGAAAATTCTTGTCCATAAACCTATTCATTGATTATATGGAAATTGTTCCTTTAGAACGAGTTGCTATGTAATTATATTTTTTAGTAAATTCCGTTATTTCCTTATAATCAGATACTCCGTCATCCTTATTTAGATACAGATTAGAAATTCTTTAAATGTGTTACAAGAATTTCTAATCTGTAAATCGCCTGATGATCCGATTTATCAAATTTATTATAACGATATTTTTTGTTCTTCCTCACTCAATTTTAACTTTTCTAATTTCTTTCAATAATTTCAATTGACTTTTTTCTTAGAAATAATTATAATCTAGTTAGAAAGTGAGAATTTCTAACTAAGGAGGCTTTACTATGTTAGTTGAACTAAAAGCTAAATCACAGGTCACCATCCCAAAAGATATAGTAAATTCAATGGATTTAAATCAAGGTGATCAATTTGAAGTAATTGAAGATAATGGAAAAATTATCCTTATACCTGTTGCAATCTATCCAGAATATGTAATAAAAGAATTAAAAAAGCAAGTAAACGAAATCAAAAAAACTATCAAAAATGGTGAACAACCTGTTTTTGATTCAATTGATTCACTATTCGAAGATTTGGATAAGTAATGGCCTATAAAATTACTTATTCAAAAGACTTTAAAAAACACTATAAAAAACTATCTGAAATAGAAAAAAACAAACTAAAAAGAAAATAAAATTTTTTATAGAAAATCCCACCCATCCATCTTTGAGAACTAAGAAAATACAAGGAACTAATGGTATCTGGGAATCTTCTGTAAATATGGATATCCGAAAATTTTACGAGAATAATGAATTGATATTTCTCTTAGATATTGGACACCACAATATTTTGGATAAATTTTAAGGTGATGGCCAGATTTTCTGGTCATCACCTTTGTTTTATCTAAATTCTCCTGTGACAAGTTTGGATGAGATCCATCCGCCTTCTATTTTTAGCCAATATCTGCCGCCGTCGTTGACTACCTCGCTTACTTCTAGGCTGTCGCCGTCGTTTACATATCCTGCTACTCCTGAGTTTAGGTTTGGTTCTGTTCTGATTTCTCCCATTGATGCGTTGATTTTGACTTTTTTATTCAAGAAGTCGCTTTCTTTGTAGACATCAGTATATTTTGGGTTGCCATTTTGGCCGTAGGCATTGCTTATCCTTAGGGCTTCTTTTTCTTGGACTGAAAGTTTGACTCTCTCGCCGCTATTTGTATTTTTACCCTCAGAATTTTCAGTGTTTTCTGTATTTTCTGTGTTTTCTTCTTGGTTTTCTGTATTTTCTGCTGGTTTTTCTTCTTCTATTTTTTTGTCAGCCTGATCTTTTAAATCTTTGATTTTTTCAGATTCTGGCAAGATCCTAAGTATAGCAGCTGAGACTTCACTTACTTTTTGATATTCTTTATTTTCTAGGCGACTTTTTAGCCTTTCAGCTAGGTCATCTTCGATTTTGCCTATCATGTCTTGGGCTTGTTTGTAGTATTTGCCAGAGCTTTCTGGTACTGCGTCTAATACTTTGATGGCTTTTTCGTATTCTTTATTTTTTATATTTTCCTTGCCAGCTTCTATAGCTTTTTTATAAAGTTCTTCTTTTGACTCTACAGTCTCTTCTACCTGGCTTGGGGTATCTTTATTTTCGCTAGGAGATTTGCCCTTGCCTAGGCTCATAAAATATGAAATTATGATAGCTAAGAGGGCCAAAATTAGCATAGCTCCTAGTATTGTAGCTACTGTTATGAAGTCCATGTCATATTTTCTTTTTTTTCTATCCCTATTTCTACTGGTATTGATATTTTTCATACCAATTTTTTTATCATCTACCCTAGTTTTCCTATCGGATCTTGGTTTTTCATTTTCTTTTGCCTCTACTAGGTCAGCTCCACAAGATTTACAAACTTTTCTAAAATCTTCATTTTCACTGCCGCATTTTTTGCAAATCATATTTTTCTCCTTATATTATTATTTCCTACTGATCTTATGTTATTATTATATCATAAATTTTATTTAGAAAAAGCCTTGACCAATAAATAGCCAAGGCTTTTTGTCATATTTTATTTTTCTAGAAAGTTTTTATAAAAACTTAAATCTTGTACTGTCTCTAGGACTCCCTTGTATTTTCCATCCTTGTCCCTGACTGCGTAGTAGGATATACCATAGTCTATGCCCTTTATGTTTCTGACAAGTTTGAATGAGTCTTTCTTGCCCTCCTTAAAATCTTTTACAAGGTTTCTGACTATGCTTTCTACTTGTGGTGGGTGGCAGGAATATAGGTCCCTACCTAGAGATGAGACCGGTCTTTTAAAGATTTTTTTGCCCTTGTGATCATTGTAGTAGGTGTTTATGTCATTTTCATCTACAAAGGTGATTTCTATCTCCAAAGTATCGAGCATGGCCTCTAGCTGGTCGACTCTCATTTTGCCCTTGGCAAAATTTATGAATCCAGATTCTCCTTCTATGCTTGATTTTTCTCTTGGCTGATCATTGTAGCTTGTCAAGTTGTGATCATAGTCTCCTAGGTCCCTGTATAAAAGATCCAAATCCTCATCGCTTACATTTTCAAATACAAGGGGGTAGAGGATATTTTCCTCCTTGTAGGTCATCTCCTTTGCCCTTTCTAGGCTCTCGATCAAGAGGTCTTTTTTGCCAAGTTTGATAGCTTTTTTTATATTGTTAAAGATCTCTATATCCACTGCCCACATGACTTCAGATGGGCCTGGTTTGTTGTATTTGCTTTTTAGGATAGGATATATCAAATCTCCCTTTTTTCTATAGTGTTCTGATATTTTGTAGATATCATCTGATATTTCCTCACCTTTTTCTATCCTTTCTTCCTCATTTTTTATAATATTTTTTATAATTTGATTTTCCTTTTGAAAATAATCAAGAAAAGATCCTTTCTCATCGTCACTAGCTTTGTTTTCTGCCTCTGTCATCCCATGAAAGAGTGATGAATGGACATCACAAAGTCTTCTGACTTCAGCCTTATCCATGCCTGACTCCAAAAGTTTTTCTTCTGCATCCATTATTTCTGATGACGATACATTCTCAAAATTTTTCTTGAAATCAGCCCTTACTTTTTCCAAGTCTTCCCCTTGGGATAGTCTTTCTATATAGGATCCAATAAGGTCCTGCCTTCTTATGGTCTCAGGATCTAGCGAAGAATCATAAATCTCATAGCCTAAAGCCTCAAGCTTTTTTTCTACATCTACAATTCCCATCATCTTGGCCCCACGTTTTATAGACATTTTTTTGCCCAAAGTATTTAAAATCATGGCTTTACCAAGGCCAGAAAAACCTATAGAAATAAGGTCTTCTTTTAACCTATCATTGTCCTTTACAAGTTCAAAAACTGCTTTATTTATATCTATTTTCATAAAATCACTCCTGTACTATCATTATACAAGTATTATATCAAAATAGATAATCATTATCAGTAACAAATGATACAAAAATCAACTTTTTTTGAAATTTTTCTAATTTTTTACAAAGATGCAAAACCAGATGACCCTATCTTGTTTTATAACCCTGTGGACCTGGTGGGGATGGATAGGCAAGATGTCGCCTTTTTTTAGGGTTTTGACCTGCCCATCTATTTCAAGCTCTGCCACTCCCTCTTCTATCTTTACTATCTCTAGCTCGTCCTGGTCGTAGTAGTCTGTTATCTGGTCTAAGGATGAGATCCTCACTAGTTTTATTTTCTCATCTTCATAAATTGTCTCTTCTATTTCTTTTTTGTCAGAAAAATTTATGTTTTCAAATATATTGTATATGGTCATTTCCCCCTTTTTTTTTGTAAAGAAAAAACAGCCTAAGCTGCTCAGGCTGTTGACGAAGTTACAAAATCCAAAAGTAAGCGTTCCGTTCGAAAGAAATTGATAGAAATTCAAATTGAAATAATCCGCCCGTAAATCGCACTGTTTGAGCGATAGCGAGTTTGCGATTTACAGGATTATGAAATTTAGAATTTCACAATTTCTGTAGTCGGATAAGCGTTTTTGGATTTTATCTACGTTCTGAACAGCCTAAGCTGCTCTTTCCTTGATTTTTCTGTAGGCTCCTACAAAAAGTATTCCTAGTCCAATCCCTCTTATAAGTCCATTTACAAAGTTTGGCATACTTGTGAATCTCTCCAGTATAAAGGGCAAGATCACGAGTATAATTCCAAGTCCTATATTAGATTTTAAAAATTTCATCAGTCTAAGATAGTCTCAAATTCTTGGGAGAATTTTTTGAGGATTTTTTTCTCAATCCTAGATACAGTCATCTGGCTTATATTTAGGCTTTCTGCTATATCTACCTGGGTCCTGCCCTCATAGTATCTGAGTTCTAGGATTTCTTTTTCTAGGTCTGAGAGTTTTTCTTTGGACTTTTCTATGATGTCATTTAGCTCAATAGAGTCAAAGTTTTTATCTTCTTCCCCAATGATGTCTGCTAGGTCTATGGAGTTTTCTCCCTTTTGGACTTGGTATTTCATATCTAGGGATTGGGGAGTGTAGACCTTGCTTGCCTCCATGGTTTCAAGTATTGTTTCCTCATCTTCGCCCAAATAGTCTGCTATGTCTTTTATAGTTGGGACTCTTTGTAGCTCTTGTGGCAGGATTTTTTTTGCCACATTTATTTTTTTATAGAGGTTTTGTACCCTCCTTGGGACTCTGATGACCCAGCCCTTGTCCCTAAAATATCTTTTTAGCTCTCCCATTATAGTTGGGGTCGCAAAGGATGAAAAGGCGTAGCCCTTTGATGGATCAAACCTATCAACAGCATTTATCAGCCCCAGGCTTGCCACCTGGTAGAGGTCATCTTTTTCTATACCCTTGCCTACGTATTTGTTTGATAAAATATCAACTATATACATGTGCTCTTCTATGAGCTCATCTCTAAGTTTTTTATCTCTTGTTCGGGCAAATTCCTCAAATTTTTGGTTTATTTCATCTTTCTTTGCCCTGTCCTTAGTCATAATCAGCCCTTAAAGATATTTTTAGAAGGTCTCCTTCTATTTCGCACTCATCTGCCAAGGCCTTGATAATAGAGTTTCTCATAGTTATAGCCCTATCATCACCTGTCTCATCCTTGCCATAGACTTCTATTTCTAGGCTCCTATTGCCTACAAAGAAATTTATCTCTAGGTCATCATCTGTCATTTTGTAGTTGACAGCTTCGCTGACTAGGACTTTGAGGTCTTCGATTTTTTCTATATCAAAATCAAGGTCTGAGCCAAGGCCTGCAGCAAAGAGCCTAAGAGATTTTATATAAAGACTTTTGGAAGGTATTTTTATACTTATCTTGTCCATTTTTACTCCATATTAAATACTTCTGTTAGGTCTGTGATCTTAAAGAGTTTATAAATATTTTCTTTTGGGTTTATAATCTTGAAGTCCTGTCCATTTTCTTCGGCTAGTTTATAGACTTTCATAAAAAGTCCAAGACCTGTTGAGTCTAGATAATCAAGGTCGCCTATGTCTATAACAAGTCTTCTGTCGATATTTTCTAGATTTTTTTCTATAAAATCTCTAAACTCATCCTCTGAATAAATGTCCAAATCTCCAGCAAGTTTTATCAGCAGCTGGTCATCTTTTTCAAAAATTTTGCTATCAAACATCTTCTACCTCTTCTTCTAAAGTGTTGTCATACTTGGTGACTGAAACAATCCTGTCCTTATCATCAGCTAGGTTTTTGAGTTTGACTCCTACGGTATTTCTACCTGTGATAGATATATCTCTGACGCTGATTCTAATCATATCTCCTGTTAGGGATACCATCATTATGTCATCTGTGAGGTCTACTGGTAGGGTGTCGATGATCTTGCCTGTTTTATCTGTGACCTTGTGGCACCTAACTCCCTTGCCGCCCCTGTTTTGGCTTTTGAAATTGCTAAAGGATGTCTTTTTGCCATAGCCATTTGCAGTTACAACCAAAAGATAGGTCTCACCGCCCTTTATATTCATAGATACAACTTCATCATCATCTTCTAGTCTTATAGCCCTGACTCCAGACGCAGTCCTGCCCATAGATCTGACATCCTTACTTGAAAATTGGATAGTCATACCCTTTTTAGTTGAGATCAAAAGCTCTTCGTCCTTGTCGATTTGTCTGACTGATATGAGCTTGTCCCCATCCTTGAGGGATATGGCTATGATGCCATTTCTCCTGATATTGGTGAAGTTTTTTGCATCTGTCTTTTTGATCTGGCCGTCTTTGGTTTGTAGGACTAACTGGCTATCTTTTTCAAGCTCTGATAGGGTGATCATCTCTGTGATCTTCTCTCCAGAGTCTAAATTTAGGATATTTATTATAGCCTGGCCACGAGAAGTACGGGACCCTTCTGGGACCTTGTAGGCCTCAAGCGAATAAACCTTGCCAAAAGATGTAAAAATCAATAAGTCTTCGTGGGTGTTTGTTGTAATTATCTTTTTGATAAAGTCGCCCTCTTTGGTATTGCCAGCAGCAATCCCCTTGCCACCCCTGTTTTGTACCTTGTAGGTATCTATAGGTAGCCTTTTTATATAGCCATCTTTGGTGAGGGTTATAAGTATATCTTCTTGCTCTATAAGCTCTGTTATATCTATCTCGCCCTCATCTGGGACAATCTTTGTACGTCTTTTATCAGCGTATTTTTCCTTTATCTCTGTGATCTCATCTATAATTAGGTTTATAAGGGTCTCTTCTGAGTTTAGGATTGATAAAAGATATTCTATAGTCCTTGCAAGCTCATCATTTTCTGCATTTAGCTTTTCTATTTCTAGACCTGATAGGCGTTTTAATTGCATGTCCAAGATAGCTTGGGATTGGACATCCGTTAGTTTATACCTATCATAGAAAATCTTTTTGATCTGGTCATTGTCATAAGAAGATCTGATGATTTTTATTATCTCATCTATATGGTCAATAGCTATGATCAAGCCTTCTACTATGTGCTTTCTATCTCTGGCCTTGGATAGGTCAAAGATTGTCCTGCGGGTTACGACATCTTTTTGGTGGTCTACATAGTATTTTATAAGCTCTTTTAGGTTTAAAATTTTTGGCTCGCCATTTACAAGGGCTAGGTTTATAATACCAAAGGTTGTTTCTAGTTGGGTGTATTTGTATAGGTTGTTTAGGACTATATTGGCATTGGAATCTCTCTTGATTTCAACTACAATCCTCATTCCCTTCCTATCAGATTCGTCTCTGATATCGGATATTCCATCAATTCTTTTTTCTTTGACAAGGTCTGCGATTTTTTCTATAAGTCTGGCCTTGTTGACCTGGTAAGGGATCTCTGTAATTATGATCCTTTCCCTATTTTTTTTGAAAGTTTCAATCCTACAAACAGCCCTTTGTTTGATCTTGCCTCTGCCAGTATGGTAGGCATCTACTATGCCTTGTTTGCCAAGGATTAGGGCTCCTGTTGGAAAATCTGGACCTGGCATGATCTTATTTAGCTCTGAGATTTCTATTTCCGGATCTCTCATGTAGGCTATACAAGCATCTATGGACTCTCCTAAGTTGTGAGGGGCCATATTAGTTGCCATACCTACTGCTATACCATTAGATCCATTGACAAGGAGGTTGGGAAACCTAGAAGGAAGGACTGTTGGCTCCATTTCTTCTTCGTCGAAGTTTGGCATAAAGTCAACTGTATCCTTGTTTATATCTCTAAGCATCTCCTTGGCGATCTTGCTCATCCTGACTTCTGTATAACGCATAGCCGCAGCAGCATCTCCGTCTACAGAACCAAAGTTACCCTGGCCTTGGGCTAGAGGATACCTGGTAGAAAAGTCTTGGGCAAGCCTAACTAGGGCATCATAGATAGCAGAGTCACCGTGTGGGTGGAATTTACCCATTACATCACCGACAACCCTGGCTGATTTTCTAGTTGGTTTGTTTGGATCAAGACCCAAAAGCTGCATATCGTAGAGGATTCTCCTATGGACTGGTTTTAGTCCATCACGCACATCTGGTAGGGCCCTTGCTACTATAACAGACATTGAGTATTCAAGATAAGATGTTTTCATCTTTTTCTCAAGGTCTATATTGATTATATTTTGATTTTCTGTCATCATTGCCTCCTATACGTCTATATCTGTAACGTACTTGGCGTTTTCTTGGATGAAGTTACGTCTTGGTTCTACTTTTTCTCCCATGAGTAGGGCAAAGGTATCATCAGTTGTGGTTGAGTCCATATCCTCTACTACTCTAAGGAGGACTCTTCTATCTGGATCCATAGTTGTCTCCCAGAGTTGCTCAGCATTCATCTCACCAAGACCCTTGTATCTGTTGATCTTGTAGTTGTCTACCCCAAGCTCTTTTATAACCCTATCTCTCTCCTCATCTGAGTAAACGTATCTTTCTTTTTTGCCTACGCTTATCCTATATAGGGGTGGGAGGGCTACATATACATGGCCTTCATCTATGAGATCTTTCATATACCTATAGAAAAATGTCAAAAGCAAGGTCCTGATATGGGCTCCATCCACGTCCGCATCTGTCATGATTATGATCTTGCCATAACGGAGTTTCTCCAAGTCAAATTCCTTGCCTATACCTGTACCGAAAGCTGTGATCATATTTTTGATTTCTTCTGAGTTTAAAACCCTATCTAGGTGGGCCTTTTCTACGTTCATGATCTTGCCCCTAAGTGGGAGTATGGCTTGGATCCTATTGTCCCTACCTCCCTTGGCTGATCCTCCCGCAGAATTACCCTCGACTATAAAGATTTCATTTTCGCCAATATCTGTTGACTGGCAGTCAGCAAGCTTGCCTGGGAGGGTTGCAGAATCTAGGATTGATCTTTTTCTAGTGAGGTCTCTTGCCTTTCTGGCAGCCTCCCTAGCTCTCCTAGATGCTAGAGCCTTGTCTATGATAGATTTGGCTGGTTTTGGGTTTTCTTCTAAAAAGGCTGTAAGGTGTTCTGATACAAAAGAGTCTACAGCTCCCCTAACCTCGGAGTTACCAAGTTTTGCCTTGGTTTGACCTTCAAATTGGGGTTCGTGTATTTTTACAGATATAACCGCAGTTATACCCTCTCTGATATCATCACCTTGGAGGTTATCTTCATTTTCTTTTATGAAATTATATTTTCTAGCATAATCATTTACAGTCCTAGTCAATGAAGACCTGAGTCCTGATAGGTGGGTACCACCTTCTGGTGTGTGGATATTGTTGGCGTAGGATAAGATATTTTCGCTATAACCATCTGTATATTGGAAGGCAAACTCTACCTCTACATCCTCTTGGTAGCCATCAAAGTGTGGAACCATTTCCATAATTTCATCTTTGTTTCTATTTAGGTATTTGACAAATTCACTAATACCGCCGTCATATTTGAAAGATGTCTTGTAATCTTCTCTTTGGTCTTCAAAAATTATCTCAACACCCTTGTTCAAAAAGGCCATTTCCCTAAATCTATTTTCTAGGGTAGTTTTATCAAAGATAGTTGTATCAAAAATCTGGCTATCTGGTTTGAAGATAATGGATGTACCAGTTTCTTTGCTATCACCTATGACTTCTATATCCTTGGTAACCTCGCCTCTTGAAAACTCCATCCTATAGATGTGGCCATCTCTTTTGACCTCAGCTATCATGTATTCTGATAGGGCGTTGACTACAGATACACCAACCCCGTGAAGTCCTCCTGAAACTTTATAGGCAGAGTCATCAAACTTTCCCCCTGCGTGGAGGACTGTTAGGACTGTTTCTAGGGTTGATTTGCCTGTTTTTGGGTGGGTTTTGACAGGTATACCTGATCCATCATCATCTACTCTTACGACATTGTCTTTGGATATTGTCACTTTTATGTAGTCACAACGACCAGCTAGGGCTTCGTCTACTGAGTTGTCGACAACTTCATAAACCAAATGATGAAGCCCTCTCTCGCTGGTTGATCCTATATACATACCAGGTCTTAGACGAACGGGCTCAAGCCCCTCCAAGACCCTGATATTGCCAGCATCATAATTGTTTTCTGTCATATTTATCCTTTCTAATCCTACCATCATAGATATGGGAAATCTTTTCTGGTGGGACATCTTCTAAACTCTTTGTGTTTGTGGCTGTGATAATAGTCTGATAGTCTTTTAGGTTTTCTAAAAGAAAACGTGACCTAGTTTCATCTAGCTCTGAAAAAACATCATCGAGCAAAATCACTGCCCTGTCACCGCTTACTTCTCTTAAAAGCTTGACCTGGCCTAACTTTATATTTATAATAGCTGACCTCTGTTGGCCCTGGGAGGCAAAAAGCCTTGTGTTTTTGCCATTTATAGAGATTTTTATATCATCCCTATGGACTCCAGCCTGACTGGTTTTGTATTTGAGATCATCAGGTCGTTTTTTTATAATCTGATCCAAATAGTCTTCTAGGCTTGTTGGCCTTATATCTGGATCATATTCTATAGTCAATTCTTCCCTGCTTTTTGATAGGCTTAGGTGAAAATCTTTGGCATATTTTTCTATATATTTTATAAATTTGACCCTGGCCTTATAAATCCTGTAGCCGTAGCTTGCAAGAGACTTATCAAAGGCTGCAAGTTGGTCTTCGAAATAAAGAGAATTTGTATTTTTTAGCAGTCTATTTCTAGAATACAAGATCTTGTCATAGTCTTTTTTTATCTCCTTGTAGGAAAAATCTATACTAGCTATGATATCATCTACCAGGTCTCTCCTCAAATTTGGCCCATCTTTTATGATAAGAAGGTCTTCTGGAGTGAACAAAATAAGTTTAAATAAAGACCTGAGATCCTTGTTCCTAGTATATTTTACTTCATTTACAAAAATATTCTTATCCTTGCCATCTACCCTTATCTCTACCTTTTTGAAAGAATCACCCTTTCTGATGGTCCCTTCTAGGCTCATATCACTTTGGCCAAATTTTATAATATCCTTATCTCTTAATTTTTTGAAAGATGTGGCATTGGCCAAATAGTAGCAAGATTCTAATAAATTTGTCTTGCCCTGGGCATTGTCGCCTATAAAAATATTTATATTGTCATTAAAATTTATTTTCTCATAAAAATAATTTCTAAAATTGTATAGCTTAATATCCTGTATCCACATTATATAATAACAATCTCATAGTCATCAAAGATGACCCTGTCGCCAGGTCTTAGTTTTTTGCCCGCTATAAAACAAGGCTCGTTATTTACAACCAGACCCTCTTCTTGGATAATAGCCTTGGCCATGCCGCCAGTTTCTACTAGGTTTAAGACCTTGAGCAAGTCTTTTAGCTTTATCTCTGGTGTTTCAAATTCTAAATACTCCATAATACCTCACTTAGCTAGTCTAACTGGCAATACAAGGTAGGTATAGTCTTCGTCTTCGTGTTTGGAGTCTACCGGATAGACCAAACAAGGATTTAGGGATGATTTAAAATTTAATTTGATAGTATCACTATCACAAGCCCTAACCCCGTCTTGCATATATTTGGCATTGAAGGCTATATCTAATCCTTGGCCCTCTTGTTTTATCTCTATGACCTCTTCTACATCTCCTATCTCACTATTTGATTTTATAACCATATGGTTTTCGTCGATTTTGACCTTGATCAGGTTTGCCCTGCCAGGATCTGATAGGACCTGGGCCCTATCTAGGGAGTTAATCAGAGATCTCTTATCTACAATTATAGAAGTTTCTGATATATCATTTACTATATTTCTATAATCTATATAGTTTTTATCAATTACCTTGCATAGCATGGTAGTATCTTGGGATACTAAAATCAGATCATTGTCATTTTTATAAAGTGATGTTGTCGAATCATCAGATACTATCCTTGACCACTCTATAAGAGATCTTTTTGGGATAATATATTCTGTATCCTCGAAATCAGCCGGATAATCCAGGCTTATCTTTTTTAGGGCTACCCTATAGCCATCTAGGGCGACCATATTTAGGCATCCCTCTTTTAACTCAAAAAGTATGCCAGTTAGGGCTAGCTTTGTCTCATCCAAACTTGTAGCAAACTCTGTCTGGCTTATAGATCTTTTTAGTTTTGAGTTATCTATCATTATAGCCGGACTATCTGGTAGATTTATCTCTTCTTTTTCAAAATACTCAAAGGATATGAGGTTGAAATTTGACTGGTTGCATGAAATATTTATTTTTCCATCTTCTAGTTTGATTTTTACTATGTCATTAGGCAGCTTTCTTATAATATTTGTTATAAGGTCAGCCTTGACAGCCATTAGTCCTTCTTCTATTATTTTTGCATCAACCAGGGTCTTTATGGAGATTTCCCCATCAAAAGAAGTCAGTGAGAGTCTATTATTTTCTACTGAAAAGTATATTAATTCATGGATTTGAATATTGGTTGATTTTGATACAGCCTTGTTGGCAATATTTAGTGCGTTAATCAGGTCTTGTTGTTTTATTTCGAATTTCATAGTTGCTCCTTAACTATTATTTAAACTTAGTAGTATTAGTAGTAGGGGGTGTATAAATGTGGATATCTTTTGCAAATATTAGAATATAGCCTAGGATTAATGTTTAAAACTAAGTAATAACTTTCTGGATAAAGTCCTAGTTTTCCACACTTTGCACAAGATGGAAATATAAAATTTGTAAATTTGACTTATCCACAATCTTATCCACAGACTTATAAACAAATCAGTCTTTTATCTCTTTTATTAGGGCTAAGATCTCTTGGTTTATATCTTCGTCCTCCTCCATCATGAGGGTGATTTTATCTATACCGTGGATTACTGTTGTATGGTCCCTTTCAAAGGCATTTGCAATTGTCACAAGAGAATCATCCAAAAGCTCCCTACATATAAACATGGCTATCTGCCTAGGGTTGACTATTTCTTTTTTTCTGGATTTGCCCTTGAGGTCTGATAGTTTAATGTTGTATTTATTTGCTACAGCCTGTTGGATATCACCTATATTTAGCTTTTTCTTTTGGTTTTTAACCCTGGTCCCTACTCCCTTTATAGCATCCTCCATAGAGACTTCTATCCTGCCATCACTTTTTGCATAGGCTATGGCTGTCGATAGGGCTCCCTCTAGGTCCCTGATGTTGGTATCTATCTCATGGGCTATATAGGATAGGATTGAATTGTCAATTATAGCTCCCAAATCTTCTAATTTTTTCTGAAGTATTGCAACCCTTGTCTCATAATCAGGCCTTGAAATATCTGCTATAATACCGTAGTTAAACCTTGATACTAGCCTATCTTCTAGGTGTTTAATCTCTCTAGGTGGCTTATCTGATGTTATAACTATCTGCTTGCCTGCATTGTAAAGGTCGTTGAAGGTGTGGAAAAACTCCTCCTGGGTTGCCTCCTTGTTGGCTATAAATTGGATATCATCTATTAGAAGTATATCTACTGAGCGGTATTTTTCTCTAAACTCTTGGTTTTTATTTGTCCTAAGAGCTGATATCATCTCATTTGTAAATTTTTCACTAGATAAATACATGACATAGGCATCATCTCTTGCATCTAGGATCTGATGGGCTATGGCCTGGATCAGATGGGTTTTGCCAAGGCCGCTGGCCCCATATATAAAAAGAGGGTTATAAACCTTGGATACTTCTTTTCTAGAGATAGTATCTGCTACAGCTTGGCTTATACCAAGGGCATATTGGTTGGATTTGCCCTGGACAAAAGTCTCAAAGACATTAGCCTCTTCTAATTGTGGTCTTGGGAATGATTTGATCTGGTCTATCCTCATCTGGCCATTGTCATCATAGTCCTTGCCCAAGGTTAGAACCTTGTCATAATCATCAGAATCCCTTGCCACTATCTTTATAGAAAGCTTAGCTCCTATTTTATCCTCTATAGAATCTAGGGCCTTTTGCAATTGAGGCAGCCAAATCTGATCAAAAATAAACTGGGTATCAGCCTTAGGGATCTCCAAAAACAAGGTCCCCTTATAAAGATTTAGGGGCTTTATGATACCAATCCAGGTATTAAACTGCTGGTCATCCGTCACATACATTTTCATTTCATTTTTTAATTCACTGGTAATGAATTCTAGATTTTGCATCTAAATATTCCTTTCTAACAATTTATCCACACATATATTTACCTGATATTATAGACAAAAATATAAAGAATATGGGTCTTATCCCCAAAATCGGGATAAGTTGTGGATAAGTCGCCTGTTGATAAAATATTTCTTGATTTATTAAGACTTGTAGGCGAAAAAAATTAAATAAGATTAAAAATATTTAAAATTATCAACAAACAAAACCTAATATGCCATCAAAATTGTAGTTTTACACCAAGTTTTACACATCAAATTATACCATAAACAAGCCATTAAATCAACTTATCCACAACCTGTGATTAAAAATATGGATAAGTCCCACCCGCTTGTTTAGGCTAGATAAAAATCTCTGTTGATATGTGGATAAGTCTGTGTATTTATTAAAGATTTGCATAATTTTTTATAAATTAGTCTTATTTATAGGATTTATTTTTTAAAATAACCACATATTTAATAAAATATACACAGAATTTTTTTGTTCAAAAATTGTGGATAAAAAATTGTCCAGATTTTTATTAACATTTTATATTTATACCAAAATCTAGGGCAAAACAGGATAAATATTCTTTTTTTTACCTAATACTTATACATCCCCTATAAATCATGCTTTCATTTATGAAAAAATTCTTGACAGATTAGCTTTATTTCAATATAATATTAAGAGTCAAAAATTAAGTAGGAGGTGGAAATATGAAAAGAACCTATCAACCAAATAATAGAAAAAGAAAAAAAGATCATGGTTTTAGAAAAAGAATGTCTTCTCCAGGCGGCAGAAGAGTAATCAAAGCTAGAAGAAAGAAAAACAGAAAAAGACTTTCAGCTTAATGAGATTTCCCAAAGAAGAATTTGATGGAAAAAAGATTAAGTTTAAGGAAAGACACAGACTTTCAAAAAGTCTATAGAAAAAACTTTGCATGTTATAACAGAGATTTCACAGTTCTTGTAAAAAATAATGGCCTGGCCCATCCTAGGTTTGGATTTTCTATATCCAAAAAAGTAGGCAAGGCCAATATGAGAAATTCTCTAAAAAGGAAGCTTAGAGAGATAGTTAGACTAAACTATAAAAACCTAAATGGGGTCGATATAGTTATCATACCCAAAAAACATACCACAGATTTTGATTACAAAAAACTCAAATCCTCTCTAGGCCATGCCCTAAACCAAGCATTCAAGAAAAATAAGATACACTATGCTAAATAAAGTTTTTATAAAAATGATAATATTTTATCAAAAATTTATTTCTCCACATTTAGGCAGCTCAAAATGCAAATACTACCCAACTTGTTCTAACTACGCCTTAGAGGCCTTTAGAAAATATGGGCCGGTTAAGGCTTTTTTTATGTCTGTGTGGAGAATTTTAAGATGTAATCCTTTCTCAAAAGGTGGGTATGATCCAGTAAAATAATTTCCCATTGTTATACTTTAGATTAAAAACGGAGTTAATATGTTCAATTTTATAGCAACCTTGCTAGGTAAGCTGATGAGATTAATCTATGATCTACTAGCAGCTAACTTTAGCGAACCAGAGTCTATAAGCTTTTATGCTATAGCAATTATAATCATGACCCTGCTTGTAAGTCTGATAACTATTCCACTTACAATCAGCCAACAAAAACAAGCAGAAAAAACCAGAGCTTTCAAGCCAAAGATGGACGAGGTCCAAAGAAAATATGGCTATGATCAACAAGTTTTACAACAAAAAATGCAGGAACTCTACAAAGAAGAGGGCGTGACACCAGGTCTTGCTAGCTGTTTGCCAATGCTTATCCAACTTCTTGTGATCATTGCACTTTTTAGAGTTATGCAAAATACTGGCAAGTATGTTTTCCCAGAAGGTCTTGACAATATAAGAAATAACTTTTTCTGGGTAGACAACCTACAAAATCCAGACCCACTATGGTATGGATTGCCGCTTTGGACATCCTTATCTCAAATGGGGGTTACCTTGTTCTCTATGAAGACCAACCCTCAAATGCAACAGCAACAGGCATCAGGTATGGGATCTATGAATACAATGATGTTATTTTTACCAATTGTATTTTTCTTTACATTTAGAAAATTCCCAGCAGGTTTGCCACTTTATTACACCCTATCATCATTATTTAGACTTATAATAATGGTGGTAATGCACTTTGTGATGAAAGATAAGAAGGTAATTGATTAATGAAAAAATCTGTAATTAAGTCTGCCAAGACTACTGATGAAGCAATAAGACTTGCTTTAGATGAGATCGGCAAAGAAAAAGACCAAGTAAGCATAGAAGTTTTAGAAGAAGCTAGCGGCGGTTTTTTGGGCCTTATAGGCGGCAAAGATGCTGTTGTTAGGGTTTCTTATGAAGAGGATATAAAAGAGGTCCTAGAAGACCTAAAAAGCGAAATAGAAGTAGAATCTTTTAGAGAAGAAATAAAAGACTACGATGTCAAAGAAAGAAGTGACCACTTCAAAAAAGAAGCAGATCTCACAGAAGAGCCAAAAGCAAAATCAGAAGACAAAGAAGAAACAATCCTAGAAAAAATAGAAGATGGGATAGAAGATTTGGCAGAAGATGTCAAAGAAAAAGCCGCAGACATCAAAGAAAATCTAGAAGACTTTATAGAAGAAGATACTGACCTAGTCGAAGAAAAAGAAGAAAACTCTGACTATGCCCTATCTAAAAAACGTTCAAATATAGATAGCTACTACAAGGCAAAAAATCTCCTAGAAGATATCCTAAGGGCAATGCACTTTGAAAATGTATCTGTCATAGGCAACCTAGAAGGCACCATAATCAAGCTAGAAGCCAAGGTTGATGAAAATGATACTGGTATAGCCATAGGTAAACAAGGATCAACCCTTGATTCTATCGAGTTTATCATCAGAAAAGCCATAGACTCCAGAGCCAACAACCTTAGAGTAAATGTAGATATAAACAACTACAAAAAACGTCGTGATGAAAAAATAGTCAGACTTGCAAGAGATACAGCAGAAAAAGTAGCTAGGAGCCAAAAATCTTGGAACCTAAGATACATGAACTCTTATGAAAGAAGACTAGCCCACGAAGAAATCAGCAAACACCCAAATGTAGAAAGCCACTCAGAAGGCCGTGAGCCACAAAGATATGTAGTAGTAGACTATGTAGGGGAAGATTTATAAAAAAAAAGCGCCATTTAGGTGCTTTTTTTGTGCTCAAAATAATTGCAAAACTAAAGTGTCATTGCAAATAAAGTGAGAAATCTCCCGTCCTATAGATATCCTGACTTCATGAGATCCCTCGCCAAGGCTTCGGGATGACAGTAGCTAAACGGATAAATGAGATATTTCAAACTCATGTCAAAAGTTAACACCCCTTATCTCAAGCCCCCCCTTATCTCGACTAAGTGAGTGAAGCGAACGTATGGAGAGATCTTTTTTCTGAAAATTTTGTAGTATAGATTTCTCCACTCACTACGTTCGGTCGAAAAAAGGGTGGCGTGTAATTGCCTTTGGTAGAACCCCCCCCTTATCTCAAGCCCACCCCTTATCTCGACTAAGTGAGTGAAACGAACGCATGGAGAGATCTCTTTTCTGAAAATTTTGCGGTATATATTTCTTCACTCACTTCGTTCGGTCGAAAAAAGGGTGGTGTGTAACTGCCTTAGGTAGCCCCCTTATCTCGAGGGCAACCCCCCCTTATCTCGACTAAGTGAGTGAAGCGAACGCATGGAGAGATCTCTTTTTCTAAAAAAATTGCGGTAGAGATTTCTCCACTCACTCCGTTCGGTCGAAAAAAGGGTGGTGTGTAACTGCATTAGGTAGCCCCCTCTTATCTCGAGAGCAACACCCCCCTTATCTCGACTAAGTGAGTGAAACGAACGCATGGAGAGATCTCTTTTCTGGAAAAATTAATAGTATAGATTTCTCCACTCACTACGTTCGGTCGAAAAAAGGAGAGGGTAGGCTATCGGCCTTAGTCGAAAAAAGGGGAGTGTAGGCTGTTGGCCTTAGTCGAAAAAAGGGTTGTGTAACTGCCTTAGGTAGCCCCCTTATCTCGAGGGCAAGACCCCTTATCTCGACTAAGTGAGTGAAGCGAACGCATGGAGAGATCTCTTTTTTGGGTTAAAAAAGGAGGCTTTGCCTCCTTTGATCTGATAATTCTATGATTTTATGTTGTACCTGTTTAGCTTGTCGATCTTGTCTACTATGGATGCTCTTATGACTGCGTCTTCGGCAAAAACTTTGGTTATATAACCTATAGATCTGAATGGATCTTTTTGCATATCTTTTTTGTCTAGGTAGCCGTTTTTCTCGAAATATTCCATAATGGTTTTTATAAAGGCGGACTGCTGGTTGTTGAGCTGGTATTTGTCAAAGATTTCTGAGAAGTTTTCTTCTATGACTTTTTTGTCAAGGCCTACTAGTTTTCTCATAAGGACATAGATAGGTACTTGTCCAAAATACTCCTCATAGTCTTTTTTATCTCCCAGGTCCTCCCAGAGGATTTTTTCTAGGTTTTTAAAGTCCTCTTCGGTTAGGTCCTCGTTTTTGTGGATCTTTTGGAGGACTCCATCATCCTTTATTTTTTCCTTGATATAGTCCTCTAGTTTTTGCCTATAATTTTTTCTAATCTCTACCTGGTAATCATTGTCCCCTGGCCTTGGGTCATTGACTTCTAAATGGTCGATAAAGGTTGAATAAAAGATAGCTCTCGGTTTGCCTATCAAAAGCGGGATCAAATCTCTGATGTCTTTTCTGACCCTCTCTATGGTTTCTATATCCAGATTTTCTCCAAAAGACTCATCTAAAACCTCATTAATAGTGTCCATTTTTTCCCTGACTTTGGCTGTCTTGGATTTTTGGGCAAGGTCATAGCAGGTGCTTTTGAGCACATCTAGTTTTTTAGAAGAGCCGACCCCTTCTAGGATATCTAGCTGGAAATTGACCATGGCAAGGTCAAATCTCTGGGTCATCTCGTCTACCTTGCCAGGATAGATCAGGTCTGAGACCTCCTCGTTTAATATAGCTAGGTCATTTGGTTTTAGATTTTGCCAATTTTCTATATCCCTATATTTATTTACCGCCTCTAGGTGGAGTCTGACATCAAAGGCCCTATCGTCTAGGACTGTGACCTTGTAGGCGGCTTCTTTTATGATCTCCTCTAGGTAGGCCTTGTAGTCTGTATATTTTTTATCCTGGAGATAAAATGCCATCTTTGCCCTAGCATTGAAGATACGAGCTGTCAGCGATTTGCTAATTGTGGCCTTGGTTGGATTTTTGTCCCCATCAAATCTTTCAAAATTGCCACCATAGTCAAAGATCAAAAAGTGGGCCTTGTCCATACCCTGACCAAATAAATCAGGGCAAAGCCTTGTCCCCCTGCCTATCATCTGTAGGAACATTATCTTTGAATATATGGTCTTAAAAAACACCAGGTTTACTATCTCTGGCACATCTATACCTGTATCTAGCATATTGACAGAGATGGCAATTTGTGGCAGGCTGTCCTTGACAGAAAATTTGTCTATCAAATCTTGGGCGTACTCTACATCATAGCTTATAACCCTGGCAAAGTCTGGGCCCTTTTGTGGGTAGAGGATATCAAATCTCTCCTTGATCAGGTCAGCGTGCCTTTGGTTTTTGGCAAAAACTATGGTCTTGCCTATGTCATTGCCGCTAGATGTCCTGATCCCCTCTTTCATAAAGTGATTTATGACCCCGTCGACAGTACCCTGGTTAAAAAGCCAGTTGTTGATAGCAGTCCCCGATATATAGTCAATATCAGAATCAGGCCCAACTATTTTGTCAAACTCCTCTTTCTCCTCGTCAGTCAGTTTTTCTCTAAAAATCCCTTCTTCCATGAGGTTTGACCTGCCCTCTATGCTATAATAATTGACCAAAAATCCAGCATCCACAGCCTCTTTCATACCGTATGCGTAGGTAGGAGACCCGTCCTCGAGGTTGAAAATCTCGTAGGTATTTTTGTCTATATCCTCCCTAGGAGTGGCAGTAAGTCCTACAATCTTGGCATCAAAATAGTCAAAAATCGACTTATATCTCTGGTAGATGGACCTGTGGGCCTCATCTATTATTATCAGATCAAAATAGCCGACAGAAAATACCCTGTCCCCATTTTCGTCAAAAAGATTGTCAATAGAATTGATCATGGTCTGATAGGTTGAAAAAATCATCCTGTTTGACCTGATATTCTCGTATTTATTTTTCTTTGCCTCGGTGAGATTGGCCATAGACATGGCTGGCAAGAGGCTAGCAAAGTTTTTCTTGGCCTGGTTTATAAGGGCAGTCCTATCTGCCAAAAATAAAATCCTGGATGCCCAATTGGCCTTGGTCAGTATATCGACAATGGAAATGGCAGTCCTGGTCTTGCCCGTACCTGTGGCCATGACAAGGAGAGCCGACCTCCTATTTTGCCTAAAGGCATCTATGGTCGCCCTTATCGCCTCTTTTTGGTAGGTCCTGTTGGTGATATCAGTATTTATCTGATAGGTATCTAGGCTTTTTGCAAGATGTCTGCGGTCCATGAGCCTTTGCAAATCCTCCTGGCTATAAAAACCAGATACCTCCCTTTGGCTCTCATCATCTACAAAATAGGTTTTATAGCCATTGGTTAGAAAATAAAATGGCCTTCTCTTATATTTTTCTTCGAGTCCTTTGCAATACAAACTCGCCTGGTTAGACCCAATCCTAGGATCTTTTTCGGTATTTTTGGCCTCCACTACTGCTAGAGGGCTACCGTCTTTGCCATATAAAACATAATCGGCAAAGCCTGTCCCAGATTTGTTAGGCATAGAGCCTGTAAGCTCTTCTGTCCTGGCTGTAGATCCTAGCTTCCAGCCGGCAAGCTCTAGGTTTATATCTATGAGATACTTCCTAGCTTCTGCCTCGGATTTTGGATCTAGGACAAATTCTTCGTCCTTGTCCTTGGACTCCTCTAGGTTCTTGGATACAGTCTTTTTGACCTCTGGGTCAGTATGGACCTCTAGGTCCTCTTTTTCTAGGTTTTTCACCAGGTCTTCTACCTGGTCTTTTCTGATAAAATCATCCATGGATGGGAGGAGGTCCTCCCTAAAAATCCTCTTTTCGTGACACCTGTACCTGTAGGTAAAATCTATGAACTTCATAAACTCAAAAAGTGAATTCAAAATCATGACAGCAAAGTGCCTATCATAGTTTGCCGCACCGTGGATAGCCTTGTTGCCAGAATCTCTGATCAGATGCAAGACCTTTAGGAGTTTATCATTGGCCAGTCTCCTTTTGAAAGATGGGTTTGTCATAAGGCTTGCTAGATTACTATCGCCTGTATAATCTTTCATAGACTTATCTACATCATAGATCCATTTTATAGCAAGCTCCATAGCCCTACGAGCAGAAGAAACCGCTAGGTCATTTGAAAAAGCTAGGGCCATCTCTGCCTCGTGACAAGCCTGGGCAAAGCTCTTATAAAGATCTATATCCAATAAATAATCAAAATTACCTGTCATACTTCCTCCTTATTTGCCCAAAGACCCGTCAAAGGCATCCTGCATAAGAGATGCAAAAAGATCAGAAAGCTCTGATAGAGAGTCCTCCAAAATCCCCTTCTGCCCCTCAATTTTTGTAACCAGGTCTGCGAACTTGTTTTGCTTTTCGATTGGTGGACAAATTATTTTGAATTCTCTTAACTCCTTTGAATTAATGTTTGACATATTTATTGACGCTTTAGCTTTAATAAACAATGTTTTTTTAAAGAAACTCATATTCATTTGTCTTGATAAAAATATAGGATTTATTTTTTCGTTAACTCTCAATCTTATTAAATATCCTGCATATGCCATTTCTTGGTCTAAATTGTATATAGCAGTTTTTCCAACCAATTCTTTACTGTTAGTTCTATTGAATAAAATATCGCCATTTTTTACTAAGTATTTATCTTTTTCATCATCAGAAATATCGATATATTTCAGATCATTCAGATCTAACAATCCATTATAAGTAATATTTCCCATTCGTAAAATAGGATAATTTCCGGTTTTATCATCAGCTTTTTTGCTTGTTCCATATTGTGTTGACTTAGCTATTTCATCAATTTTTAACACATCATATTTAGTAGAAATTATATCACCAAACATTTGATAAAAACTAGACTCAAGCAAATCATCCAAGGCCTGGATCTGGTCCTGGCGGATTTTGATTAGTTTTTCAGCTACTGACAAACACTCTACTATTGATTTTTGTGTTTTTTTATCAGGCAAAAGAATCTCGAAGTTTCTTAAAATAGATAAGTTTATATTGTTTTGAGCAACTCCCCTACTTTTTGCTATCACCTCATCTTTTATAGATAATAAATAATAATATACATATTCTTTTAATGCTAAATCCTCATTGACATCAACTCCAGCGATCGCTTGATTAG
Organism: Anaerococcus mediterraneensis; assembly: GCF_900128415.1. Taxonomy (NCBI): domain Bacteria; kingdom Bacillati; phylum Bacillota; class Tissierellia; order Tissierellales; family Peptoniphilaceae; genus Anaerococcus; species Anaerococcus mediterraneensis. The sequence goes on from NZ_LT635772.1 coordinate 528,597, forward strand.
TAGATGAGTCAATACTTAGTATTGTTGCTTCACCTATGGTTGCAAATATACTATAAAGTATTGTTCCAGCTTTAAAAAGTTTTGCAGATGAGTTTTCTAAGCCATTTTCATTGATGAATTCTTCTGTTTTATCTAAAAATTTTCCATTGAAATCTGATATTTTAGCCCATGGTATTTTGCCATTATCCCAATATTCTTTATTGGATCTACTAGGAGTTCCACCAGCTTTGATATCAGCTATATCCCCTAATCTCACCCAGTCCATCACATATCACCCAACATTTCTTTTAGCTTGTCCATGCTTGTGGAAAAGTCTTTTTCAAGCTTTTCTATCCTTCCTACTATGTCTTCGGTTTTGTCGTAGGTGATTTTTTCGTATTCTATTTCCTTGTATTTGTTGATGGATAGGTCGTAGTCGTTTTTGGCGATTTCTTCTTTGTCTACCATAAAGGACTTGTCTGTCCTTGGCTTATCTTTTTGGGCCTCTAGGTTTTTGAAGGATTCTATGATGTCTGGTATGTCGTTTTCTGCAATTGGAGTTCTGTTGTCATTTAGGCTGTAGCCGTCATTTTCCATATCGTAGAACCAGACCTTGTCAGTACCGCCTATACCAGTTTTATTGAAGATCAAAATCCCTGTCGATACTCCTGCATAGGGTTTGAAAACCCCGCTTGGCATGGAGATGACCCCTATTAGCTCGTGGTTTTCTATGAGGTTTTCTCTCAAGGTCTTGTGGGCCTTGGACGAGCCAAACAAAACTCCATCTGGGACTATGACTGCTGCCCTGCCGCCAGGGACTAGCATTTTTATAAAGAGGTCTACAAAAAGTAGCTCGGTTTTTTTGGTCTTTATAGATGCCACTAGGTCTGCTGATACAGAATCAGAGTCTAGAGATCCCCTAAAAGGCGGATTGGCAAGGATAAGTGTGTACTTGTCCCTATCAGGATTGTCATCAGAAAGTGAGTCCCTGTAGCCTATGTCTGGGTTTTCTACTGAGTGGAGCATCATATTCATAGCTGCTATACGGAGCATGGTGGTGTCCATATCAAAACCATAAAACATTTTGTTGTGGAAATGGTCTAGGGCCTGGCTATCAAAGAAAAGATCTGGGTCATTTTCTCTGAGATATTGGCAGGCTGCGACCAAAAATCCTGCTGTACCCTCTCATGTCAAGCTTATGACAAAAAAGGGGTTATAGTTATGTAATTTAAAAGAGAGTGATTGCTCACTCCCTTTGCTACTTCCATATTATGTTCAACACTTCGTTTCCTTCACAGAATACTGAATCTATATATTTCTCCATCAATTCTCTGGTAAGTTTAGTGTTGTCTATTACTTCTTTTTCTTCTTTTGCTTTTTGTATTTTTTCTTTTATTGCTTGTATTTCTTCATCTATCGAATTTTTAGAGTCAATGAATTTTTGTCTGTTCATCTTGCCTAATTTATACTTCTCAAAACTTTGCATTTTCTTAGTTTCAAGATCTTCGATAGATTTTTCCATAGGTTTAACTTTTACTTTTTCATCCTTGATTGGATCTTCTAGACCATATTTTTCCTTTATTGCTTCAAATACTTGCTCTTCAAGGCTTCCTGCTCTTGAGTTCTTGTGTTTTACATTATTACACTTACATATCCTACAAGTAAAATATGTGTGAACCCTTATAGTACCATCTTGTCGTTTCCTTTTTGATTGAGTACATCCTAGAATGTGATTACAAGTTGGACATTTTGCAAAACCTTGTAATGGAGATTTCTTTCTCCATTCATAATCGGTATTCTTACCTTTCATAAACAGATTCTTCTCTTTAATCTTTTGAACTTTTTCAAAGTCTTCTTTAGATATAATAGCTTCATGGTTATTCTCAACTCTTCCCCATTCTTCTTTTGGTTTGAATTTAAAAGAAGATGGATTCAATACTGACTTATCTTGCATATTGAAAGTGTAAGTTCCAGTATAATTTTCATTTGCTAATACATCTATTACATTGCCATTAGTCCAAGTTGGTCTAGGCTTTTTTGCAGTTCTAATTATTGAATATTCAAAGTCAAGATTGGTTAATTCGCTCTTTCTTTTTGATGGTGTTGGAATTTTTTCTTCATTTAATATCTTAGCTATATTTCTTGAAGATATACCATCAAGTGCAAGTTTAAAAATCTTCTTTACTATCCAAGCTGTTTCTTCATCAACTATGATTTTGTGTCTATCATTAGGATCTTTCATGTATCCCAATGGTGGACTCCAAGCTAAAAACTTTCCTTGTTTTTTAAGTGTAGTCATAGATGACTTTACCTTTTCAGAAATATCTTTTGTGTAGAAATCATATAATAGTCCCTTGAATTGAATATCTAAATCTGTTCCATTCCCCTTTTCTTTGTTGCTATCATATCCATCATTTATGGCAATGAATCTTACTCCTAGGAATGGAAATATATTTTCAAGGTAATCTCCAAGTGTTATATAATCTCTCATAAATCTGGACAAGTCTTTTACAATTATCGTCTGGATATTATTTTTCTTTACATCTTCAAGCATTCTTTGAAAGGCTGGTCTATTTTCATTTGTTCCAGAATATCCGTCATCGACATATTCTTCTCTTGTGAAGTTTTTAAATTCTTCATTCTTATCTAGATAATCATTTAGATAAGCCCTTTGATTTATGATACTTTCACTTTCATCAGTCTTTATCATATCTTCAACGGATAATCTAATATAAAGAGCAATCTTACTCATCGTCTGTTCCTCCTACCAAATTATCTATATTGAATTTAAAGACTATTTCAAATTCGTGTTTATCATAAACTATTACTTTTTCAATTAAGCTATGGATTAAATCGCCAGGTAGCTTTTCCAAATTCTTTGAAGCATATAAATCATTTATCCATTTTGTTGATTTTAATCTTTCTTTTTTAAGTTTTGATATATTCACTTCAATTGCTGAAATCTCGTTATCAAATGTAGCCATATGACTTTGAGCAATCTCTCTTCTTAATAGATACTCATCTCTATCAATCTTACCTAGACTGTATTCTTCATAGGCTCTTTGAATGATATTTTCTTCATTTAGATTTTTTCTTTTAAGATTTTCAATGTCTTTCTTAAAAGTATCTATTGCGTTATTAAATCTAGCTTTAATTCGGTTAACAAATTTTGTCTTGCTAGTTGTCTTCATAATAAACTCAGAAACTTTATCACTAATAGCCTGATCTAAATCTCTTTCCATAATGAATACTGATTTTTCGGGTTTTATACTTCCACTAAATCTCTCATTCTGAAATGAATAGTAAAGTCTATCTCTATTCTTACCATAGATACGAGTTCTTCTATTAAGTTCTTTGCCAGTATTATTATTGATTACAAGACCTTTAAATCTGTTCTCATAGTCCCTATTTTCAAAATTGTGCATTGGCGAACTGAAAACATGATTTTTCTTTCTTTCTTGTCTTTCTCGTAAGATTCTTTCGTGAACTTCCTTAGAAATGATTGCTTCATGTGCATTCTCACAAATTATATACTGACTTTCATCTACAAAATGTTGCTTAATTCCTTTTGCAAGATTTTGTTGCTTAACTCCTTGTACTAAAGTCCCCGTATAAGCTGGGTTTGTAAGCATTTTAGAAATTGTCCCTTTATTCCATTCAGGATCATCATTTTCTCTGTAAACTCTCCCAGTTTTATAATAAATCATTCCAGGAGCATATCCCTTTTCATTAAAATGCTTTGCGACTTCATATTGGCTTTTGCCTTGAAGAGTTAAATCAAACATCTCTTCCACAATAAATCTAACATTTTCATCGATTACAAGTTTTTGACCTTCTTTAGATTTTTTAATCTTGTAGCCATAAGGTGGGACAGAACCAATAAAGTATCCGTTTCTTGCCCTATTGTGTTTTGAGGTTTTTATCTTAACTGAAATATCCTTAGCATACATATCATTGATAATATTTTTAAGAGTAACCTCAAAAGATTTCTTTGAATCTGTTTCTTTAACTGTGTCTAATTTATCATTAACTGAAATAAATCTAACCCCTAAAAATGGAAAAACTTTATCAATCAATCTTCCCATTTCAAGATATTCTCTTCCAAGTCTTGATAAATCTCTGATAATAATACAATTGATTCTTCTATCTCTAATATCTTGCATCATATTCTGAAATGATGGTCTTTCAAAGTTTGTCCCACTATATTCATAGTCAGTGTAAACTTCTAAAACATCTATATTTTCTTTTAATGCATATTCTTTACAAGACAGTATTTGAGTTTCTATTGAGTATGATTTTTCTCTCCACTCTTCTGTTCTTTCGTTGGATAGCCTTGTATAAATTCCGGCCTTAAAGACTTTTCTTTCTGTCTTTTCGCTTTTCTTTTCAATATATCTTTTGGAAGTTCTTGCCATTATAAAACACCTCCAACTAATTGCATTGGAGTCTTGTTTTCAAGAGCATTTCCAAAGACCTTATTTATTGAAATCAAATTCTTCCTTACTTCAGACTTACTTTCACTTTCTTCTTTTATAAGGGTCTTCAGTAAGTTAACTGTTTCCAAATTATTAAATACAAAATTAATCTCACTATTTTCTCCGATTTCAATTCTATCTATAAAAGATACAATTGTTAGCCTATTTAGGCTACTTAAATCAGTGGGAACAATTTCAGAAACCAAACTGTCCTTGTTTTTCATCTTTTCTTGCAAATTGGCAAGTATATTTTTCTTTGTAGCAATTTGTTTCTCTATTTCCCTGATCTTAATAAGATAATTTTTTCTGAACCTTTCAAACTCTTCAGAAGTTATAAGTTCGTCTTCTAAGTCCATATATAAAGATTGTCTAAGTCTTTCATACTTTCTTTTTTCTGAGTTTAAGCTTTCAAAATCAATGTTAAATGTTACTTTTGATACATCTAACTTATTAACTTGACTTAGTAGTTCATTATATTTTTTTAAATAATCTTTAAGTGCAAAAAGAGTCATATCCATTAGATAGTCTTCTTTTATACTATGTCTTGTGCAATCTCCTTTGTTATTATAGTGAGAACAAATATAAAAAATATTATATCCATTCTTGGACTTAACCTTTCTTCTAACCATTGAAGATCCACAATCTTTGCAATAAAGCATTCCTGATAAAATATGTGGTATATCTGCTGATTGTTTTACATCTCGGAGCATCATCTTATTAGCCAAAGCATAAATGCTTTTTGAAATAATAGGCTTATGAGAGTCGTTTATTACAATCCAATCTTCTTCATTTACTTCTACTTCTCTCTTAGACTTGTAATTTAGTTTTCTAGTTTTCCCTTGTTCAAGCACTCCTATATAGACCTTGTTTGTAATAATCCTATTGACCATTTTTGCGTCCCATTTAGAGTCTTTAACAATAAAACCAGTAGTATGATTATCACCAGAATTTTCTTTATGCTTAGATGGTGTTACACAACCTATGCTATTTAAAAAATCTGCAATAGCCTTAGACGAATAACCGTCTATCTTCATATTGAAGATTCTTTCAATTATATGTGAAACTTCTGTATCAACGACTAACTTATGTTTGTTTTTGCTATCCTTCTTATAACCAAAAGGAGCAAATGCACCAATAAATTCACCATTCTTTCTTTTGATCTCTTTTGAAGATTTAACTTTCATAGAAATATCTCTACAATAAGAATCATTAATAAAGTTTCTTATCGGAAGAATTAGGTGTGTATCGCTTACATCTGCATTTTCACTGTCATAGTTATCGTTTACGGAAATAAATCGAATACCTTTTTCTGGAAATATCTTTTGAAGATATTTACCTGATTCGATATAATCCCTCCCAAAACGGGATAAGTCCTTCACAATAATTGTTTTGAACTTTTTCTCTTCAAGATCTTGAATCATCTTCTTAAATTTTGGTCTGTCAAAATTAGATCCTGAAAAGCCATCGTCTACATATTCAGCAACAACTTTAAAATCATTGTCCCTTGCATATGATTTGATAATCTGTCTTTGATTTGAAATAGAATTACTTTCTGTGCTATCTCCATCCTCTCTTGATAAACGAAGATACATACAAGCAAATTTTTCCATCACAAAACCTCCTTAATTTGTATTTGGGCAAATAGTCATTAAGGAGTTCTTCTACCACTTATATTTTACCGCACCCAAGTTTTTAAGTCAGCACCCCAGCTTATAGTCTTATACAAGCTCTACATAAATAAAGCTCAACAATATCTAGTAAGTCGAGGGACTCTTTATCACTTTGAGTGTAAGTAATTTTTTTAGAATAATCTTCTTTTGATATTTGCTCTTTAGGTTTATATTTCTTCTTTTCTTTTGTATTCATAGGTTTTACCTCACAATATAAAATTAAAGTTTTTTGACATTGACAAGTGCCTTGGATTAGCAACATAGGAATCTCACCTCCGCCTCTGTTTAGGATGAGCCGGCTTCAACCTTAGAAGTATCATTATCCTCATTTTCTTCATAGCGAATAGGGTATCCCTCCCTATATTCAAACTCTTACTTATCGCTCCCTTTCTTCTTCCCTTGCTTTTAGCTTAGCAGTACTTGTTTTGCCGAATTATTCAGCAGAAAGATCTTGGCGGATAGGTTATTACGCTCCAAAAATGATTAACGTCTTGTCTTGGTCTATTCAGTTGTTAAGGTTCAAAATTTATCGAGAGTTATTAATCTTTTTAAAATTTGACCATCAGAAAATACTTATCTTGATGAAACAAAATTGTTTAAAATTACCCTCTTATACTTAACAGTGAAAAGAAGCCTTTCTTGCTAACCAATTTTCAAAAATAAATTTGGTTAAATGAAAAGGTCCAATTCCCACTGCATAAGTAACAGTGAAAATTAGACCCTCTTGGTAACTGTCATCTAAAAGTCTTCTAACATTTCCTTTAGTTTTTCTAAGACTTTATTACGCCTTTTAATAACGGCTGGATTAGAAATATTCAGTTTAGCGGCTACTTCTCTAATTGTTTCTTCTTTATAAAAAAGACTTTCTATCAAATCCCTTTCAACAGGATTGAGTTTAGAAATAGCTCTTCTTACTTCTTCAATCATTTCCTTTGTTTCGATAATTTTTTCAACATCAAATTCCAGATCTTCTAAATTTTCTTCAAAATTACCATCATGATCATAGGAACAAAAAAAGAAACAGTTATTTAACCTGTCTCTTCTCATTTGATATTTCTCTTTATTCAATTCACTATGATAAGCAAGATATACCTCTTTGCTAACAACCACTTTCTTTCCTTCTACAAATAAATAGTATTCTTTGTCCATTAATTTTTCCTCCTTGTTGACTTGAATTTCTTTTGTTTGAAAATAAAATTCACACAAGGAGGGCTTCTAATTCTTTGCATATATTCTCCTGGGCATAAAAAAAGACCGAAAGAAAATAAATTCTTTCAGTCAATAAATGCCAATATTAAATTTAGGTGCAGATCACCCATCATGGATATTATATATGCACTTAAGTACACATAAAATTCGTATATGGTACTTTTTTCATTCGGAAATAGTACGCAATAAGTTCGTCATAAATTAATTTCTTAGATATTCATTATTTCTTCAATGCTACGACCGTCTTCAAGTTGGCTAATAGCAGTCGGTAAAGTATATCCCCAAATTATTACACCAACCAATGCAATTGCTTCCTTTTTTCTTTGATAATAAACAGTTCTCTCTAAAGACACACTTCTCATACAAGCTTCATCAGTAATCTTTTTTTCAGAAATGTAGTAGTTATAAATAATCTTATGATAGATTTCTCCATATTCTGGATAAACTTTTAGCCTAACACAAGCATCATAAATTATTAAAAGCATAAGCTTACTATCCATTACATTGGAAACTCTATTATTAAACTTTTCTTCAACTCTTTCTGGAGCAAATGTAGAAAGATACAAGTAAGCAGATTCTGAAGTTGATCCATAGTTTTCTTTACTCTCAAACATCATAAAATTTGCCCTACTATCTACTGCCCAGGTAACTTGTCTATATAAACTTAAAATAAGTTTTGCAGCTGAACTAATTTCTTCAAATTTCAAGTTGCTATCTGCATACATGTTCATTATATTCTTTAAAGTTTTACTTATTCTCAATCTAATCACCCCAATACAATTTATTTACAATCCTGAATGTTTGTGCTATAATATGAATATAAGTTCAGTTTGTATTATATCTCAAATTGAAAAATAATTCAAGCACTATTGTTCGTATTAAAAGTTATAAATGCACATTAGTACAGGAGGTTAAAGTTATGGCTTTTGCGGATAGATTAAAGGAATTTCGTGAAAAAGAAAAGTTAAGTCAGGCAGATTTTGCAAAAATAATAGGAATAAGTACAAGAACTCTTGTACATTATGAAGACGGAGAAAGATACCCAAGAGATGTCGAGGTTTACAAAAAAATAGCTGAAGTTATGGACTGTGATTACAATTATCTTCTAGAAGAAAGTGACGAGTTTTTAAATAGAGTTTATAACATGGGTGGCAAAAGAGAATTAGAAAAAGCTAGAGCATTAACAGAAGGTCTAAGTTCTTTATTTGCTGGTGGAGAAATTTCTGACGAAGATAAAGATGCTGCTTTTGAAGCTATTACTCGTGCTTATTGGGAGGCTAAAAGAGAAAACAAGAAATACGGTCGTAAGAAAAAAGATTAGGTGATTTTATGAGCATGAATCGCTATATATATGATAAGGTTAATCGACTTATAAAAAAATATAAGACACGAGATCCTATCGAATTAATAGAAGCTTTGAATATTAACCTGGTATATCTACCTAAAACAGAAATACTTTTAGGAATGTACCATTATATTCAAAGGAACAGATTTATTTTTATCAGTAGCAACACAAATTTTAATAGAAAGACGATATTAGCACATGAATTAGGTCACGATCAACTTCACAGAGATTATTGTATGAGTGGCGGAGCTTTTCATGACCAAACAGTGCTAAACCCTACAAATAAATTTGAAACTGAAGCAAATATTTTTGCAGCTCATTTATTAATAAGTGATGAAGATGTCTTCGATAATATCAATGATCAAGTTTGTGATTATGAAATCGCTGGAAAGTTAGGTGTAGATATAAATTTACTAAATCTAAAAATTTCTGAGTTAGCAAAAATGGGCAAGTTTAATAAACCAATTAATGTTAATACACCTCAGGGAGATTTTCTTAAAAACTATCGCCCTGAACATGATGATTATTATTAGGAGACTCTATGGGAATTTTTATTGCAGGATATTTTTTATTAATCCTTTCTGGAGTAGTTTTCTACTATCTCATCTCTACCTACTCTGTAAAAATCTCAGCATTTTTGATTGATTTTATAGTTGTAGGTTTAGGATTTTATATATCCATAAAAGATAAACTAGATAACAAATTAGCTATTTCCCTTTCAATTACAGTAGTAATAATTTATGGAATATTTCTAATTTTAATAAATCAAAATCTACCAAGGATTAGTAAACTTTTAAACTATATAATTGCTTTTATAGGATCATCAGTTGCACTATGGTTGGCACTTGATTTTATTACAACCACTCTAACCGCTTTTAAGATAATCGGTCAAACTTATCATCAATTACCAATAACAAAAAATATGATGATAAATTCCTTTATACATTATGTAATTGTATTCTTGATTAGTATTCCAGTGTTTAAAGGTAGAATGAAATTTATACTTGGAGGAAATTATGAGTAGAGAAATGGATAAAAATAAAGACGAAAATCATGATAATAAAGAACTTCAAATCAGATCCTCCGCTGCTGAATACTTGACTTTTATTGCAGCAAATGGTGATGACCAGGAAGCTATTGAAATTAGATATGAAGATGAAAATATTTGGCTAACTCAAAAGATGATGGCAGCTCTTTATGATGTCAGTACTGCAGCAATAAATCAGCACTTGAAAAAAATATTTGATGACAATGAATTACAAGAAGAAGCAACTATTAAGAATTTCTTAATAGTTCAAAAAGAAGGTTCTAGAAATGTTTCGAGAGAAACAAAACACTACAACCTACAAGCAATTATTGCAGTAGGGTTTAAAGTAAATAACGAACGTGCAGTCCAATTTAGAAAGTGGGCAAACCAAATTGTAAAAGATTTTACAATTAAAGGTTGGGCAATGGATGATGAAAGACTCAAAAATTCTGGCACAAAACTTACCAAGGATTATTTCGAAAAATTACTTGTAAAAATTCGCGAGATTCGATTATCTGAAAGAAGATTCTATCAAAAAATCACAGATATTTATGCCACTTCCTTAGACTATGATCCATCTGCAAAAGCAACAAAAAGATTTTTTGCCGCTATTCAAAACAAATTACACTATGCCATTCATGGAAAAACTGCAGCTGAATTAATTGTAGATAGAGCCAATCACAAAACTAAAAATATGGGACTTACTACTTGGGAAGGATCTCCAGATTCAAAAATTCATAAATATGATGTAGTCGTTGCAAAAAATTATCTAAACGAAGAAGAACTAAATCAAATGCAAAGAATTGTTTCATCTTATTTGGACATGGCAGAACTACAAGCAGAAAGACATATCCCTATGACTATGGAAGATTGGGAAAAAAGATTAAATGGATTTTTACAACTATGGGATAAAGAAATCTTAAACGATGCAGGAAAAGTGTCTGCAGCTCTTGCTAAAAAACACGCAGAGAGTGAGTTTGAAAAATATAGAATTATACAAGATAGACTCTACAAAAGTGATTTTGATAAGTTCTTAGAACTTGAAGACAATACTAAAGATTTAGAAAAATAACTTAATATACGATTAACGCTTATATTGTGTCTGTAAATAATTCTGTGTATCAACCTAAATACTGATAAAAGGGTAAGGGTTGATACATTTTTTATGCTTAAATCATCATTTGTGTAGCTACAACTTTTTCTACATCAACATTTTTATCTTTTAGATTATCTTCAAAATTCCCATCATGATTTAGGGACGAAAAAAGAGCAAGTGTTTTTTCTTGTCTACCTGCTCTAAATATTTTCATGTTCTCTTTCTTGCCAGTAGACTTTGTATATCTGCTCGCTTACTTTGATTTTTCGCCCACCGACATAAAGGTAATATTATTTTGTCATTTATGTTTCTTACATTCTTTTTTTATCTTTATGTTTTAAAGAAATCATTTAATTTGTGAATATTTTCTTCAGTATAGTTTCCTGACCATTCCACATATCCGTTTTCCAAAAAAATAAAATAATCACAACACTCCTTTAGTAATTCAGGATCATGAGTGATGAGGAAAATAGTTTTATCTTTCATCTGCTTTAAACTTTGAGCCACACCTAACATATTATGATAATCCAGACCAGAGGTAGGCTCATCTAATATTAGTATGCGACTATTTGAAGCAAGGGCACTAGCTAAAGCTACTCTTTGCTTTTGTCCTCCAGATAGCGACATGGGATGGAGCTCTTTTAATTCCAACAAATTTAATTGAGCTAAAATCTCATCTACTTGTCCACTTATTTCATCTGAACTAAGGCTAACTGAAATTTCCTCTTTGACACTCTCTGTAAAGAGTTGGTTATTAACATCTTGCATGACCATATAAGAAATCTCAAGCCTTTCTTTGCTATCGTAGCTTTTTCCTTCTAAGGTTATTATCCCTGTTGATTCTTCTGCAATACCACACAGACAATTGGCAAAGGTAGATTTTCCAGCACCATTTTTCCCAAGAATTCCTATTATATTTTTTCTAGGAAGATCTAGATGATTGATTTCTAATCCAACCACTTTATTGTAATATACACAAAAATTATCAAGTGCTATTTCATTGGTATACTCAATGTCTTTACTCTCAAACTTAGGAATATGAGAAGATCTTAATCCCATCTCGTGCAACTTCTTGTCTGAAATATCCTTAAATTCCTCAATGCTATAATCCTTGCTAATTCGACCATCTTTCATATAAATAACTCGGTCGACCAAGTCCATTAAATAATATAACCTATGTTCAGCTATGATAATTGTTTTGCCTTGTTGTTTCCAATATTTAAGTATATTTTTTAAATCATCAATGCTTTCAATGTCTAAATTTGATGAAGGCTCATCTAAAACTAAAATAGGGGCTTCCATCACAGCTGTAGATGCACAAGCAATTTTTTGCTTTTCACCACCTGATAAATTAAATAGATTCCTATCTAACAGTTCATGAATGTTTAATGCATAAGCTATCTTTCCTATCCTGTCAAGCATCTCCATTCTATCAACACCCATATTCTCAAGTCCAAAAGCTATTTCACTTGTAGAATCCACATTGAAAAATTGTGATTTTGGGTTTTGAAATACAGAGCCGACTACCTTTGAAAGTGATTGAATGCTAGTTTGTCCTACTTTTTCTCCATTGATCTCCACTTCACCTTGTAAATCTCCAGTATAATATTCAGGGGAAAGGCCATTAATTAGTCTCGTAAGAGTAGTTTTCCCACATCCAGACTCACCTGTTAGTAGCACAAATTCTCCTTCTTCAATGGATAAACTTATATTAAAAACGCCACCTTGTCTTTCTTTGCTCTTATAGGTAAAGCTAGCATTGTTAAATTTTATCATCTCTTTCCCCCTCATACTAAAGACCAAACTATCAATCCTATAATCAATAGAAAAATCAAAAAATCATATTTGCTAAATTTAACCTCAACAAGGCTCGTTCTGCCCTTAACATTATCTAATCCTCTTGTTAATGCTGATGCAGAAAGTTCATCACCTATTTTGACAACAGAAAACAGGAGCGGGATAATTCTGTACTCTAAAAACAATGATGGATTGGCTTTTGTTTTTTTACTATTAAATCGTATCCCCCTCATTCGCATAGCATTTGATATAGCCTTATTTTCTTCCTTTAGAGTAGGTATGAAACGAAATACTACAGAAACAGGAATAATAAACGCATTTGGAATTTTCCACTTTACCATAGCTGCTATAAATTCATTTGGTTTGGTGGAACTAATCGTATAGTATCCCATCATGAAAATAGGAAAAAGCCTTATGACTAATGAGTTGAGCAATACATTAATCATGTTTAATATGGATGGTAATTCATACATATTTTTAGTTTTGCTTGAAATAACAGCCAAAACAAATAAAATTCCATATATGGTTGCAGCTTTGTAATTTTTATTAGATACAAGCAAGAATATAGCGATAGAAACTATCGCTATATCTATACCTATATTGTCATAGACAAAAAACATTATAGTGCTAATGAATACCATAAATAATATTTTTGTTCTCGGATCTAAATAAAAGCCTTTCTTTATTGGGGGAACATAAGTTTTATAAGCCTCCATTAAGCAATTCCAGCTCTTTCAAAATGTTTTTTCAACATTTTCTTGCCTAGATTAGCACCTATCACTGCTCCAACAAACATGATGCCAATTGCAGCAATTCCCATCCATGGTGGCATATATTTCGCTAAATCGGTCGCAAATTGCTCACCCATTTGTTGTTTTACTCCTTCCATATAGGTATCTGCCATAACCCACATTGGCATCTGACAGCCTAACTCAGCACATGAAAACAACCAAAATCCTATTGTATTAACTTTAAAACTTTTATACTTTTTAGTATTCATAACTACATCAGCAATAATTGCCATTGGAATATACACGGCTGGTGCTAACCAAGTGTAACCCATAAAATACCAAAATACTCCTAAAATGATTCCCATTAGAGATACCATTCCAAACTTTTCTACCTTGGTTAGAAATAGCATAAATGGAATACCTGTTAATATTGGGATTAATATAAATATGGTAGGATAAAGTATTGGCACAGCCCCTAACATTCCTGTTACGAAAAATATGACTAAATAAATAGCCGTATAAATTCCTACGTTAATTAAATCCTTTGCTGTTAATCGATTCTTCATTGAAATCCTCCTTATTTTGTTTAATCTTCCAGCTTTCTGTTTCTTCTCTTGCTTCTATAAATTTCTTATAAGTGCCTTCTTTTCTAATTAAATCTTCATGTTTTCCCACCTCCTCTAATTTTCCGTCTTTAAGAACTATAATCTGATTCGCATTTTTAACAGTCTTTAACCTATGAGCAACCATTATAACCGTTTTGTTTTTTGTTAAACTTTCTATGGCTTCTTGAAGTTTATCCTCATTTTCTGGATCAACATTTGCTGTAGCTTCATCAAAAATAATAATCGGGGCATTTTTTATCATAGCCCTTGCTATTGATATTCTTTGTCTTTCTCCGCCTGAAAGAGATGTGCCACCTTCACCTATGATGGTTTGATATCCTTCCGGCAAATTCATAATAAAGTCATGGCATTGAGCCTTTTTTGCCACTTCTATGACTTCTTCCTTCGTAGCTTGCGGTTTACCAAATTTTATATTATTTTCGATGGTATCTTGGAAAAGATAAACATTTTGGAATACGGTGCTAATTAAATCCATTAAGGATTCAAGCGTGTAGTTTTTAATATTGACATCTCCAATCGATATGCTGCCTTGATCCACGTCCCAAAATCTAGAAATAAGCGAACACATGGTGCTCTTACCAGATCCACTTGGTCCAATAATGGCTGTCATAGCCTTTTCCGGAATATGAACGGAAACCTCCCTTAAAATAGGTATTTTATCATAAGAAAAGCTAACATTATTGAATTCAATATCTGTATGATGAGGCGTAATCTTCTGGCCCTCAATATCCATCTGAGGCATATTTTCTGTTGTTTCTACTTGTTCTATAGAACTTGTTGCAACTCTTAATGTCGCCATGGCGGATCCTGCGGATTGAATACTTGCAAACACCAGGAATGACATGATGATACACATAATTGCTTTCAATAAATCCATGGTGCCATTGATATAAAAATAAAGTGAAAGGACAATCATGGCAACACTGGAAATTCTTAAAACGAGCTCTTGCCCGATGGTATAGGGTGTAAATAATTTCTCCAAGGCTAGATTGGCTGAGCGACTTTCTTCTAGTGCCGAGCGTACGGTTTGGTCTCCTTTTCCTGTTAAATTAAAGGATTTAATGATCGGCATTCCCTGGATATATTCCAAGATCGTTTCTACTAAAAGAGATTGTGCCTCTTGCCTTTTTGGAGCAAGTGTCCTCGACTTTTTTTCCATGACAGAAGTAATATATAGATATAAAACCGTTCCTGCTATAACAATCAGCCCATTTCTCCACTCGAAAAATAAAATCATCAGGGTGAACACAAATGAGTTAATGAAGCCACTCATCATAACAACTAAAACCATAGGAGCTGTATTCTCAACGTCATCTAGAACAGTTGTTAAAACACCAGTCACTTTTCCAATATTATTTTCATTAAAGAATCCCATTGGAACCGTCTTCAGCATTTTTCCTATACTTATTCTTCGATTAGCTACCATAAAATACCCAGCATGCGTTTGATCTAATTGAGCAAAATAGTTGGCAGAAGACCTTCCGACAATACTTACCAACAGCATAAGAAAAACCTTCAGTGCTATAAAGGAATTAAAATCTTTTGTCACCAAGGCTTGGAGCACAAAGTAAATGGCTCCTATTTGCAACATATTGAAGATGGCATACACAAATTCAAAAATAACAGACTTGTTTAAATTTATTCGTTCTTTATCTGCAAATGCCCATATCTTTCGAAGTCCACTTAACATCTAAGCCACCTCCTTTCCACCGATATGTGCTTCCCACATGGCTTGATAAAGTTTATTTTCTTTAAGAAGTTCTTCATGATTGCCACTTGCTACAAGTTTGCCATGATCGATGAGATAAATCTGGTCTGCATTGGTTATTGTTGATAACCTATGAGCAATCATAATGATAGTTTTTCCCTGAATAAGCTTATTAATTGCTTTTTGTAAAACTTGCTCATTTTCAGGATCAATATAAGCCGTCGCTTCATCTAATATGATAATTGGAGCATCTTTTATCATGGCTCTAGCAATGGTAATCCTCTGTTTTTCACCGCCTGATAAATGGTTTCCTCCACTCCCTACTTTGGTCTGATATCCATGCTCTAAAGACATAATAAAATCATGACAACCAGAAGCTTTGGCAATTTCAATCACTTCTTCATCGCTAGCCGAAGGCTTGCCCATTCGAATATTTTCCATGATGGTATCGTTAAAAAGGAAAACATCCTGAGAAACAAAAGCAACTAAATCATAGAGTTGTTCAAGTGGAATATTGAATAAATTAACTCCACCAATCGATATTTCTCCCTGTTCTACGTCCCAGAAACCAGCAATTAACTTGGCAATGGTTGACTTTCCTGAACCACTTGGACCAACAAAGGCATTTAAACTTCGCTCTCGAATTACCATATCGATTCCTTTAATAACTTCTTCTCCTGGTTCATAGGAGAAATGTAGATTCTTGATAGCAATGTCATGATTTTTTAAATGAACTCTTTCTCTACGATGAACTTGTTCTGTCCCATTTAAGATTTCATCAATTCGTCCGACAGTTGTCCCTGTTTGAGCTAAGGCATCGACAAAGTTAATAGCAGCTAGTAAGGGACCGGCTATACCAAGAGAAAGAATGATGGTCGTAATAAAGGTTGACATCTCTAAACTTCCATTAATAAACATAATCCAACCAACAGGTAATACCGTAATCAAAGTTGTTGGTGAAATGTTCTTGGATAAGGACACCGGCATTTGACATTTTTTCATCCAATGATAATAAAATGAAGCATTAGCTATCACTTTATCGGTGAATTTCCCATAGGATTTTTCGCCTTGATTAAAAGTTTTAATCACTTCAATTCCGCCAACATACTCAACAATCGTTTTATTCATTTCGGTATTGGTCGCAACCGACTTACTATAATCTTCTGCATAACCTTTCATAATTAATGACATAAAAAACATACCTACAGGAATTGAAACGAGTGACAATAAAGCCATTCTCCAATCTAAAATTAATAGATAGATGAATATGGATACAGGCCCTAAAATATTCGCCGTCATCTCAGGCAATAAGTGAGCCAAAGGTCGTTCCATTTTTTCTACTTGATCAACAATGGTTGTCTTTAAATCACCACTATGGGCATCAATAATCGTACCAAGAGGCATTCTAGGCAGCTTTTCCAAGAGCATGATTCGTACATTCCTTAGAACAGAGAAAGTTGCTTTATGAGACTCTGCCAAGGCCTTGGCGTAAAAAATTGGTTTTAAGCAATAGCCAATCAAGATTAGAAAACACCAAGGTAGGTAGAAGGAAAAATCTTTATTTCCAACAAACAAACCATAAACAATTTTGCTTACGCCAAAATAAGGCAACATACCTAAAAGAACCCCAATAACCGCCAAGAAAATGGAAAGCTTGAGACCTTTATGTTCTTCTTCTGCCAGCTGCCATAGGCGTTTCATATAATTATTTTTCAATGGAACCCTCCTTTCCTTTTTTCTTTCATCTTTAACACCTCCATATGATAGATAACTTTATTAGCTAACTTAGTTATCTTTACTTTAAAAAATATAAGGGTGTTTAATACCCTTTCCCTTATATTTAAAAACCTCTCAATTTCTCCCATCCATCATAAAAAAATTTCGAAATTATTCTTGTGTTTAACTTTACTTCTTCTTCTGTTTGGGAATGTATTATAATTTCACACAACGCATTAATATAGGCATGGTTTAACAAATGCATTGCATCTTTAGGGACTTCTGATTTTATATTCTTTTTCTTTGAAATAATCTGAAACGCTTTATGTCTGTTTATATCTTCCTTTTCCACAAGAAGCTCTATAAAATTATCATATTTCGTACCATATGATTTAAATATTAAAAGATTAAATAAATCTTTTTTGCTAAACATATATAATGCAGATTCAATTGACCCTTCAATGTTAATTTTTGATAAATCTTCTCCACAATTTTTTTCTATGTTTTGAAAAGATTCCTCTTCAAACTTGCTATAAAAACCCAAAAGTTCGTTTGCCAATGGATCAACTAAACTGATAAATAAATCTTCTTTATCATTAAAATGCCTGTAAAAAGCACCCGTTGTAACCCCAGCATCTTTGCAAATTTTTCTTAAATTAGCTCGTTCATAGCCATCATTTAAAAAATTAACTTTACCACTATCCATAATCTTTTTATGTGTTAAATCATAACCAGTAATTTCTGTCATATCCCACTTCCTTTACTAACGGCTAAATTTATAAGTTTGCGGCATATAGATAACTTAGTTATCATTATATACTCTTATCTTATTTTTGTCAATAGGAACAGTAGAAAATCATACTTAATTATGATATAATTACTAATAATTAAATACAGGCTTAACGCTTATAACTTTAATAGCAAGCACAGTAAGTGAGTACCCACTTACGAAAAATTGATGAAGCAGAACCTTTATGGACTGCTTCTTTTTTTATCAATTTTACCTTGTTAGGGAGAACCCTAAGACCCCAATAATTTATGATAAGGAGATATACTATGGATAATAGAAAAAGAAATAATCAACTAAAAATATATTTAACAGATGAAGAAAAAGAAGTTTTTGAAAAGAAAATGAAACTTGCTAATTGCAAAACTATGTCCCATTTTCTTAGAAAATGTGTATTGGAAAAAGAGATTTATGTTGTTGATTTAGAACCATTTAGAAACCTACAATGGCTACTTTCGAATGCAACAAATAATATAAACCAGATTGCAAAAGCTACTAATACAACTGGTGTTATTTACAAAAATGAAATTGAATCAATGAATAAGCAGATAGAAAAATTATCAAGAGAAATATGGCAGATTCATTCCCTACTTCTTAATAAATCAAGAGAAAGTTCTGGTGATTAGTGTGGCAATTACAAAAATACATCCTATAAAATCAACTCTAAATTTGGCAATAGACTATATAACTAAGAGTGAAAAAACTGATGAAAAAATCTTGGTATCTTCATTTAAATGTCATCCATCTACTGCACACATTCAATTTATGAAAACACGAGAAGACAATGATACTAAAGGTACAGTTCTAGCTAGACATTTGATCCAATCTTTTCTACCAGGAGAGGTTGATCCTATAAAAGCTCACGAAATTGGAATTGAATTATGCAAGAAAATTTTAAAAGAAGATTATGAATTTGTTCTTGCAACTCATATAGATAGAGGGCATATCCATAACCATATTATTTTTAATAATGTTAATTACAAGACTGGTAAATGCTACCAATCTAACAAAAAATCTTACCACAAAATCAGGTATCAAAGTGACGAATTATGTAAAGAAAATAAGCTTTCAGTCATTGATAAATACTATGAAGCTTACAAGAGAAAATATAAAACTGCTGGTAAATCTTGGTACGAATATGACCAAAACAAGAAAGGCAATTCCTGGAAATCTAAACTGCAATTTGATATAGATAGAATAATTAATAAGTCTAACTCGTGGGAAGAATTTTTAGAAAATATGAAGTCTCTTGATTATGAAATTAAGTTTGGTAAACACATTGCTTTTCGTCATAAAGATAGGCAAAGATTTACAAGATCAAAGACTATCGGAGAAGATTATACTGAGAAAAGAATCAAAGAAAGAATAGATTTAGCTATTAAAAACAAAGCTAATCCTACTAAAAAGCGTGTAGGAAATATCATTGATTTAACTAATAATAAAAAAGCTCAATCCTCTAAAGGCTATGAAGTTTGGGCAAGAAAACACAACATCAAAACAATGGCTGATTCAATAATTAAACTTAGAGAGCAAGGAATTAATTCAATTACTCAACTCGATGATCTAATCAAAAAATCTGCTGATGATAGACAAGACTTATTAGATAAAATAAAGAAAATTGAAACTGAGATGAAGAGTTTATCCCAAGATATGGAAAATATAAATACTATAAATAAGCATCGTGAAGTCTATAAATACCACAAGAAAAATCCTGATGATAAACAATTCGCTGAAGAATATTATAGCGAACTTTCAGTCTACAAAATAGCTGCTAAAGAAATCTTGGAAAGCTATAATAAACTCCCTAATACAAAAGAAATATTAACCAAACTCGATAAATTGCAAGAAAAAAAGAACACCCTTATGCAAGAGTATTCTTTGAATAAAGAACAATTTTCTGACCTTGTTCAGTATAGGAAAAACTATGAAAATTATTATGGAAAGGAGGTAGAGAGGTAGGGATATTTAGCTTCCTTTTCAAGTAAATATCAAAATAATTAATTTATCAAGGCTTCTCTATAAATTAAAATTTTATGTCTAAAAGAATCCATTCCTCCTTCCATGTGATTTATTATTTCTTTTTTTATAGCTACTTCACCAGGATAACCTTGATTTTTCACCCATCCATGTACTCCATCAGAATCCATTACTAACACACAGTCTGACATTGCATTAGTTACAATTGTTGCACTATGAGTTGCAATTATAACTTGTCTATCATTTTTAGTTTTCCTTAGCTGCTGAACAAGATTTTTATAAATATATCTACTATCCAAATTATCCTCTGGTTGGTCAATAACAATCGGTCTGAATTCATTGTTATATTTCCCGTATCCTAATATAAAGTCTAACATTGCTACGACTTTTTGACCTAATGATAAGTTTTTTATATCTTTATAAATCTCTTGAAGATTTTTATTGTCTTCTCTACTATTAATATTAAATAGGATAGTGTATTCTTCAAGTTTTCTAAAGTAGTTTTTAAAATATCCAATCCATGTATCTATATTTTTATCGTCAGTTGCATATATTAATAAATCCGATATTAACGCCTTAGCAATATCAGCATTAATAATGGTTTTATTAGAATCTATTACTTTAAAACTACTTTCTTCTGTAAATTCTAAAAACTCTTTGGGATTTATCCAAGAAGAATCTTTATTTATTGATGATTTCAAAAAATTAATCAATCCTTTTTTATCTATTATATAAAATATAAATCCCTCTAAATTTTCTCTCTTAATATTGTATCTATTAATAATACTTGAAAATTTACTTTTATAAATTTCTTCTATGGGGTACTCAAGCACTAAATCATTTTGAATATAATCGATTTTTAATGTTCCTTTTTGAGTTTCATTAAAAGGATCTAGTACCTTTTTTACATCTTCTCTTCTATTTTTTAAAATACTTTCTATATCTCTTAGAAATTTAGATAAACCTGATTTAGCTTTAATTTTTATTTTATTTTCAAATGGTTCTAACTCTTTATTTTTAAACATCAAATCATAAATAAACCTGTTAATTTCATCTCCACTTGCATATCTAACAAGATCATTAACAGAATACCTATTATCATAAAGTTCTGATAGGACTTTTGTTTTGTTACGTACTTTTTCGATATTGCTAATATCCATCTCTTCAACATTACTACAAGTTATCTTATATACGTTCAAATACTTTTTAAGCATATATTTTTTAATTCTGTCTCTATTAAAATAATATCTTCTTCCATATTGATAAGGTCGTTCCTCTTCAAATCGGCTTAAAATATTATCATCATCTTCTTTATAAGGACTTATAAACTCAACAATATACTCATCTCTATCACATTGAAATAATAAATATACATTCCCATGCTTACAAATAAAATCTAAAAGATTCTCATCATGAACACTTTGTGTCATTACAAAATCAATTGTTTCAAGAACAGTACTCTTGCCAGTTCCTCTTCCCCCTATCAAGCAATTTAAAGAATCTGAAAATTTTACAGTAAAATCTCCATCTTTCTTTTTATTAGATAGAAAACCAGATTCTTCAAACATTACATATAAGCCTTCTATATAAACTTTATTTTTATTCATGTTCTCATAACTTACAGAAATATCAAAATCAATTAAGGCTTCTTTTAACATTTGAAAGTTAATATCACTTCCCTTAATCCAAAAAAAATTATTGTCTAATGTATCAATTGAATGTGAGTCATTGTCAATTAAAAAATTTACATCCTCTCTATAATTTTTCATGAAGTTTTTTGCACCTTTGATTTGATTCTTGTTTTTTAAACCAACAATTCTAGTGTTTTCACTGGAAAATAATTTCTTTTTATACGCCCCGCTTAAAAACTTATCTTTATTTATATTAGATGAGTATATATGAGCTATATAAGTTATCGCTCCTAAACTCGAAAAAAAATCCATAACTTCTAAACTAGTAACATACACACCGTCTTTTTCAGAAATCAATTTTTCATCTAGCCACTTAATTACTTCCTCTTCATTATTCTTATCGTCATCTAATATTGCTACTACATGAAGCTTGTCAGCACATGATATTTCTATTCCTCGAAATAATATTGTTTCAACATTATATTTAGCTTTTAACTTTTTTAGATGATGTATACATATTTTTAATTTGTCTATACCCTCAAATGTATTATGATCTGTGACAACTGCTATCTCATATTGATTTATTAGTAATTCATTAGCTAACAATAAAAAAGCATATATTTCTTTTTTGCTTTCAAAAATATCAAAATCTTCACCAAACTTTACATCTCTTTTTCCATTTATGAGCGGGATAATACTTCTTTCATAAATTATATCTTCTAATTCTTTTTCACTTATTTTTTTATATCCATCTGTGCCTAAATTCTCCATTAATTTATAATCATGAGAGGCTGGTGTGTGAATATGAAATATTGACTTCCTAGGAAATCCAAAATTATCTCTAGTTTTTTTTATATGCTTATATGCTTCTATAACTTCACCGTAAGTTCTTGTATCTTCAGCCATACTTCTCCTTTATAATCCATAACATTTAACAATAATTATTATATAAAATAATCACCCTGATTTTCTGCTGCCATTTTAAAATCAATAGAATTTTCCAGATAATGTAGATTAAATCCTCCTTGTTTAAATCCATAGCAACCAACTCCTGCTGATGAAAATAAAGAAATATAGGTAAGAGCATTATTTATCATTTATTTTAACTCCATTTTTATATTCAATAATATCTCCAATATCACATTGAAAATACTCACAAATTTTTCCTAATGTTTCCAAACTTACATTTTCGTCTCTTCCCATTTTTGCTATTGTCTTAGGTGTTGTTGCAATTGCACATTGTAAGTCAGTTTTTTTCATATTTTTATCTATTAATAACTTCCATAATTTATTATATGAAAATCCCATATTATTCTCCAATTCTATATTTTATCTTTCTAAAAGTATAGATTAACTACCTAATTATAGCATATAACTCAGATTTATTTCAATTATATGATTTACTGCGTTAAAACGAGCAAAAAAAGGCTGTGAGTTTAATACTCACAGCCTTTTTCTTATATACTCTTGAAAGTATTATCTGAGTTTTCATTTATTGTTTTAAGACCGCTTTTTATTGCAAGTAAGACACCTGCAATTATAAAGACAAATACTATTAATATAGGAGTATAGTTCATATTTATTAGAAGTTCTTTTATTCCAAAGCCTAATTCATAGTTACTCCTATAGGCTCTTAATACAATGCCTATAGAAAACATAAAGATATATGCTAAGAAAATATTTTTAAACAATATTTTTACTTCAGCAAATACCATCTTTTCCACTTGTTTTTCTGTCATTCCAGTAGTTGATAGAAGTTTAAAATCATTGGCTCTCGCTTTAAGGTTGCCTTTAAAACTATTATAGGCATTGGAAAGAGCGATGGTTATAAGAATTATTTGTATGCCAAGATTTAATAGTTTTTCATTTCTCGTTTGTTCTTTATCCATAGCCGCTCTTAAAATTTCTGTAGAAGTGCCATGATCTGATTTTGGAACATAGGTCGAAATCACTTTTTCGGCATCTTCAAATACTTTTTCTTTATTTTTATCGGCTTTGATTTTTACAAAATAATAATATACAGGATCAGCTTCATCTATTCCGTACTCATCTATAAAATTTCTTAGACTACTTTCGCTTGTGTAAATAGCTATTTCATTTGACTTATATGCCTCTAATCCATAAGGCATCTCTTCTATAGATTCGTCAATTCTTATTTTCATAGCCTTTCCCTTTTCATTATATTTTAAAGTAATATCTCCAGATTCCTTATCAGAAATTTTTATATAATCTCTAAAGGTATAAGGCGTATTATTATCTTTGGATACTTTATTCACTAAAACATAAGTCGCATTTGTAATATTATTTACTTCTAAAAGGTTTTTAAAATCTTTTTCTGTTAGTGCATAGATACTAGCATAAAGTTTATCACTGGATTTTTTACCACTATCTAGAGAATTTTTTAAATCTTTAGAAATAAAGTCCTCATTTTCACCAGTATAAAATTTTGTATCTACTCTTTGATAGATGTGTAATTGTTCTATACCTTTAACTTTTTCCATATCATTCACAAAATTTTTATTCAAAAATTCATCTGTATAAATACTAGAGTTAAAATTGTAAGGACTTTTATATGAATTATATTTTTCATTCAAAGTTCTATATGACTGGCTAACTAAAACTGTGGTAAGTACAAAGGCTGATAGAGCCATTGAAATTACAATAATTCGATAGGTTGAACGATAGGACCTATAATAATCTTTTGCTAAAGTCTTTTCTATAGGTCCATTTATTTTTGACTTACCAAACTTAATATTTTTTTCTGTAATGCCATTTAATCCCTCAATAACCTTTATCTTTGAGCTTTTCTTTGCAGGAATCAATGCTGAAAAATAAACCATTAATAAGGATAACAGAATAATTATTAAAATAGATCCAATCCTTGGTATTACTAAATTAAAGTCTGGAGATTTTAGACTTTCGCCTAAAATATTTGACATTTCTTTATAAGAGATAGAATTGTTAAACCACAATAAATATAAGAGCAGATTTGCAAAAGCCCAAGATAAGACTGTCCCTAAAGCTATTGGCAAGATTGAAAGTTTAGATGCCTTCTTTCGAATCATTTGTCTAACTTGCTTTTTAGTCATCCCAGTACTTTTTAAAAGAGCAATTTCTTTTAAATCTCTATTATTCCATACATTAAAAGCACCATATATAATAAAGGCAAAAAGTACGCAGAGAAAGAAAGCCATCCCATATTTTTCTATAGCTAAATTGATTACGCTTTTAGGTGGAATAATTCCTTTGGGATAAACCATACTATGCTCTAAAATATCTTTGTTGTAAAAAACTCTTCCAATATCTAAGGCTTTTTTCTCATCAATATTCATTTCAGACAAAATTTTTCGAGTCTTTGTATAGGTGTCCCTTATGCTTTTATACCAAATCTGCGCTTCTATTTCACCATTGTTTTCAAATAGATAATCCTTTTTATTGCTATCTGCTAAACCTATAAGCATAGTATCTTCAAAAGAATATCCATAATCATCGTAAACACCAACTATGGTATATGTCTTTTTATTTTCAATTATCTCAGAACCTAAATCATACTCCTTATTTTTTAATAAAAATCTCTCTGGCACTAAAAGTTCATTTGAATTTTCCGGTTTTCTACCATTTTTGATTTCATAGCCGAGAAGACTTTCAGAATCTCCATTTTCATATATAACTGCATTTAAGTCTGTATTAATGATTTTAATAAAAGATACTTTTTCTATGTCTGTATCGTTTTTTAATTTATCATAAAAATTTTCGTCAATTTCACCTATATTTACATGATAATCTCCAATAGTTTTCTTTACATATTCATACTGTTCAGTGTTTATTGAGTCGAAAATAAAAATAACAGTTCCTAGTAAAATTACTGCCAAAAGTATGGAGATTTTAATGGCTAGGGTGTCTTTTTTATTATTTTTAACAGCTCCACTGGCAAGATCATTAATAATTTTCATAAGACTCATCTCCTAAGAAATTTAACCTACCATCTACCATTCTATAGACCTTATCACAAGAATTTGCTACTTTTTCATCATGAGTTATTATCATAATTGTAGAATTTAATCTTTTATTTACAAGTCTGAAGAGTCCTGTGATTTCTTCTGAGTTTTTCCTATCAAGATTTCCTGTAGGTTCATCTGCTAGGATAATGGCAGGTCTTGTAATAAGACTTCTAGCAATGGCAACTCTTTGTTGCTCTCCACCGGATAATTGTTTTGGATACCTATCAAGCTTTCCTTCTATTCCTAGTATCGATAAAATTTCCTTTAAATATTCTTCATCTACTTTTTTATTGTCTAATAAAAGAGGAAGTAGGATGTTTTTTCTCACATTAATATTTGGAATGAGGTTAAAAAATTGGTAGACAACGCCAATATTTCTTCTGCGAAATACTGTCATTTCGTCTTTGTTAAACTTGGTAATATTTTTATCTTGAATAAATATATCACCACTTGTTGGTGTATCTACTCCTGCAAGTAAATGAAGTAAGGTAGATTTGCCAGAGCCACTGTCTCCAATGATGGCAACTAGGTCTCCCTTTTCTAGTTCAAAGTTTACATTTGATAGAGCGTGTACTTCTACTCCACTATTGTAAGTTTTTGTTAAATCTACTGTTTTTACAATATTCATATTTACTCCTCCTTATCTTTCTTGTATGATATTAGACTTAAGTGACTGGAAAGTGACTAGAAAAAAACTGTGTCTTATTTTTAGACACAGTCTTAAAATTTAATTATAAAATCTCAGTTCAAAGGCATTTGATTTCTTCCCTTTGTGATATAAAAGTTCTCCATTTTGCCTTTCCATTACTGATTTTGCCATAGGAAGCCCAATCCCATAACCTTTTGAATTTGGATCTATTTTATAAAAACGTCTAAAAACTTTTTCTAACATTTGTCGATCTAAGCCATCTGAGAAATCTTCCACTAATATGCTCTTATATAAGTTCGTATCTTTTAGGTGAATTTCTATATGTCTATCTTCTGTTGCTTCTAAACCATTTTTCATCACATTGAAAAGTGCTTCATAAGTCCATTTTTTATCACATATAAGATTAAAGTCATCTCCATCAAGGGGAATTTCAACATTATCATTAATAAAATAATCTTTTAGGTTTTGTATGATATCTTCAATTAATCCTTGAGCTGATATCCTATCTTTTGTCATTTCTATTGTACCTGAATCAAGGGCTGCAAGTTTTAATAAAATATCAGATAGATTGTAAAGTCTAAGGAGATTGTCCCTAAGTCTAGATATATATTCTTTTACCAATTCATCTTCTTCGTCTTCTAATAAGTCAAGTAATAATAGAGATCCAGTCAATGGAGTTTTTATTTGATGGGCAATATCTTCAGTATATTCTCTTAAAGTTTCCTTGTTTTTCTCTGCATTTTCAGCTATTCTTTTGTTTTCTATAATAATTTTAATAATCTCATCTCTGAGTTTGCCAAATTCATCGTCAATAATTTCGTAATTATCAGAGTTTATATCAAGTGAATGTAGTAGGTTAAATATATTGTTAATCTTATCCTCAAGAGCTTTTTCTTTTTTCTTTTCAATTTTTGAAATAACTATAAATAGAATTATATTTATAACTAGAAATCCAATAAGTGTTAGAATATCAAATCTTGGGTTTAGATAGACTACAAATAAAGACATCAATAAATTTAGGACTATGATAAGTAAAATTCTTTTATTTTTTCTCATTGTCCCACCTATAACCTATTCCTCTAAGAGTTTTTATATGACTGCCATAATCTCCAAGTTTAGATCTGAGTCTTTTTATGGTGACAGTTAGGGTATTGTCGTTTACTTCATAAGAATCATAACCCCATACATAATCTAAAATTCGCTCTCTTAGTAGATTTATATTTTGGTTTTCTAAAAGCATTTCCAATATAGCAAACTCTTTTAAGTTAAGGTCAAAATCTTTTCCATCTATCGAAGCTTGTTTTGATATAAGATCTAAAGATAAATTTTCAAAAGTCAGCTCATTCACTTTTTTAATTTTTCTACTAAAAACATTTTCTATTCTCGCTTTTAGGACAGGGAGAGAAAAAGGTTTTGTAATATAGTCATCTGCTCCTTGAGAAAGACCTTTGATAACATACTCATCTTCGTCTTTTACAGTAATCATTATTACAGGAAGGTCAGAAAATCCTCTCAGCCATTTTAAAAAATTAAAGCCTGATCCATCTGGGAGATTAGCATCAAGTAGAATTAAATCAAAATCATTAAAATTAAGATTCTCTGTCTGAGAAAGATTGTTATAAATAATAGTTTCAATATTATGCTTGTTTAAGTAAGTTTTAACAGCAAAAGCAATTGTGCTGTCATCTTCAATCATTAATATTTTCAATTCTATACTCCAGTACTTCTGATATATCACATTTAAAATAACTACATATCCTACCAAGTATTTCCATACTCACATTTTCATCTCGTCCCTTTTTAGCTATGGTATGAGGAGTTGTTTGTATGGCTTTTTTAGGTCTAATTTATTAATCTTTTCATCTATTAATTCTTTCCATAATTTATCATAGGAAAACCCTATAACCTTCTCCAATTCTATATTTTACCTTTCTAAATGTATAGATTAACTACCTAATTATAGCATATAACAAAGATTTCTTTCAATCACATGATTTACTGCGTTAAACTGAGCAAAAAAAATAAAGGCAGTCCGAAGACTGCCGATATTTACCTCTCTGTTCCTTTGCTATGCTCTTTCTTATTTGATTTAGTTTTGTCATCTGTCTTAAAGCTTTTTATTTGCCCTAATATGGACTTTTTATCTTTATCTTGACTCTTTACTTGTTCTTTTGCTTTTAAGAGCTTAGAAGAGAAAATACGGACATTTTTATGCTCCTTTCCTTTGTTGTCAATGCTTGTTTTTACTTGACCAAATATTTTAACAAAATCTCCTTGTTTTAAACTCTCTAAATCTTTTGTCTTATCTCCATAGGCTGAACAATTGGTATAAACTTTATTCCCATCGTCATCTTTCGAAACAATTGAAAAGTTACTTACCTTGAACTTTTCTCCATTTGCATTTTCTCTTTCAAGATTTTCTACTTGACCTGATATATTACCCACGAGATTTATGAGGTCGTCTTTTTCTTCAAGTTCATTGGTATTTTCAACAATCTTACCTTGTTCTTTCATATCATCAATCATATAGTCAAAGTCATCACTTAGTAGACCTGTTGTGTCATTGTTCATATATAAAACATAGACTTCTTCAAGTGCCTTTTCATCATTAACACCTTTTTCTATACTCACAAGTGCTTTTATAAAATCCTTGTAATTATCATTCATCATTTCCTCTAAGTTTTCTCTAATATCTTTGTATTCCATAATTTCCTCCTTGTACTAAATAAGGAGAGCCTTTCGCCCTCCTCTATCTTTCTTGTCCTTTTTCGTTTTTTTCTTGATTTTTATCTTTTTCTTCTTCTGATTTAAATTTAGATATTTGTCCCAATATCGATGGTTTCTCTTTTCTTGCGTGAAGATTATCCTCTACATCATAGGTTGATTCAAAGTAATCACTATCTTTAAAATCATTGTCATACCTATCTGGTATTCCGTCATTATCAAGATCTTTTGCAAGTGGATCATAGAAGTTTCCGTCATCATCTATTTCTAGTCCTAGAGCTTGCTTTAAATCTTCTTCGTCTACTGATACCAGATCGTCAAAACTTGACATCTTTATGGCTTCAGTCATATCTTTAATAGCTTGTGAGTTAGATATATCTTCTTCTACAAAAGATTCTGTTCTAATAGCTACATTGTCTACATACTGAGTCCATGTTTTTTCTTCCAAATTTACCTCATATTGAATCGAATGCTTACCATCTGGCGTTTCTGTATAGGCAAGTCCTATATGGCTTAAATCAGGGTATAATTTCTCAAAGTCTTCATAGCTATTAGATTCTGAGAACTCGTAATTAGAATAATCAACTATCGCCCTCTTTAAATCTTCTAATAATGGTGATTGGTTTTCTAATTCTTCTACTTCTCCCATATCTAAAAGTTTATTAATCTCAGCTAGTCTTAGTGTCTTATCCCTTAACTCATCTGCTTTTTCAAATGGTTTAGTTAATTCTACTTTGGCATTTTCTAAAGATTCTTTATAGTTTTCAAGGTTTTGATTCAACCTTTCAAGTCTTGCAGGCATTTTTTCAATTGCATTATCAAGCCTTGTTATATTACCATCAGTAGAGTTTGAAAACTCTCCGAAGTATTCTGCTTTTCCTAGAAGTTTAAAGGTGTGAGCATTAGTCATAAAGTTATATGAAACTTGTAAGTCTAAATTTCTATATTTACCAATGACCTTGCTATCATTTATCTTTACCTTTTTTATTTCTTCTAATAGCTTCTCTCCGGCCTCTTTCTTATCCAAAATTTTATTTGTCCCAAGACTTATTGAAGTGAATTTGCTATCTCCTTCTCCTAATTTCTCAACATTTGCAATATCTTCTTTAACTGCTTTTATTTCTATTTCAGTTTTTAAAATACTTTGAGGATAAATTTTATTTACCTTATCTTCAAGCTTGTATTTATTAGACTTGTAGTTTGCTTCAAGCATTTTTAGTTTTGTAACTTCGTTATCTAAGTCCATTTTTTCTTTAATCAGAGGATTACCAGTAGCTAAAGCCTTAATTTCTGAATAAGATAGACTTGCTTCATCAACATCTTCTGCAACTCTTACTGGAGTTTTTGAAGTCATAATTTGAGAAATGAATTTCTGTTTATTCTCTATTGTCTGCCACAAATAAGAATCAAAGGTATTTTCTGTTACATATCTAAAGATATTTACCTTATCATTTTCATTACCTTGACGAACAATTCTACCACTTCTTTGCTCTAGGTCAGACGGTCTCCAAGGGACGTCTAAATCATGTAAGGCTATCAGTTTATTTTGTACATTTGTACCTGCACCCATTTTTTGAGTAGAACCTAATAATACTCTTACTTCTCCTCTTCTTACCTTAGAGAACAATTCATCTTTTTGCTTGTCTGTATCTGCTTCGTGGATAAAGGCTATTTCTTCTTTTGGTATTCCCATATTCACTAGCTTATTTCTAATATCATCATAGATATTAAATTCTCCATCTCCTTTTGGTGTGGACATATCTGAAAATACTAATTGGGTCGATGAATTTTCTTTTGTCTTATCCCAGATCGAAAAGATGTTTTTAACACACACATTTACCTTTGAATTAGGATCATCAGGAAGTAGTGGATTTATTAATCTTTGGTCAAGGGCAAGTTTTTTACCATCATTTGTAATCTTTAGCATATTGTCTTCTGTTGGCTCGACTTGATTATTTCTAACTGCGTCAGCTCTTTCTGAAATAGCTTTTAATATTTCTTTTTGTTCCTCAGTAGGTTTTGTTTTAATAACTTCAAAATTTGCTTCTGGTACAGGCAAATTTAACATATCTGAAGTCTTTATATCTGCTACTTCTTTAAACATAGACATCAACTCTGGCAAGTTATAAAACTTTGAAAATCTTGTCTTTTGTCTATATCCAGTGCCTTCTGGAGATAATTCAAAGGTGTTTTCTGTTTCTCCAAAAGTAGAAGCCCAAGCGTCAAAATGTTCTAATCCTCTTGCCTTTAAATCATCATATTGAAGGTATCTTTGCATAGTATAAAGCTCTGTCATTGAATTTGATATTGGTGTACCAGTAGCAAATACAACTCCCTTTCCATCTGTCATTTCGTCCATATACCTACATTTCATATACATATCTGAAGACTTAAAGGCTTCACTTTGACCGATACCCGCAACATTTCTCATCTTTGTATGCAAGAATAAGTTTTTGTAATTATGAGCTTCGTCTATAAATAACTTATCTACTCCTAGCTCTTCAAAGGTTATAACATCATCTTTTTTAAAGTCATCATTTAGCTTTTCCAGTCTTACCAAAAGCTTCTTCTTTGTCTTTTCTAGTTGTTTTACTGTGAAATTTTCTCCTCTATTTCTTTTGTTCTCATCAATAAAGGAAACTATATCATCTATTTGGTCTTGTATATGCCTTACCTGGTATTCCTTAGACATTGGTATTTTTTCAAATTGAGAGTGTCCTATGATGACTGCGTCATATTCTCCCGTTGCAATCCTACCAATAAATCTTTTTCTATTTTTGGGTTGGAAGTCTTTTTTATCGGCCACCATAATGTTTGCTGACGGATATAACTGCATAAACTCTCTACCAATTTGAGTGGTTAAATGGTTAGGAACTACAAATAATGACTTACTTGCAAGTCCTAACTTTTTAGATTCCATAGCAGAAGCTACCATTTCAAAAGTTTTTCCTGCTCCTACTACATGGGCAAGTAGTGTATTTCCACCATAAAGAGTTCTTGCTATGGCGTTTTTTTGATGTTCTCGAAGACTGATTTCTGTATTCATTCCATCAAAAGTTAAGTTAGAACCATCAAATTCTCTATTTCTAATTGAATTGAATTTTTCATTATAAATTTTTTCTAACCTATATCTTCTATCAGGATCTTCAAATATCCAATTCTTAAATTCTTCTTTAATCAGCTCTTGCTTTTGACTTGCAAGCATAGTTTCTTTTTTGTTTAATACAGAAGTCTTAGACCCATCATCGTTTATTACTTGGTCAAATACCTTTGTATCTTTTAGATTAAGAGCATTTTCAATTAACTTATAGGCATTTACTCTACTTGTACCATAAGTCATGTTAGCAAGGTCATTAGTTGAGTCAACACTTTTACCTTCAATATTCCATTCACTTGTGTGTGGTGAGAACCTAACACTTATATTCCACCTATCATAACCTGGCGTTTTTAAAAGATTAAAAGTAAAGTCTTCTATATCTTTTTGAGGTATCCAAGTTGCTCCTAACCTTACATTTATATCAGAAGCAGTGAGTTCTTCAGGCATAACTTCTTGTAATTTTTCTCTTTGATATTTGAGCTTGCCTAACTCGTTTAATAATGTATCTTTCTTTTCAGAAGGTGCTAAATCTATTACATTTTCAATTTCTCCGATATATGAATTGAGGTAGCCAATTTTTTCTCTAATATTGCCACTTAAATACTCGTCAGCCGATACATATGAAAAATGAAAGGGATCATCATTGTTAAAGTTCTCAAAGGGCATTTTGTTATTTATTAAGTCTGTATCCTTAATATCTAAAAATATCTCGCCCTCAAGCTCACCAATTAAGGTGTCCCTATCTTTATTAGTGATAGATTCCATATATTCAAAATCTACATATCCCTTTTGTGAAACTGATAAGACTAAGGCTTCAAGGGAAGTATCTACATGGTCTACTACCTTTGCCTTTGTTATTGTTCTTTTTGAAAATATATCACTCTTAGCTTTGAAATTA
The DNA here is from genome assembly GCF_900128415.1 of Anaerococcus mediterraneensis. NCBI lineage: Bacteria > Bacillati > Bacillota > Tissierellia > Tissierellales > Peptoniphilaceae > Anaerococcus > Anaerococcus mediterraneensis. The sequence continues at coordinate 561,740 of NZ_LT635772.1, forward strand.
TCCTCATCATCAAGTATTTCTATTGATGATACCAAAGGAAAGTTTGAGTCTTCCTTTAAGGCTCTAGTATTTGATAAGGAGTTAAGAAAGCCATGTTTCTTTGAAAAGTTATCATAAACTTCATTTAACTTTGCTTGTGACTCTTTTATTTCCTCGTCAGAAAAATCATCCTTTTGCTTTTCTATTACATCTTTTAAGGCATTCATTATATCAAGATAATCTTTTATTTTTTCTTTATTTTTATCTGATATATTCTGCTTAATTAAGACTGAATTTTCTCTTAGATAGACATCTTCGTCAATAATGGTATAAGAAAAATTCTTAACATCATCTGTTGCTGGAAGACTTAATTCTTCATCTTCCAATAGCTCGACTTCTTCATATTTAGAATTTGAAGATATTTCCTTACTTGCAAGATCCATTAAATCTTTTAAATTTTCGTCTTCTTTTTCATCACAAGTGATTGTATTTCCAAATCTTCCAGATACTTCTTTCATATCCCCTAATACCATTTGAGGATTATCTACAAAGTATTTATTATAAGTCAAACCCTTTTTATCAGTTGCTAGATGAATCCAATCATCATCTCTTTCTATAACTGAATCTCTCTTCTTTAAGAAAATAATATCTGAAGTAACTTCTGTACCAGCAAGTCCCTTAAATGTTGTATTAGGAAGCCTCATAGCTCCTAAAAACTCACATCTTGCATTAATATATTTTCTAACAGATTCATCTTTTTTATCCATAGTTCCAGATGATGTTATGAAGGCAATAATTCCTCCATTCCTAACCTTATCTATTGACTTTGCAAAAAAATAATCGTGAATCAGAAAGTTATTTCTGTTATATTCACGATCGTTAACTTTAAAATCTCCAAAGGGAACATTTCCTATAACTAAATCGAAAAAGTTATTTGAGAAATTTGTTTCTTCAAAGCCTTTAATTTGAATATTGGATTCAGGATAAAGTTCTCTTGCTATTCTTCCGCTAAGACTATCTTTTTCTACTCCATAAACTTTAGAGCTTCGTATTTCACTTGGCATATTACCAATGAAATTACCAACTCCCGCAGATGGTTCAAGGATATTCCCGGTCTTAAAACCCATATCTGTTAGAGTCTTATATATTCCATCCATTACCTCTCTAGGTGTATAAAATGATGTTAGAGTAGACTCTTTAGCATTTAAATACTCTTCATTTGTTAGATTTTCTTTTAAAATATTTCTTGCTTCAAGCCATTGACCTCCTTTTTCTTCATCAAAGACATCGGCAAGACCACCCCAACCTAAATAATCAGCAAGATAGGCTTGTTCATATTCTCTTGGACTCCTATTTTCATTTTCAAGTCTTTTTAGCATTTTAATAGCTTTTATATTTTTATCTAGTCTTTCTGATGGTGTTAGGTATTCTGAGTAGATATGATTTTTTAAGTCATAATTTCTAGCAAAACTTAGCCTTTCCTTATTAGGTTCATAGCCTAAATTCTTTAAATCTTCTTTACCCCTCAATAAGTTTTCGGCTGCTTGTCTTGGGACATTATACCTATCCATCACTTGGTCAATTTCAGGATTGTGGTCATCAATAAAGCTTTCTTGTTCTACTAGTCTTTCAATTTGTTTTTCATGCTCAGATAATTTGTATATCTCATAGTTTCCACTATCTAAAAGGTCATCAATCTTTCTACTTTCTTCAAATGTTTCACCCTTATATAATTGAATTTCTTCTCCATTAACTTCTACTTTAGTTCCTGTTTCAATTAAGTTAATTCCATCAAAGATCTTCTCATCTTCTAAAATAAATTCCTTACCAACTTTTACTGCTAGTTTTTCTGGTGTTTGACTTAGATTTTCAAAGATTTCTTCAAGGTATGAATCGTTTCTATATGGAATTACTTCCGAACCCCTAATCATACCTCCCATATATTCCATATTATCTCTGATAGTGACAGTTTTAAGTCCTCCATTTAGTTCATCAAAATCTGTAATGGTAAAGTCCTTATCTTTATATCTAACCTGATCTCCTATCTTAAATTTAGGCTCTATCTTTTCCTTAACTTCTTCTTGTAAAGAGTTTTCCTCACTTAGTGCAACTTGTTCTTCTAAATATGAAAATTCACGCTCATTTACTTCTTCACCATCACCAAGGTCAATCCTATAATGCTCGACAACTTCGCCGTCTACATAGTGATCAAAATAGAATTTGAAATATCCGATATAATCATCAGTCATTTCTCCAAATTCATTTTCTCCAAGAGTTTGATTATGGTCTTTAACATCAATATCCTTTTGTCTTAGGACATTAATTAAATCTTTAGTTACTATCTGCCCACTATAATCGGGAACTAATTCGTGGTTTTCATTAAATTCTACAATCCAGTAATCTTTTCTATTTTCAGTGTTTTTGTCATCAAAAAAAGAAGCTTCATCAGCTTCCTTTTCTTGGCTTATTTCATTTTCTAAGCTTCCACGTATTCCTTGATTGCCATTTTCTTCACTGTTGCCATCAAGTTGTTCATCTGTCCTTGGTATTCCTCTGGATTCTCTCTCATCATCTTCTCTGTCAATCCTTGTGCTTTCATCATCTTGACTTTCTCTCTCTTGATATAGTCCACTGCCTGAGTCTGAATTTCCTTCAGGTGGTTCAAAAGTGTTTTCTCCTCGTACATTTTCTGAAGTTTTTTCCAGTTCTCCATGTCCTCGCTCCCTACCAGGTAAGACAGTCTTAGAACTGCGTATGTTGGATTCGGAAATCTCTCCATAAATTCCAGATCCTTCTCCATCATGTCCAAGGTTTTCTCTTCGATCTTCATCGCTATTTCCTCTGTCGCTTCCATCTGTGAAAACTCGTCCATCTCTACTTCTTGACCTATCATCTCGTCTATATAAATCATCTTGACCTCCTCTATCTTCGTTTATATTTTCTATATCTCTATTATAGTCGGCAGCGGCCCTTTCTGTCAGCAGCCTAGCACGATCTATTTCCTTAGATTTTTCTATTGTGCTATCTATAATATCTTCGCTAACCCTTGATATTACAAGACCTATCTGCTCTAAAGAAATTGTATTAATCCTAGAAAAATTATTTTTTAAAATTTCTATATCCATAGGATAGACTGTATTAAACCTATTAGCTACTGCATAGGATATTGAGTCTCTCATAAACTTTTCAAAACTAAGTCTATCCTCTATATCTATCCTTAAATCAGCAAGAGCCAAATTAATATATTCATCTCCATAAATTCGACTTAAAGAAAATATATTTTCATTAAGTGAATCACTAGCTTCAAATGAAGAATCTCTTATTATTTCTTTTAAAGCCTCCTTATGGTTTTCGTGGTCAAACTGCCATAAGCTAACCTCATTAATATTCCTATCCATTGATGTGGTTTGACTAATATCAAAAATGTATGAAATTCTTTGATTTACATCACTTCCAACTAAAATTGGAATACCCTTTTGACCTCTCATAACAACTCTTCCAAAATATTTTTTCCACATATCAAAAGTCGCACAAGCTCTAGCTTCAGGTTCTTTGTTATATATACTTAACTGGCTAGAAAAATCATATTTCTGATTATTGCCTATAACTTTTAAGAGTTTTAAATATTCTTTTTCATCTTGCAAAACTTCATACTTTATTGCTTCTTGTATATTCTTAAAATCGTTTACTTGCATTTTATACCTCCATTCTATGAATTTCTTTTATAATCGCCATTAAAATATTAACCACAATAGAATTGCCGGCCTGCTTATATAGTTTACTTGAGGTACAATTCTTTCTTCTTGGATGTACTTCTTCTAGTTTGTCTATATCTCTATCATCAAAACCCATGAGTCTTAGACATTCTCTTTCTGTTAAATACCTATATTTACCATTTCCAATATCTATTATTCCAGAATTGGGTACTCTCATCTGTTTTGTAGAAATAGTATAAGAAAAATCTTTAATCACTTTTAGTCGCCCTTTAAAACTATTATCTATGCCTTTATTTAAAAATTTCAGCATATAAGGTTGAGTCATGGTATAAAGTTCACTTACATTCTTTTCTAAAAATTCACTTAGTGGTCTTGTTTCTTTACTCTCCAATTTATTAAAAGAAAAGTTATTTGATCCGAGATATGAAACAACAAATATCCTTTCTCTTTTTTGAGGTATCCCAAAGTCCATTGCATTTAAGATTTCATATTTGCTTTCATATCCAAGGTTTTCTAACTCTTTTAGATAAATAAAAAAGGAGTCCCTCATATTTCTATCAAGGACTCCCTTTACATTTTCCCAAATTATCCATTTAGGTTTTTCTTTCATTTCTTTAATTATTCTAATTGTTTCAAATAGTAAGCTTGATCTAGTTCCTGAATTCTTTACTCCTCCTTGCTTTTTTCCTATTCTTGAAAAGTCTTGGCAAGGACTTCCATGCATAATTAAGTCTATCTTCTCATTAGGAGCTTTATATCCTACTACTGATTTTGGCTTATAACTTTCTCCATAAAGTGCGTTGTATGATTTAACACAAGCCTTATCTATTTCTACATAATCAACAACTTCATAAGGTATCTTTAAATTAATAAAAGCCTTTCTAATAGCACCTATGCCACCGAAAAGCTCCAATATTTTTACCTTATTCATTTAGATTATTCTTGTACCTATCTACAAGCTCCCTTATACTATCTTCTATTTCTCTTAAAAAGTCTTCTTTATCTACTTCGCCAGAGCTAATCTTTGAAAGTTTCATTTCCCATTCAGATGTTGTTTTAGCCGACTTGAACTTATCCTCTACAATCGATACAAGTCTATTGCCTTTTTCTGTTACAAGTAAATTTTTCTTATCTCTTCTTATAAGATCCTTATGGATAAGATTTTCAATAATTCCTGCTCTTGTTGCTGGCGTTCCTAAGCCTTTTCTTTCAACTTCTATATCTTTATCCAAGGATTCTACTCCTGCATTCTCCATGGCCTTTAAAAGTGTATCTTCATTATAATGGCTTGGAGCTTTTGTAAATTTCTCAGATATATTTTTAGAAGTTAGCTTAATTTTATCTCCAGTCTTTACATCTGGTAATTCATTTTCTTGTCTTTGTTTTCCATAAGTCTTTAGATACTTGGTATAACCTTCATCGATTATAGTCTTGCCACTTGCATTGAAGTTAAATTTATCATATTCATATCTGATTTTTCTACTAGATTCCTTTAAGTTATCCGAACATGAAACAAGTAATTTATTCTTAATTAGATTATAAATTTTACTTTCTTTATCAGATAAATCTTTGTCTTTTCCAATACCTGATATAGTAGGAATAATTGCATAGTGGTCTGTAACCTTAGATGAATTAAAAATAGACTTAAAGTTTGATTCGTTGATTTTAAAATCATCTTCAAGCCCTTCTAATAATTCTTTCATAGTATTAACCATATCATCGGTTAAATACCTACTATCCGTTCTTGGATATGTGATTAGCTTCTTCTCGTACAAGCTTTGTGCTAGATTTAAAGTGTTATTTGCTGAATATCCAAAATATTTATTCGCTTCTCTTTGCAAGGTAGTGAGGTCATAAGGCTTATCTGGTTTTGTGCTTATTTCTTTATCTTCCACCTCTGTAATAACTATTTCATCTTCTAGTAGATTTAATAGTTGTTCAGCAACTTCAATTTTATCAATCCTATCTGATACAAGTTTCAATCCTTTATAAGATAGGTCAACTGTATAATATTTTTGCTTCTTAAATAGGTTTATTTCGCTATCCCTTTTAGCTATTAAATATAGGGTTGGTGTTTGTACTCTACCAACTGAATATGTTTCCTTGTAAATGCAAGAATAAAGTCTACTTAAATTCATTCCCAACAGCCAATCTGCAATTGCTCTTGCACTTGCTGATCTATATAAGTCTTCAAAGTTTTCTCCATCTTTAAGATTTCTAAAGCCATCTTCAATAGCTTTGTTTTCCATTGAAGATATCCAAAGTCTTTGAATTTTCTTCTTACATTTAGCTTGATTGTATACAAGCCTAAAAATAAGTTCTCCCTCTCTTCCAGCATCACAAGCATTTATAACTGTGTCGATGTTCTTATCGTTTAAAAGTTTCTTTAAAATTCCATATTGTTTTTTAGTGCTTTTAGATACTTCATAAATATATTCTTCTGGGATTATAGGAAGATTTTCTATTGTCCATTTTTTCCATTTTTCGTCTATCTTATCTGGACTTGCCATTTGAATTAAATGACCTACACACCATGAAACAATGTATCCATTCCCCTCATAATATCCGTTTTTTCTTGTTCTTGCTCCAATTACTTTTGCAATTGTAACTGCTACACTTGGCTTTTCTGCTATTACTAATTTCATTAATACCTCCATAAATAAAAAAAGAGCGAAAGATTTCTCTCTCGCTCAAACTTTTAAAAATTATTATAATAGTTCATCTTCATCGTCTTCATCTAAAGATTCTTCATTACTTTCTTCATTGTCAGATTCATCTTCTGACTCACTAATATAATCCTTATCATCTTCTTCAAAGTCTTCCAACATTTTATCTTCTTTTGCTTTAACTACTTTAAAATAATATCCCGCTCCTATAACTCCTCCAATTACAAGTGCAACAATTAGAAATGAACCTATCCCGCTTTTCTTTTCTTCTTTTACTGGAACAGTCTTAGGTTCTTCTTTTTTTACTTCTTCTTTCTTAGGCTCTTCAACCTTTATAGTGTTTTTATCTTCTGATTCAATCATATTAAGTAGATCTTGCTCTCCTACTTCTGTTAATAATCTTACATTATCCTGGTTTGATGAGTGATCCACTATTAGGTGCATAGTTTTTCCACTTTTAGTTTGAAATGTTAAAAATTGTCTTACATCTACTGGATTTTCTTTATCTTTTTCTGTGTCTCCACTTGGTGTTATATCTTTTCCATTCCTATCTACATTTTCAATTACTGAACCTCTTGCTTTATTTTCCTGTGTCGCAAGATTATTTACTGCCTTTGTATTACCACCTTTTACAAGTGGGGTTTTCTTTGGAGGATTATTTGAAGGCTTATTTGCTTCACTTGTATTTCCTGGTATTCTTGGAACATCTTGATAAGGAATTTCTTCTTTTGATGGTGTAAAAACATCATCTTTCAACATTTTTTCAAATTCTTCTTTTTGTGGTTCATAGATTGATTCGTTTTGACTTTCTATTTGCCCTTCATTTGTCATTGCAAATGTAGTTGCTGGTACTGTAAATGTAAAAAGGAGTAACGCTATGGCTACTCCTCGTTTAATGCTCATATTCATTTTTCTATCCTTTCTTATTTTACATTTTTAAATACATAAACTGCTTTTCTAGCATTGTCCCATTCTATTGTTTGGTTTTTGCCATCTTTAATATCTCCATGACTTGCTCCAAAAGCTTTGGCAATATTTGAAATTGAAGCATGAATTCTTCCATTTATAATCACTGGCTTAACATCTGAATTGTAGACCTTTCCATCTGAATCTTTCATAACACCAGTATCAATATTTAGTCTTAATGTCTTTTTAGCTAGGATATTATTCTCTTTATTTGAGAAAATAGCTTCACGAGTAGAGTTGTCATACTCAACATTAAAGCCTAGAGTATAAGCAATATATCTCACTGGAATCATAGTTCTTCCTTGATCCACATAAGTTTTTACATCCATATATACTGTTGTCTTACCATCTTTGTTGATAATGTTATAAAAGTTTTTGTCTACTTGAAAAACTGCAAATTCTTTTTCATCTTTAACTTGTTTTTTACCTTGTTGTTCCTCTTGCTTTTTCATCTTGTTAAGATCAAATTGATTTAGAATGTTCTTGTCATCAGCTTTTAAAAGTTCGTCCCACTTCTTATCTTGAGATTTCTTATCTTCTTTCTTCTCTTTGTTTTCTTTTTGGAGTTTTAGAAGTTCATCTAATTTTTTAGATAAGTCTTGATTTAGATTTTTATCTTTTTCATCTTTAGTTTGTTTTTCAAGTTCTTCTTTTGCTTTTTTATTTGCTTCCTCGATTAACTTCTTGGCTTCTTCAATTTTCTTATCTAAATCTTCTTTTAGCTTTTTAATTTCTTCTTCAGAAGCTTTTTGTTTTTCTTCTAGTTTTTTAATTTTCTCTTCTAATTCTTTTTTTGTATTTTCAGAAGATTCTTTTAAACTATCAATAGCCTTTTGAAGCTCTTCAATCTTCTCAAAGCATTCTGACTTAGAATTTTCTGTTTTTTTCTTTTTATTCTCTAATTCTTTTATCTTATTATCTTTTTCATCAAGGGCTTTTTCTAAGTCCTTAATTTTATTATCTTTATCCTCTATTTCTTTAGTCTTCTTTGCTAGTTCTCCTTCTAAAGACTCGAGCTTTTCTTGCATTTCTTTGATTTTATTTTCGTTTTTGTCGGTCTTTTCTTTTTCAGATTCTAACTCCCATTTTGTAGATGAATAATCTTCTTTTAGTTTTGCATTTTCATCTTGTAATCTTTTTAATTCATCTTTAAGCTGAGTAATTTCTGCTATTAGTTCATCATTGTTAGAATTTTTAAGTTCCTCAATTTCTTTATTCAATTGAACAATCTTATTATCTTTATCTCTAATCTCTTCTTCTAACTTAGCTTTTTCTTGTTTTAGTTTTTCTCCGTTATCTTTACAAGATTCTAACTTTTTCTTTAATTCATCTATCTTTGATTGGTCTTCTTGTTTCTTATCATTTAAGTCTTTGATCTGATTTTCTAAGTCCTTAATATTTTTAGTTAAATCATCAATCTTATTGTCCTTTTCATCAATATCTTGTCCTGTTAAATCTGTTTGAGTATCAATGGAATATTTATTTGGATTGTATATAGTCATCTTTCCTTGATACAAATCATTGTTATAATCAAATTCAAGTTCTACACTATCTACGTTCTTATCAAAGACAAACTCTCCATTTTCAAACCTTAATCCATTAGGAATAGATTTGAATCCTTGATTTCCGTTGAAACCAAAATGATTTTCGTAAAATGGATTTTGTTTTGGTCTATACTCAACTTCTTGATTATGGAATACTCCCTTACTGTTAATATTTGGATTGCCTAAAACTTTTACAGTGTGCAGTTTATTTCTTGAAAAAGCATACTGTTCAATTGTCTTCACAGACTTCGGTATAGTTATTTCTTGAAGGTTATTTCTTTCAAAAGCATTATGTTCAATATTTACCAAAGTATTAGGTAAAGTCACTTCTCTAAGTCCACAATTGAAAAATGCTAAACCACCAAGATAAGTTAGACTATTTGATAGTTTTACCTCGTCTATACTTGCATCGTAAAAGGCAGCATAACCTAAATGCTTAACAGAATCAGGAATAATTACTTTATCCCAATGTTTGCCACGTCCAAATTCTCTTTTATATCTAAGTTCATCGTTTGAATGACTTAAAGAATAATTTCCATTTATAGATTTCGTTCCTTCAGGAAATACTAGAACATTTGTCTTTTCTTTCTTTTCTAAGCCCTTATCACTAAAGGCTATTATATTTCCCTCAGAGGAATACATAAAATCATCTTCCGTCCAAGTAACATCAGACTTTGCAAATGCACTTGTATGCACAGTTGATGTCAAAATTAATAAAAGAGCCATAAAAAAGGCTCTTAGTCTGTTCGTATTAAATTTCTTCATTATGAATGTTCTCCTTTTCTTTTAATTTTTCTTCTCTTTTTCTATCATTGATTTTCTCCATTAATTCTTCCAAGCTGATATTGTTCCTCCTAAGAGTTACAATTATTTCTTCATTTTCAACTTGTATTTCTTCATCGCAAATTTCCTTGTATTTTGCATTTAGATTTTTTAATTTCTCTTCTATTTTTTTCTTTTTGTTTCTAATACTTATAAGCTTCCTGTTCACATAATATCTCCCTTCTATCTTGGTCTTCCAAAACCATAAAAGTGTGATTTCCAATATTTTGAATTTATTGATGTGTATTGAATTGGATCTCCTGCGTGAATCATCATTCCGTTACCTGCGTATATTCCTACGTGAGATATTGGAGTTCCACTGTTATATGTTGAGTGGAAAAATATAATATCTCCAGGTTGAGCTTCACTTGGACTTACTGGATTACAATAGTCTTTGTATATTCTCCATGCAGTTGTTCTTGGCATTTTCTTTACACCAGACTTTGTAAATGACCAACATACAAAACCTGAGCAGTCAAAGTTAGATGGTCCACTTGCTCCAAACACATATCTTTTGCCTATATGTTTTTCTGCTTCATTAAATAAGGCTTTGGCAGTAGCTGAATCAAAAGCAAGACCAGGATTTCCAAAGTTTGGATTATCTACTATTTCTCCTAAGTCCCCATTACCTGATCCAAAAACATCTCCCATATTTCCCTTAGCTTCAAGAAGAGCTTCATAATGAACTACATTGTCTGGATAATCTTTAAATATTTCCCTAACAACTTCATCCATTTCTCTTTTCTTTAAAGTTACAATTAACTTTTTATATTCGTACTCTTCTTTTTCATAGCTAGTATAAGGATTGCCACGACTATCATATCTAGTTCTTGCTACTGTTCTTGTTCTAATTTCAATTTCTTCTTTAAAATCAAGTTTATACATCTTATCGAAAAGATCTTTTAAAATTCCTTTTACTTCAGACGCTGATTTTACTTCTCCACATCTTGAAGTTATATAGGATAAAAGTTCATGGGTATTATGACCAATTTCTCCTTCTTTGTTTATGATATATTCGTCATATCCAGGATGACTTGTTTTTACACTTTCTATTTGTGATTGTAGGTCATATTCCATTGATGAAAATTCTTGATTAACTTCACTTAGAACTGTATCTTGTGATAGGTATGTTGTTGTCATTACTGAGTTTACTGAGTTACTTAGTCCACTCATACCAACACTTCCGCCACCAATCATGATTGATAGCATAAGACCTAGTCCTATTACTAGAAATAGAACCATCTTACTTTTTCTTACGATTAGCTCTTTAGAAGCCTTACCTAAACTTAAAATAGCTTTTTTAACTCTATCTACAAGTCTTGTTTCGTGCTTTTTAGCTATCATGCTCTTCATTTGCTTTCTTTGGTAAAACTTCTTAAATCTATTTTTCTTTATATAGGCATCTGACTTTTTTAAATCTTCCAATCCACTTTTAAACTCCAACTTGCTTTTTCTCTTTCTTATTTTCTTATCAAGTTTAGATAATTTTTTTAAGGACTTTTTCTTTTTGTCTAACTTATACTTCCTTATTCCATGCTGGAGTTTAGAGCTTACATTAGCGACCTTTTCTCCAGATTCTACACCAGTATTGTCAGATCCTGAACTTAGATAATCTCTCACTAACTCTGATGACTTAGCTCCAGACAATAAAACCCCAGAGGATAGACTTCCTTTAGTTTTATTCTTTAAGATATTATCCTTTAGCTTGCTTTTAGACTTTTCAAGTTCTCCAATCTTTTTATCTGAGATAAAGTCTTTAACATCTTGTGCCTTCTTAGAATCTTTTCTTGTAACTTTCTTAGATTCATTTTTTAAGTCATCGATTTTCTTACGAGTGAATTTATCACTTTCATAATTTTTTCTTTTGTAGTAGGTCTTCTTTTTATTAACTTTCTTTTGTTCTGAAGGTTTAAGGCTTGTTTCCTTTTCATCTTTTCTAAATTCAAGATTATTGTCTTTAAAATCAGGATTATCAGAAGTTTTTTCTGTGTCAGCTTCGCTTAGCTTACTTTCTTTATCTATCTCTTTAGAAATTTTTTCCTTATCTCTAAACCTCTTTTCTTGATAAAGCTTCTGCTTTTGCTTTTTATCGATATTAGTATTACTTTCGTTCTTACTTACTTCATCTTTAACAAGCTTATCTTTTCTATATATTCTCTTACTTTTCTTTGCTTCAATAGGTTTATCTTCACTTGTCTGGATTCGCTTAAACTCTCTCTCGTTAATTTTGTCTTGGAATTTATCCTTACTATGGATAAGTTTATCCTCATAATTTTTGAGAACTTGTCTTTTACTTGATGCCTTCTTATTGTTTATTGGTTGAGCCTTAGCTGAAATATCATCTGTTGTTAATTTATTAGAATTAATATTTCTACTGTTTTTACTATCAAAATTTACTTTTTTAAAGTCTAGATCTAAGTCTTCATCAAGTTTAAAGCTTTCATCTGTCCTTATTTCAAGATTAGCTTGTTTTGTTTCTTCAGCCTTATTCTTATTATCTAAAACTTCTTTTCTAATTCTTTCCTTGTTTTTAGCCTTCTTAAATTCTTTTAGTTTATATTGTTTTTGATCTTTAGCTAATACATTCTCATGAATAAGTTTAGATTCTTTTTCTGAAATTTTATCTCCGAACCTATCCTTAGTCTTAATAATCTTATTGGTATAATCATCTGAATGAACAAGTTTACTTTCAAGATTCTTTTCAGGAGCGTCCCTATTTCGTATAATTTTCTTTTGAAAATCTTTTTTTAGTTTTTTATCCATATCACACCTACTTAGCTTCTTCTGGTTTTGTTGTCATTAGCTTATATAGCATGGTGTCTTTAGGGAATTTATCAATAAATGGAACAATAGTATTTCCAAAGAATAATAGTCCCTCACCTGCATTTGAATTAGTAATATAGTTTAACTGATAAGGTGATATTTTTAATTTCTTAGCAAGAATATCCCTATCTCCAGATGCTTGATTTAACATTAGAACAAAGTCTGTATTATCAAAGATATTTTCAATTTCCTGACTTGTTAAAAGGTCTTTTACGTTTTGAGTTATACCTGTTGGAATACCTCCCCATTTTCTAAATCTTTTCCAGATTTCTACTGAATATGAAGCAGTTTGTGGGTCTTTTAATAAAAGGTGGAACTCATCTATATAGTATCTTGTAGACTTGCTTCCTCTATTTAGGGAAACCTTGTTCCAAACTTGGTCTTGAATTACAAGCATACCTATTTTTTTAAGTTGTGTTCCTAGCTCTTTTATATCAAAACAGAGCAGTTGCCTATTTAGGTCAACATTTGACCTATTATTAAATACATTAAGACTTCCTTTTACATAAATTTCCATTTCTGTTGCTAGTTTTCTACCAACTCCCTCTTCTTGAGATAGGAGCATATCGTATAAATCTCCTAATATTGGCATGTTTTCTGGTTTTGGGTCTTCAAAATATTTTTGGTATATCTTTGGTAAGCACCTATCTATAACAGATTTTTCTGCAGCAGTAAGACCAGATCCTCCTACTACAAGTTCAAGCATAGACATTATGAAGTTTGCCTTATCTTTTAAAGGTGCGTCCCCATCTCCATAGTTCATGTTAATATCTAGTGGATTTAGATAGTCCTTTGACTTTGCTGAAACTTTAATAACTTCTCCATTAAATTGTTTTACAAGGTTTGAATACTCACCTTCAGGATCACAAATAATTACATCATCATCTGTGACAAGAATTGCATTTGCCATCTCTCTCTTTGCTGAGAAAGATTTACCAGAACCTGGTGTACCTAATATTAGTCCGTTAGGGTTCTTTAGTTTCTTCCTATCTGCCATAATCAAGTTTTGGCTAAGGGCATTTAAGCCATAGTACAAAGAATTTGCCGAATCAATAAATAGCTCTTCTGTTGTAAAAGGCATAAATACTGCCGTTGATGATGAAGTTAAAAATCTTTTTATCTCGACTTGATTAACTCCTAGAGGTAAGACAGAAACAAGTCCTTGCTCTTGTTGATGAGATAATCTTTTTACCTGACAATTATGTCTGTTTGCAATTGATGAAATTTGAGCAATAGTGTTTTCTAACTTTTGGTTAGTTCTAGCAAAATTCATCATTACTATGCTAACTACAAAGAGCCTTTCATCTCTATTTTGTAAGTCAGATAACATGGACTTAACATCAGCACCAAAGGTATTTATATCTGATGGAATAATATCCATATCATATCCAGCACGAACTGCTTTCTTTTGTTCTTCAATTTTCATTCTATCCAAGTCTGTGTTTTTTCTCTTAATGAGTTTAATGGCTTCTGCTTGTTCAACTACATCTATATGAAAAGCTACATAAATACTGTCATCAATATCTAAAAACTCAGATAACATTCTATCTGATAACTCACTTGCAAGTATTTGAAAATGACTTACTACTCCAATGAATTTCCCAAATTTAAAATTATTTGCTGGTGCAAAATTAAAGATATTGGGAGTTATATGTGACTTTGTAGACTCTTTCTTCTTCAAATCTTTATATGAAAAATCAAAGTTTTTGTCTGGATTTAACATATCGTGAACAAGTCTTAACCTTTCTTCGCCATCAAGACTCTCTGCTCTTACTCCCATAGATTTAAAGTTAGATAAAATATCCACTTCAAGTCTATTTAGCTTTGCTCTTGCTTGCTCTAGATTATCGGCTTCTGTTGTAAAGGTTATATACTTCATCTTTTTAAGTCCGTTATTGCCCTTTGCAAGTTGAAGCTTTAACATCTCCCTAAACTCTTTTCTTACATCGTCATAGAAATCTCCCTTATCAGCAATTTTAATTGCATCTTGTAGGTCTCTATTTCTTCCTAATTGATTTACATACGAAAGTTCGATGTGTACACTTGGATCAAAAGAATTTAAAAAGTTGGCAAATTGGTTAAAGATTAAATCTCTATCTTCTTCCAATGCCAACTGGTAATTTATATCTTGAAATGAAATTGTCCTTGAATAATTTTTTTCATCTAACTGGCAAATGCCCTCTGGTAACATTCTTATATAGGGAATTGTATCTTCAACAGTAAATCTCTTTTTCTCTTTCTTTAAAAGTACACTTAGAAGACTATTTGTTGGATCTTTCTTTGTTTTTAGCCTTCTTACTTCCTTTCGGTCTTTTTTTAATTGTTTTTCCCTTAGATTTAAGTCGCTGATTTGCTTTTTTCTTTGCTTCAATGTATGCCTCCTTTCTTATTCTCTTAGTTGGTTGATAAAACTTATGAAGATAGAAAAATTTAAAATATTTTTCAAAAGTTAAGGTATCTTTTTCATATAAGGTTATAAAAAAGATCGGCAGGGTTACTATTAGCATTACAATGATTGAAACATCATTAGGTAGATATCTTTTCATAAATAGATAGGTTGGTATGCCAATTAGTCCTGCCACAGAAAAGCCTATAAGTTGTCTTTTAGTTAAGTTAAAGGCAACCTTTGTTTTAATCTTGTCCAAATCTTTTGGTATTGGTACATATGCCATTTTAATCTCCCTCTACTTCTTCTTTGGAAAGTTCAAGTATATGGTCATAATTAGATGTTGTTTCCTCTTCTAGGTAGCTAATTCTTTCTTCTAATTCTTCTTGTTTTTCTTCATTTCTGTCATTGTATTCTCCTTGATACATAACAAATTCATTGTGACATCTTCCGAGTCTGTTTATTCTTTTCTTTAAGTTTCTAATCTCTTCATTTCTTTTTTTCTCTTTTAAGATTTCATAAGTTCCTCCCAATAAAATTCCAAGTCCCAATAAAGCACAATTTTTCTTTTTTAACATTTATTCCTCCTAGTGCGTATTCATAATACTTTTTGCAACTGTTCCACTCTTAAACATCATAAGTCCAAGTAGTAGAGCATATCCTAATATACTAAACAAGCTTGCATGAATATCTGTAATCTGTACCGTCCTTATTAAAACGGTGTAGATACCTAAACATACCATCAAAAACAAACCTTGTAGTCCCAAGGCAAAAAGTCCCTTGATATAATTTGTTCCAATCTGACCCCATTCTTTATTTCCCATAGTCGCAAATGGTATAGATGATACTGATGAGTAGACATATATTTCAAACATACGCCCATATACTATTAAGGTAATAGTTAAAGATATACATTGAATTGCAATCCTCACTAGGCTTGTTTCAACTAATATCATTAAAAGCTCACCTATTTCTTTTTCTTTTAATGTATCAACCATTGCAACTATTTGATCTCCTGAAACAGTGGCAGAAGTAGTGATTACCCCTGCCGCTTTGTTTACAAGATTTTGTGCCACATCAAAGACTGCCATTGAAAATTCAAAGGCATGGCTTGCAAGGTAGACTGCTATAAACATCTTTATAATGTATTTGAAAAACTCAAAAGTATCTGTATCGTGCATATTATTCTTTTGCATAACCATATTTATGAGTTCAATACATAAAACTGCTGTTATGATAAGACCTGCTATTGGAACAATCACATTATCATTAATGTTTTTTATGAAGTTATACACTTCTCCATTCCAACCCATTGGTGTCTTCCCAACATCAGTTGCAATAACTCCTACCTTGTCATTTATATCTAAGAACATGGACTCAAGATTTGCTTTGATACCTCCGAGTAGCATATCCTTAAAAAATTCAGTTAGCTTGTCAAAGATACCAAACATAGACTTTCTCCTAATTTAAAGCATTTGCAAGTAGTGGAATTAATTTAATACCGATTAGTACAATTCCCCCACCAGCCATAAGCTGCTTTATGCCTAATTAGAGATTGTAAAATACTTGTAGTGTATCTGTATTTCCTATGAAATTGTAGTAAATATCAATTGTTTGGGTGATTTCTCCATTCACTACTTCTTTTTCGTGAACATAGATTTTTGAGATGAGTTCATTTAAGGTTTCTTTGTCCAGCTTCTTTATATCTCTATGTTTTTTTATGAGTTCAATCCATTTTTTAACATTAATATCTTCAAAATCTTCTTTAACAATCAATTTTTGATTATCTTCTATTCTTTGGTTTAGATAATCTTGTTCTTTCTGTGATTTTTCAAGAATTTTTTGGAAGTTGCTTTCACTTATCTTGTTATCTAGCCAGTCATCATATAGTCTTTCAATCTTTTTAGTTAAGTCTTCCACTCTTATCTGATCTTCGTAAATCTTATCCATGATAAATTTTTGTTCTTCTTCATTATCAATTTCTCGTGATTTTTCAAGTGCTTTTATGATTTCTTTTTCGTCTTTTAATGCTATTTCTGCATTTTTTCTAATATCTTTAAGCACTATCTCATAAAGAGTATCGTAATAAATTCTATGTTGACTACATAATGACTTTCCATATCTTCTATAAGTGTTACAAGTGAGTAATTTTTCTCTTTTTTTCGATTTGTTTCGTCCAAGATTTAAAGATTTTCCACAATCTGGACATTTCACAATACCTGCAAATATGCTTTCTTCTCCATTTTTAAATGGTCTTCTTCTGCTCTTTAATTTTTCATTTGCTATATTATAAATATCTTCAGAAATAATTGGTTCATGTGTATTTTCTACTATTATCCATTCCTCTTTGGGTTTATCTGATAACCAACCTACTTTGAATTTATAATTAACTTTTTGACTAGCAATATGACCAATATAAACTGGGTTTTCTATAATTTCTTTTAGGGTTGTGCAATCCCACCAATACTCTCCACCATCTACAGTCATTTCCAACTTAGTTTTTTTATTTCTAAGTCCTTTTTTTCTATTCCACCAGGTAGGTGTAGGTATTTTTTCTTCAAAAAGTCTTCTCCTAATTGCTTGTACTCCATAACCACTAAAAGCAAGATCAAAAATTTTTTCAACAATCCATGAAGTTTCATCATCGATTACTAATTTATGTGGATCAGCATTGTCTTTCCTATATCCTATTGGAGCAAGACAACCAATAAATTTTCCTTGCCTTGCTCTTGTCATATAGGCAGATTTCATCTTTTTAGAAACATCTCTTGAATAAAACTCGTTTAAAACATTTTTAAAAGGAACTATTTCGTTGTTTTCTTGAAAGGTGTCTACTCCATCATTTAAAGCTATATATCTGACATTGTTCTTTGGGAAGAAATTTTCTGTATAGTATCCAGTCTGCAAATAGTTTCTCCCAAGCCTTGATAAGTCTTTAGTGATGACTATATCCACTTTTTTATTTTCAATATCTCTAATTAGTCTTTGAAATGACGGTCTATTTGTATTTAATCCAGTATATCCATCATCTATATATACATCGTAAATACTCCAACCTCTTGATTTTACATAGTTTTCTAAAAGTTCCTTTTGGTTTTGTATGCTGGCACTCTCTCCTTTCTGCTCATCATCTTTAGATAGTCTGCAATAAATTGCAGCTTTGAATGAAAAGTGATTTGAATCTGTTTGTATCATTTCCTATTCCTCCTTGTTTGAGTTTTCAGAAATAACACAACTTTCTCTAAAACTATTTTTATTATAGCACTCTTTTTTATTACTATCAATATTATATTTGTTATACTCAATTTCATTGGTCTTATTTAATTTGCTTGATTTTTTTATTAATCTTAGAAAAGCGTCTGTGTCTGTTCTTCTATTATCATAATTTCTTTTTACAATATATTTTGTTTGTCTTTTTGTCATAGCTTATCCTTTCATGCAATAAAAAAAGACGATTAGATTTTTAATTTTCTAATCGCCTTTAAAGTGTCATATTTATATTTTTATTATCTCTGGCATACTTTTATACCTTTTTAGACTTAAAGTCTTTAATAGTGCCTTTCCACCTCTTTTTATCTATAAAGATTCTCCTACATCATAGTTCATTTTTTTATTTCCACCTTGATGTCTTAGTTTATCTTTATCTTCTTCATACCATTTTAAGATTGTCACATAGTGGTTTTGATAGGTCTTACCACTGCTTTCCATGTATCTGGATAGTTTATTTATCATTATTTCTGTGTGTGAGTTTAGTTTTTCTTTTAGATTTTTATATTCTTCTTTGCTTAACCTTACATTTTTGAATTCTCCATAAAAGATGGGGGTGGACTGTTCTCCTCTCCCCTTATCTATACTAACCTTATCTAATCTACCCTTATCTATACTGGGTTGACCACTTGACAACCTTTGGTTAACCAGATGACAACCAACTTTTTCTTCTGAAATATATGCTCCATTTTCCGTCTGATAAAGCTGTTGTTTCTGCTCTATATACATTGTTGGCTTATATCTGTCTTTTCTAATAAAGTTATTTATCTTCCAATGAGTAATGACGATAATTCCCTGATCAAAGACTATCACAAAGCCTTTCGCTATAAGTATTTTCAAGTCATCTTCATTAGCTCCGATAATTTTGATGATTTTCTTAGGATTATTTACAAAACCGTCATCATCTGCCCTCATTGATAAATGAAAATATAGGCATTGACTACTTAATGGCATATCCAAAAATAAGTCGCTATCCACTATCTTTAGTGAAAACATTCTTTTATCTGCCATGCTCTCCTACCTTTCTTCAAATAAAAAAAGACGATAGTTTTTACTTCTACCGCCTTGCGTACATTTATTATGTTTTTAAAATTTATTTTAGTTCGTTTTCAATTTCTTCTATGGTTGGTAATGCTCCCTTTAAACTTTCAGGAATTAAGTTTTGTAGATGATATTCTGAAATTCCAATAGGCTCTCTTGAGCTTTCAGAAGCATATTTTGCCAATACATTATCCTTTGTCTTACAGATTAAAAGACCTATTGTTTGATTATCCCCATCTCCCTTTAATATATGATTTACAGATGTTACATAGGTTCCAAGTTGTCCTATATCCGCAGGTTTAAATGCGGAAATTTTAACCTCCACAACTACATAGCAATGTAGCTTAATGTTGTAGAATAACATATCAATAAATTCTTCTGAATTTCCAACTACAAGTCTATATTCTCTGCCCACGAACGAAAAACCTGTCCCTAGCTCCAATAAGAATTTTTGAATATTATCCATCAAAGCGTCTTTCAATTCTTTTTCATCATAATTTTGCCTTATAGATATAAAGTCAAAATTATACGGATCTCTTGTCATTTCATTGGCTAAATCACTTTGTGTAGCAGGCAAATTATTTGTGAAATTTGTTATTGCTTTTCCTTGTCTCTCAAATAGATCTGTATCCAAGAAATTTAAAAGCACAGCTCTACTCCAGCTATTTTCTAATGTTTTAGATATAAAGAAAAATGCTTTATTCAAATTTCCCTCACATCTATCCATAATATATCTTTGATGTCCCCATGGGATACTAAAAATCATATTAAAATCTCCACCGACTTTAGATATTTGTAAATCGTCCACAAGCTGTGGACGATTTAATGGCGAATACATTTCATAAAATTTTTTCATATATTTTAAATTAGTAACAGAAAATCCTTTGACATTGGGAATTTCATTTTTTAAATCCGAACTTAATTTTTTATAGAATCCGCTACCCCATCTGCTTTCTGCCTTTAAGCTAATAATTTCTTCTCCTAAACTATAATAAAACTTTAGCATTTCAGAATTAACCGAAACTGCTGCTTTAAGTTGCCTGCTTGTATATGATTTTTTTATTTTCTCAAGCATTTTTATATATTCACTATCTCCTATAATAGCTAAATCTTTTTTATCCATTCTCATCACTCCAATCTGATTTTCTTTATTTTATCTATTTCTTGCTCCAATGGTGGGAGTTTTAATCTTTTTATCACAATCAGCTTATGGTAAACAATCTCATTTTATCATTACACATTTAGTTTAATTAATGTGATTATACCAAAAATGTTAAATCTTTTCTATCTCTCCCTCTCTCTCTTTATCTATCTCTATATCTTTCTCTATCTCTTGTCGGACATGGGTTGGACTCATTAAGGACAATGTCCTCTTTTAATTTTATCCAATAATATCTTTTGTTTGTTGCCATATCTTCTCCTTTCTTGATTTTCGATAATCGAAATTCTTGATTTCCGATTTTCGGAATTCTGGACTTCTGCTTTTCGGAAGTCTTGTTATTTTGGGTATTAAGGGTGTAACTTTTCGTTACTCCCTTAGATTTCTCTGGTCATATCTTTTTTGTTTGGTTTTACTTTTTCTTTTACTTTTCTTTTGACTTTTTCTTTTGTCTTATCCTTGTTCTTGGATAGGTCTTTGTATTTCTTTATTTGTTTTAGAATACTTTCTTTTTCTTTTTTATTTTCTTTGGCTATGACTTGTTTAAAGGCATATTCCATTACTTTTATGTCTTTGGCTTGGAAGAATATTTCATAGTTTTTAGTTTCTTTGTTTTTCATTACTGAAAAGTTTACTCCAAGTTTGTTTAGTTCTTTTTTTAAGTCTTTGAGGTCGCTTTGATCTATGCTTATATTTTCTAGTTGTCCTTTTTTGTAGAGGTCTTTTATTTTTGTTTCTTGTCCCATAAGACTTTTTAAGTTTCCATTTGCTTTTTCTAAAGTTTCATTCATCTTTTTTCTTATTTCTTTGTCTAAGTTGATTGATTCTTTTACTGCCTTTATTGTGTATGATATTATAGTTTGTGCTGCTTGACCTGCTTCTTTGCTTATTTCTTCGTTTATCATGTTTTATCTCCTTTGTTTGAATTAAAAAAAGGGAAGTATAGGCTTTAATTTTTCTATACTTCCCTTTGCTTGTTTTTATTTTATTGTTCTTGGTGGTGGAATGCTTATTTTGATGTTTTTATATATTTCTTAGGTATTTGTACCTTTTATACCTTAAAATAGCTTACAATGCCTTTCCACCTTTAGTAGTTTATGTGTGTTCTTTTGTCTGATAGATAGTTTTTCATGTTGGAATACAAAACTTGTATTTTTTCATTGTTCATTTCTTTTATTTCTTCTGTGCTTTTATATGTTTTGTATGTTCCATCTTGATCTGCTTTTATGAGTTCATCTATTAGCTCTTGCCTTTTATTCATCTTCTATTACCTCCTAGATCTGCCTTTATTTTCTTGGTCATATTATAGCTTGGATAAGATATTTTTACCAGGTCTTATCTTTCTTGATTTTTATAAAAGTCTTTAGTCATTTGTCTTTTTTTATTAAACTTATCACTATCTTGCTTATACTCTTTTATTTTTTCTATGATACTTTCTTTTTCTCCTCTCTTGATTGCCTTGTCAATTTCTATTGATAGGTAGATACCATATTCTTCATTGACTACTTCTACTGCATATTTAATATGATTTATTTCCTTGTATCTTACCCTTATCTTTTCTGACTCTGTATTTAATTTACTGATTTCGTCTTCTAAGTTTTTGATTTCTCCTAACCATTCTTTTTCTCTTAAATTTTTCTTTCCGCTGATTTTTTCAATTAAGTTTCTTGCCCTTATATGTTGGTCTATTTCCTTTTGATTATTCTTGTAGAAGCTTTCTTTGAATATTTTCTTGCTTTCATATTCTTTGTAGGTTGCTTTTGTTTTTCTTACAGTCTTTGCATAGGCTAAGCACTTATTAAGGTCTTCTATCTTTTGACTGTTTTCTTTTATGGTCTTATATATTTCAGAGTTTTTGCTTCTTAGGGTGTTTATATGCCCTTGTAGATCTGATATGGTTTTTATTTTATTTTCTCTTAGATAATTTATTCCACTTGCATATCTTTTTAGATCATAGATTGCCTTGTTTCTTTTCCCATAAAATGATAATTCAGCTCTATTATTTTCTTGCATTTCTTGATAGAAGCTTAAATATTCATAAAGGTTAAAGAGTCCTGATTCATTTTCGATTTGCTTTTTACTTTGGTCTTTATATTCCTTGTATGATTCTTTTAGCTTATCTTTAAAACCTGCTAGCCATGATGTTATTTTCTTTATTTCATTGCCTATGTTTTTTAATAGTTCATTCTGTTTTTTTATTTCACGATTTATATCTCCTTTTTCAGTTCTTATTCCTTTTCTTTCCATTGCACTAGCACTTGCTCCTAGATGTATTGTTGGTATTTGTTTTATGCCTTGTCTTTTAAAACTCCTATGGTCTACTCTTTTTTCTATATTATTTTTTTCTAGATATTCATTGCAAAGATCTGAAAAATTTTCTCTCCATTTTTCTACATTGCCTTTATTGTTCCAGGTTGTTAGTTCTACTTTTCTTGTCTTAGGTTTTCCATTTTTGTTTAAAATCTTTTCTCCTTTTTCATCTAGGATATATTCTTTTTTTGACTTTGCTAAGAACTCTCCTTTTTCGTTTATGGGTCGCATTATGGTCATTATATGACAATGGATATTTCCATTTTTATCTTTACTTTCATCATGAATTGCATAATCTACTATCATTCCTTGTGATGTTAAATTTTCTTTTATAAATCTTTCGACTAGGTTTTTATTTTCACTTAAAGATAATTCTTTTGGTAGTCCTATTATGAATTGTCTTGCTAGTTGTGCATTAGAATTTTTTTCTGCCATTTCAACCTTATTCCATAAGGTAGACCTATCATTAAATTCTTTTGGTATATGATCAGGCAATATTATATTTTTTACTAATATTTTTTCTTTTCTTGTATAGTCATGGGTTACTCCGTCCCATTCATTTTTTATTTTTTCTCCACTTATATATGCTGCACTTGCTACTGCACTTTTTCCTTTCCCTCTTGATATTATGTTTACTGAAAAATGAAAACTGTCTGACATTTTTATCACTTCCTTTCTTTTTTTGTTGTTTTAGGTGGAGGCTTAATAGATTTTTATATCCACTTTGTGAATGAGCGTTTTGAAATGATAGAATAGAAAAAGCCGACTACTGAATTAATTTTTGTTGTTTCAGTATGTCGGCTTAATTGTTACTTTCATTTCAAATTTTAAAAGTCAAGGGCGAGCGTTAGCGAGTTTATTTACCCTTGACTTTTAAAAAGCGAATGGTTGTTGCTCCCTGCAAGGGTTTGGCTCTAAAGGCACGCAAGCACCCTTTAGGGTGTATAATTGCGCCCTTAGAAAATCTAAGGGAGATTTAATTATTATATTGTCCCTAATTTTCTCTTATTATTTTTAGTGTTTCTTTAAATTCTTTTGTCTTTGTTGCTTCTTCTAGTAGGATTTTTATTTCTTCATCTGTTAGTTCTTCTGCATTTTCTATAAGGCTTTCTAAGATTGCTCCTCTTGTTATTAGCCTATGGGTTCTTTCTTTTCTTCTTTTTTCTATGTCTTGTTTTAATATCTTCTTTTCTTGATTTTTTAGTTGCCTTAATCTTTCCTCTGTATCATCAATTTTATCTTTTATTTCTTTTGACTCTTGTCTTATTTGTTCTAATTTTTTCATACTTATATCCTTTCTTGTAATAAAAAAACGACTAGATTTTTATTTCTAATCGTTTTCGTTTTAAATATTATAATTTGCTATATTCCATTTTAATTTTATGTTTTCTATATTTCTTTCCATGTAATCCCAATCTGAAGTACCTCTACTGTCTATTGGCAATTTAATTTTTATATCTGTCAATACTGTGCTAGATATTTGATCTTTATATTCAGTATTTTTTAAAGCTTGCCTAATAATTGAAGTTAAATAGAATGCTACTTCTCTATTCAATTCTTTATTTTTTAATTTTAAACAACTTTAATAAACTGACAAATTTTCATGAAAATTTGCAGCCGATTTCATACCCGTCATACCAAAAAACTATCCAAAGAATAATTTCAATGGATAGTTTTTTATATTGCTAATTTAATTGTTTATCTCTTCATCATTTTTGATTAGCTCAGCTTTTACTAAAAGCCTTTTATCGTTTTTTGGGTAGGGGTGACACGCCATTAAAAAGAGTTTTGTCTTTCCTTCTTCTCGAGTAAATTTACTCCAATCTGTAGGTTCAATCACTTCTTTATCAACTACTTTGTAATAGAGTTCTTCTTCCCTAGTAGTAATCTTTAGCTCATCACCTTTTTCCAACTTGTCGATATTTAGAAAAGATTGTGTTTCGTTTATCCCTCCTCTGTGCCCCGCAAGAACAGTTATAGTATTTTCCTCTGAAGTCGGTATATCTGTATCTTCAACAATACCTGAACCTTCTAATAAAGATTGTTCACTTGTATTATCACTAATAGGGGTAATTACTCCTATCTTATCGATTCTAAGAACGCCTATAGCTGTATCTTCTATGGAGTCTTTTGGTGCAACACTTTGTTTTGTTTCGTCCTTTTTTTCGTAATTTTCAAAAGGAGGTAATTCTTGTTTTATTTGTTTTTCCAGATTAATGGATTCTTCTTTCTTTAATTCTATCCTCTTATGGTTTAGAAATAGAAAAGCAATAGAAAAAACAATGAATATTAACCCGACTGCAAGAAGAAATTTACTTAGATAATCTTTTTTTTGCTTATTTGACATTTTTCTTTCTTCTTGAATTTATTCTCTTTTTTCTTTGAATTCCAGCAAAAGTAGAAAGATTACCTAGTCCCAATAAAATCCAAGCATAGGTTGATGGATTTAATCCGTTTCCTGTTTTAGGTAGAGGCTTACCTGGTAAAGGAGTCTTAGGAGTCTTTGGTGTAACTGGCGTTCCAGGATTATTTGGCTTTTCTGGTTCTTTTGGAGTTTCAGGCGTATTTGGTTCTTGTGGGTCATTAGGTTTATTTGGTTTATTTGGTTCTTCTGGCTTACCTGGCTCCCTTGGTTTTTCTTCTTTATTTACAATTGTAAATCCATCTTTCATATTGCCAAGATAATTGACATCAAACCATCTTCCATCTAGTTTTATTGTATTTCCAACTTCGCCAATTTCTTTTATCGTATAGTGGTAGTCGTGCGTAGAATTTGTACCTTTCTTAACATCTAAGTTCTTGAATTCTCCACTCCAATTATTGTCTTTATTCAAATCAAGAAGTTTTCCAGTAGCTTCCCCATCTCTATAAAGTTCTACTACGATTTTGTCTACTGGCTTATTTCCATATAAAGTCCAGTCTTTCTTAACTTTAATCGTTATAGTATCTGGTTCAGATGGTGTTGGTGGTGTAGGCGGTGTTTTAGGCTCTTCTTTATTTGTAATTGTAAAGCCATCTTTCATAGACCCACTGTAATTTACTTTGTACCAAGTTCCATTCATTTTAATTGAACCAGTTTCTTCTCCGACTTCTTTTACTGAATATTTATAGGCTTCTTTTGAGTCTAGCTTTTCTACTACGTCTAAGTCTTTGAATTCTCCACTCCACTTATTGGATTTACTTAGTTCTAACTTTTTACCTGTAGATTTTCCATCTCTGTAGAGTTCTACTTCTATTTTTTCTACTGGAGCTGCTATTTCTTTTCCGTCTTTATCTTGCCAAATCTTTTCAACCTTGATGTCTTCTTTTGGTGGATCTAGTGGTGTTGGCGGAATTGTTGGCTCTTCTTCGTTAGTTATAGTGAATCCATCTTTCATACTTCCGCTATATTTTACTTCATATTTATTGTTTCCTATTGCCACTTTGCCTCTTTCTTCTCCAACTTCTTTGATTGTGTAGGCAAAAGCTTCAGTCTTTTCTAATGATTCATATACAGGGAGATTTTCAAATTTTCCTGCCCAGTTGTTTCCTGCGCTTAGGGTTAATTTATTTCCTGTAGCTTCTCCGTTCTTATATAGTTCTACTTCAATTTCATCTACTGGTGATTTAATAGCTTCTCCGTTTGAGGCTTTAAATTCTTTTTTTACTTTAATCTCTCTAACCGGCGGTTCCATTGGAGTCCATGGCTGTTTTAAAATAGAATTGATGAAAGGATATACAATATAGACTCTTACGGAGTCCCCGCCTAAACCATAACTAATGTCTATATAATCATCTCGGTCTAATTTAGATATATATTTTTCTACCCTACTCATTGACATTCTGTAGCTATTGAAGTCTTCTCCTAAATTAGTCTCCCAAATTTTCCTTACAAGTTCTACAGGCTCTTCGCTAAGCTCGCCCGGATTTTCATAATCGGTGGTATTAAATGTATGAAATATATTTTTTTCATTTTGCCCATCATATTTAAAATAATGATATCTCTCTTCATACCTATCATTCTTAACAAGTTTATAGTTACTTGGCAATTCTGTTATCCTAAAAGTAAACTCACGTGCTTCACCTTCTGGGACTTCATAAGTGTATTCAAGGAACTCTTCCTTAGCTGATCCAGATAGTATACTTCTAGCTATGTTATATAAAATTCCAACTTCTTCATCACTGAGTTCATCCAAGGATTTGATATCTCTGTCCATCATTTTAGATATCATCTTATATAGATGAACTTTGTTTTTAGCAAATTGTTTTAATTGGTTTTCTATTGTAAATGATTTTTGCTCTTCTTTTTCTACTTCTTTATTCTCTGATAAAGCTTCTATTTTAAAATTGAATGTCCATTCTTTTGGTGCATCATTAACCAAATAAGATAAGGTTTCTCTCATTTCATCTGTATTAACTTTTGGCAAACCTAATATTTTTGCAATAGGAATTTCAAGTGAAATTTCTTTTAAATTTTTATGCCATCCACCATTAACTATCTGATCTTTATGATTCTTATTGAGATTAAACTCTTTTGATGAGGAGTAAGTGTACTGGTCATCTTTATATTGGTCAGTCATATGATTACCCTTATCTGAATCTTCAACATTTTTAGTGGTCTTATAATTATCAGGGCGAATCATTTCTACAAAGTATTTTCCTTTGTTATAGACATTAAACTCATAATGTCCATTCTCGTCGGTAGTTGCTATATATTCTTTTCCTTCAGTATCTTTGGCAACTTCAAAACTACCATCTTCATTTACTTTCATCAACTTTACTTTAGTATTCGCTAATAGTTTTTCACCTTCTGTATAAGTCCCATTTTGATTTTTATCTTCCCAACTAATACCACTTACTTTGCCCTCGATGGGATCAAGCTTTACTATATTCGATTCTTCTGAACTGTTTACACTTGGAGAAATCGAAGTCGATAAGGTAGATGAGTTGTTAATTTGATTTTCCCCAGAAGAATTGTTTGTACTTAGTAGGCTACCCTCGATAGCAATACTACCTTTTACATCTGCTTCATCCTCTACAAGGCTTGTAAATACTACCTTTAGAGTACCCCCCAATTCAGAATTAGGGTTATTTACTTGTGCTTTTGCAACTTGCACTCCATCAAGAGTATGTACTGCAAAGTTGCTTTTTGATGCCTTAAAACCTTTAGGAAGAGTGACATTAAAATAGTCTCCTTCTTTAATATCTGCTCCATATTCACTGGCATCCCAGTCTATTTCTAGTCTACAGTCCTTATCTTCCTCAATTTTCTCATTAAGATCAATGGTATTACCTTTTCGATCTTTGACTTCTATCCTACTAACTCTTGTTTTTGACAAATGATTTACACCTTGCGCAAATGCTTCACCAGTTGGTACAATTGTACCTAACAGCATCAAACAAGCTAAAAAAAATGCTGTTATTTTTTTACATTTTAACATTATTTCCTCCTTTTCTTTCTTTTTTTCAGAAACATCCCATATACAATGAAATTTATTCCGATGAAAAAGTATCTATACATGATAATATTACCACTTTTCAAGATTTTTTACCATTTTTTGTAAGTTTTTACATCAAATTCATCCGACACTATTTTTAGCTTATATATTGGAAGAGTTGACTATAATACTTTGTGATGTCTTAAGCCATTAGATTAGATTGACTAAAATCAAGTAAGGGCTAATTTATAGTCCCTATCACACCACCCGTACGTACCGTTCGGCATACGGCGGTTCAATATTTTCTTGTATCATATTATTTATTACTTATGTATCTATTTAACTTTATTCTTTTTGTATCTGAACCTTAAGAGATGAATACGTCCTTCCTTGTGTTCCATCAAGTCATAGTACATCATTTTCAAATATTACAATAAATATCGTTCCTCCCTTCGCTCCATTTCCATTACAGAAACTTCTTCACTACTATGGATTCTGCTGACTTCTCACTATTCGTTGTTACTACTATTTCGCTATTGCTTTCTCTCTCCTAGATGTCACCATCTAAAACTTGCAAGTCGCTATTAGATTCGTTGGTAACTACGCTCTGTAGGGATTTTTACCCCAGCATTAAAACATGCCCGTCATAACAAAAAAATAAAGGCAGTCCGAATACTGCCAATATTTATCTCTCTGTATCTTTGCTATGGTCTTTCTTATTTGACTTAGCTTTATCATCTGTCTTAAAGCTTTTTATTTGACCAGTCTCTTGATCAATGTTGTCTTCAGCTTCATCAAAGCCTAATACCAATTTCGGATAATCCCTAGCTTGATCTTCTATCCTTAAAGTCATTCACTATTCCTCTTCACTAAAATTGTCTTCAAAACTAATAATATCATTAGGAGTGCAAGATAGAGCCTTACATATTCTTTCTAAATTTTTAAATGTAATTGGTTTATCCTTGCCCATTTGTGCCATAACATTTGTTGTAAGTCCTGCCATATCTATTACATCTGTTTTCTTTAATCCTTTTTTTGCTAACTGTATCCATAATGGTTTATAGTTAAGTGCCATAATATCCCTCTTTTTCTGTTCATTAGATTTATTTAATTATAGTATGAATATTGATTTCATTCAATCTTACATTGATTTAGTGATTTGTTTTAGAGAATTTGCGTCTTCTTTTTTCGAATTTATCTATTAAAGTCATAAATAAAACATCATAAACTATAAATAGTATAACTCCTATTATTACTCCAATTGGATTTGGAAGTCCAAAATAACTGGCAGTTATAGCAATCGCAAAAATACATGTAATAACTATAATTTGAATTATTAGATACACTATTTTACCCATTAGACTGCCTTAACATCATCAAAAGAAGAAACGAAATAAAAAAAATAAGTGCTATTATATAATCTCTTATTCTAAAAAAGAAGTACAATGATGACAAAAACGTCGTAAATATAGCTATTATCAATAGCATATTTCTGAACTTTTCTAATCTACTTTTACGCATCATAAAGCCTCCAAACTCTCTGACAATTATCTATTGCATGGTTTAATGCAGTAACTTCAACAATGACTGCACCTTCCGCGGTAGCAACTTCACCCGCTCTTTATTAGATTAATTTAATTATAGCATAAATATTGATTTCATTCAATCTTACATTGATTTAGTGATTTGTTTTAGAGAATTTGTTGTGTTATTCCGTCCTTATTTTGCCATAAATTGCTTAATACCTTGAGATTTAGCACCAGGGTTATCATTACCATAACCTTCCATTAAGTTAATAACTCCCCATGCTCCTAAACCTGCACCAATTGCAGTTACAAGTGTCTTTAAAACTCCAACTCCAGCTGTGAAAAATTCCATATTATTCCTCCTCGTTTTCTTTCTTATTTTCTATTTTGTTTAGTGATTTAACTATAAAATTCTTGTAGACCTTATCTCCTTTTTTATTTTCTTTGAAATATCCAAAGACATGGATTAGATTTCCTTTTTCAAATTCTTTTACAATTTCTACCTTTTCTCCATACACTGAACAATTTGTGTATTCTTTGCTCTTTCCATATTTTTTAACAAGAGCAAAATTTGCTACTTGAACATTTTCTCCATCTTTTTCAAATTCTGAAAATTCAGCTTCCTTAACTAAATTTGCATTAATATTTATCATTTCTCTATCCATTAATTTCTTCTCCTTAATCTAAAAATTTCAATTAAAAAAGCGACTGAACTTATATTTCAATCGCTAAATGTCTTATATATTAAATTGTTTTAAGTGGGACTTCTTATCCTTACCATTTTTACCTCCTAATTTTGAGTATAAAAAAAGACGATAGAATAACTTTACGCTTTTCTATCATCTATTGTGTTTATTGAACGTTTATTTAATTGTTTAACTCTGCAAACTGGAATTTTTTAATCTATTGATTTTTCTCAAAAAGCAAGCTTCCTATAAAGTTACCAATTACTGAAATTATCCCATATACCAATATATAAATAGCTGCACTATCGTTGTAAAAGATAAATATAGTCGGTATAAATAACAACATAACAAACAAAGAAAATAACCAATTAAACGAATTTTTCATTCCATAAATCAATGAAACAATTAAGCATATAATTGGAATTGCAATTAATAAAATGAACATACCACTTCCAGTATCTATAATAAGAAATGGCGCTAGATAAAATGCAAGAATGATTATAATCAAATATATTAACATTTTTCTAAATTTTTCCATAAAAACACCCTCATAAATTCTAACTTATATAGCTCTATTATATTAAATATACCCTCGTCCGTGTAGTTATAACAGTAAATATTACAATCTTGTAATCACTGTATTTCCATTTAATTCAGTCCTACCTTTTTGCTTTAAATTACTCTTCCACATCAAATAAGTTTCTCTTATCATAATCTTCCAATAACTTGTAATTCTTATGCTTTGTAATATCAAATTTATCAGACAAGAAAGGTATTACTTCTCTTAGCTGGTATATACACTTACCACCATCCATTACAGTTATTTCATCTTGGCTCATAAGTTCCTTACCAGTCTTTTGGTAATTTAGACCTAAAGATTTTTGATTTGATCTTGTTTCCGATGTGTTATATAGGTCTATAGTTTCTTTTCCCCCTAGAAAGAGTGTAAAATCATTGTTACCAACTATTGTATCTACATGGTCTTTATAGATTGCTTTTAATTAAGATTGTACTTGCTGATATTTACCCTGAGAATTTTTAATTTCTATCTCCTATTAATACCTTGTTTCTAGTCTTCTAAAATCGATACTTCAAGGTCTATTGCTTTAAATGTAACAGTTATTCCTACTTCTTCTTTTACTGTTTTTTCAAATAGCTCAGCTATATCATATGGGGACATATCATATATATCTTCATACCATTCATTACTCTCATCGTACATTGTCTCACATATTGCTTCAATATAATTTTTATTATCCATAGTGAGTTCTGCATCACTTTCCAAAATAAACTGCTCACCATTTATATTTAATATAATTAAAGATGATTTTCTATTTTCACACATTTTGCTTTCTCCATAAAATCAAATGTTTAATCTATTTATCTTATAACTTGATTTTAACTTTACCTTATCTCTATTTGTTAAATACTCTTCCACATCAAACAAGTTTTTCTTATCATAATCTTCCAACAACTTATAATTCTTATGCTTTGTAATATCAAATTTATCAGACAAGAAAGGTCTTACTCCTCTCAGCTGGTATATACACTTTCCACCATCCATTACAGTTATTTCATCTTGGCTCATAAGTTCCTTTCCAGTCTTTTGGTAATTTAGTCCAAAAGATTTTTGATTTGACCTTGTTTCTGACGTGTTGTATAAGTCTATAGTTTCTTTTCCTAAGGTTTCTGATAACTCTTTTACTGTTGTTTTTTCTTTTCCTCCTAGAAAAAGTGTAGAGTCACAGTTACCAACTATTGTATCTGCATGGTCTTTATAGATTGCTTTTAATTGAGATTGTGCTTGCAGTATTATGCTTGCTGATATTTCTCTTGAACGAATTGTTGCAATCAATTTTTCAAATTTTGGAATTAAGCCAATATTTGCAAACTCATCAAGCAAACACCTAACATGAACTGGAAATCTTCCACCATACACATCATCTGCCTTATCACATAGTAGATTAAATAATTGAGAATACATTATTGAAACTACAAAGTTAAAGGTATCATCTGTATCTGATATTATTACGAATAAAGCAGTTTTTCTATCTCCAATTTTATCAAGTTCTAATTCATCTTCACTCATTAGCTCTCTAAGCTCTCTTATATCAAAAGGTGCAAGTCTTGCTCCACATGATATTAGAATTGACTTTGCAGTTTTTCCTGCT
Organism: Anaerococcus mediterraneensis; assembly: GCF_900128415.1. Lineage (NCBI taxonomy): Bacteria > Bacillati > Bacillota > Tissierellia > Tissierellales > Peptoniphilaceae > Anaerococcus > Anaerococcus mediterraneensis. The sequence continues at coordinate 594,219 of NZ_LT635772.1, forward strand.
GCCAACTTGTATTTCTTATATTGCTTAACTGCAAAATGACTTGGGTCTTTCTTTTCAAGAGCCTCAAAGAGCCTATCAATTGGATTCATATAGGTTTCATCATCTTCTCTAACTTCACTTGCGTCAATCATATCTAAAAGTGTCTTAAAGTTCTTTTCTTCTTCTGGTGCTTCATAATAAATATAACCGATGAGGGCAGTGTAATATAACTTTTCAGCCTTTACCCAGAAATCTTCTCCTGCCTTTTCTCCATCTCCCTTGGTGTTAGCAATTATAGTTTGGACAAGCTTTAAAATATCTTTTTCACTTCTCAAATAAGCAAAGGGATTGTATTTCATGGACTTTTTGAAGTTTATTGTGTTTAAAATCTTTATATCATATCCATTTTCGTAGAGCATTTTTCCACACTCTAACACAAGTGTCCCCTTTGGGTCTGTTACTACATAGGAAGAATGCATTTGCATTAGATTTGGCTTTACATAAAATCTCGTTTTACCTGATCCAGAACCTCCTATTACTAATACATTTTTATTTCTAGCATATTTAGGGTTTTTAGGTCTTGAGTTCATTGTAAGTCTTTCAGTATTAGTTATAAGAACATTGTTTTCAAACTTAGGGTCAATATATGGAGCAATATCCTTGCTTTCTCCCCATCTTGCAGATCCATATTCCTTGCCTTGCCTATATTTCTTTTTATTTTTACCTTTACTATAAACAATTAACTTAACAAGACCAGCAACTGAAATACCTACTAACAAGTCCCTTGGATTAATACTTGGTATATAGGATAAAGTTCCTATATCAGAAATTCCCACCATTATTCTATCAATAATATCTCCTCCTACATAAGAATTGATGTGCTTAGAAAAAATATTTCCAATATAGAAGAATGATAGATAGGGAATGTTTGATAATATAAATTTCTTTGGGTTGTCTATTTTAATTAAGTTTTTAATATCAGAAAGAATGGCTTCTAATATCTTATTCATCGTAGAAACCTTCACTATCTAATAAAATTAGTAGGTAGTGTCTTCCCTTTGGTGTTATAAATGTTTGTATGCCTACAAGTGTACCTAGTGGATCAACCCATTCTTTTACTTCAAAGTATCCCTTATTCTTATCTGCATAAGGTAAGAGTTTCTTTTTCTTATCTCTATAAATTAATCCCTTATCCATTAAAAAACTTATAAACTGATTTTGTGGTATTCCTAACTCTTTAGCAGTGTTTCTAAAGTTTGTAAGTAGATTATAGTCTACTAATTTGTCATAATAGTCTGCCTTTGGTCTTAATTCGTCAATTTCTTCTTCTCTCTCGGCAATAATTCTATTGGCTACAAGAATTGCATCTGCAAGTAGCTCTTCGTTAGTTTTCTTTTCTTGACCAGCTATATATCCTCCATTTTTTCTAATACTTGGTAATACTTCTCTAGTTACCCAAGCTTTGAATATTTTTGCTTGTGGTAGTTTTGATGAGAGGATAAGTGAATACAATCCTGACTCATTAATTATTGAAATATTCTGTATTCCTCCAGGGGTGTTCCATTTCGTTACACCCTTATCTTCTTCATCTACATGGTCATAAACAGCTTTTCTTGGATTAATATATCCCAACATAGTTGCTACTTCATTAGCTATAAAGAAAAACTCACCGTCTTTTTCTATAACAGTGAGTTTCCCAAAATTCTTATTTTCAAATGTTTTTAAATTACTTATCATAAGCTTTGCTCCTTATGTTTATTTTTAACTTTATCTTTGCTAATGGTGTCCTTAGCCATATCTTTAAACTTATTTATAGTCCTCGTTATTGAATCTTTTCTATCGGCCTTTCTTTCAGAAGCCTTAACTGCTTTTTTAAAGGCGTGTTCCATTACCTTTATATCCTTAGATTGAAAAAACACAGAGTGGTTACCAGTTTCCTTATCTTTCATAACAGAAAACTTCACTCCGTGTTTATTTAAAATTTTCTTTAATTCTTTTAACTCAGGATCTTTTAGATTAATTTCTTCTAACTGTCCCTTTTTAACCATATCTTTTAGTTTTACCTCTTCTCCGTTATTTTTTATTACATTTTTCAAACCTCCTTGTTCTTCTATTTGCTTGTGTACTTTCTTTAAGGCATCAAGAATTGCTTTACTTGTTGCTTTTGCAAGTCTTACTTCAAGATTAAGACTTGACCTGGATACTTCTTCATTAATCATCTATTCCACCTCCATATAAAAGTAGCTCTTTGTATTTTCTTAACTTCTCTTGATGGATTTTTCTTCTAAAATCTTCTCCCGTAACTTTAACTGGTATTGTCATTTCAAGTATTCTTGAATATATCCTCTGATACTCAAGTTCAATATTAGGATTTTGAATAATTTCCAATGATAAGTTTGTAGTAATTATTGTCGGCCTACCCTTTAAGTATCTTGAGTTTATAATGTTATATACTTGTTCTCTTGCATAAGATGTATCCCTCTCAATTCCAAGATCATCTAATATTAACAAAGGAATATTAGAGAGGTTATTTATAATTTCATTTGAATCCAGCTTAAATGCTGATTTTTGTATTTGATTTATAACCTGAGATAAATTCATAATCTTAACTTTAACTTGTTCTCTTTCAATTAATTCATTTGCAATAGAACAAGCAAGATAAGTCTTTCCACTGCCAACATCTCCATAAAATAAAAGTCCAACATTGTCTTCCTTCATTTGTTCAAAATTTTTGGCGTAATTGTAAGCAACCTTGTAAGCTTGACCTTTTTCATTTAAGAATCTCTCAAAAGTATATTGGTGTTGGTTTGGCGATGAAAAACAATCTCTTTTTAGCGATGATATTCTCGTTAATATTTCTCTTTCTGCATTTTCCTTATCTATTTTTATTTCACATTCACATTTAATTCTTGGAATAAACTTTGTAAATCCAAGGTCAAGTAATTCTCCATCGACTCTTTTACCACAGACCTTGCAATAAATATGTCCATTTCTTTCAATATCATTTTCTCTTAATACAAAATCTTTTAAGTTCTTCATAAACTCTCTCCTATATCGTAATTCATCTTTCTTGTTGCATTGTCATTAATGTTTTTTGCCTGATCATTAAGATACCAATTGATTATCGTTGCCTTGTGATCTTGATACTCTCTGTTATTTGCTTTCATATATGACGACAATCTATCAATGTATTCATTAATTCTACTTCCTAACTCATTTGTTAAGTCCTTGTATTCTTCATCAGTCAAAAATATGTTTTTATATATTCCATAAGGCTTTTGTCCCTTACTAAAATCATTCTTTCTTAACTCATTATTATTAATATTGTTATAGTTACCTTCCGATTTTCGAAAATCTTGACTTTCGATATTCGAATCTCTTGAATTTCGATTATCGAACTTCTGGAATTTTGTTTTTCGAACTTCTGGATTTTTTAATTCCATATTAGTAAATATGCTCATAAAGTCTTTAACATAGATTCTATTCGGCTTTCCAAGTCCTTGTCTTTTCTTTTCAATCAGTCCTATTCCTGATTTAATATCAAGTTCAGCAATTAATTTATTTGCTTTTTCACTTGCACAATTAAATTGATCTTTTATACTTTCAATTGTGTAGTAAATAAAAACTTTTCCATCTTCATCTATCCAGCCATTTTTATATGAAAGACCCATTCGATTAAGCATATATGAATACAAAACTTTAGCTTCAATAGAAATTCTCTCAAAAATCTCATCTTCCATTAATACCATAGGTAACCTAATGAAGTTATACATCTCAGATTGCCTATTATAAAAATAATCAAAATTCATCCTTACCTCCTTTCTTTGGAATAAAAAAGACGACAGAATTTTTGATTTTCTATCGTCTGAGATTTACATATTAAATTTTCATCACAAAATAAGACTCATTAAAGAATCCTTAGTTTTATTGGTATGCTATTTACAATATCCATTATTAAAATGGATACTCTAAGCAGCACACCAACTATTTATTTTTTGAGTTTTAAACTTTGGTAGAAGTCTTGAACTCCTTATATTTACATAACTATTTGCCTCTATCACTATTATGACACGAAACCCGCAGGCTGGATCTGCTATGAGGTCAGACCTTTCTGGCTTCATCAGCTCTACCATCATTTTTATGATATGCCTTGGGGTCCTAAACTGGCCATTTGTACCTGAGGCTGATATTTTTGACAAGAGGTATTCGTAGATGTCACCCTTTATGTCATTGTCCTCTGTTGGTAGGTCATCTAGGGCAGCTACGACTTTTTGTAGGGTCTGGGCCTTGTTTATATTAAAGGTCGCATCTTTCATATATTTGGAGAAGGCTGCATCCTCGTCGTCTGCCTTGAGATTTTTTATAAAGGGAAATATCTCTGTCTGCATGAGGGCAAACATCCTGTTGGCATCGCCCAGGTTTTTGAAGACATGCCACCTGTATTCTGGCTTATCTTTTGGGAAAATAGAATCATAGTCTATGCCCAAAAGTTTGGAGTCTTCTTGGCGGGCTAGCTCTGCCTCATCTAGGCCCTTCATAAACAAGAGATAGGTTATCTGTTCTATATTTACAAGAGGTTGGGTAGAGCCTTCTGTCCATAGGGTTGTCCAGATAGAGTCTACTTTGTTTCTAAGTTGTCCTGTTAGCATAAAATCTCCTTATAAACTTTTGTATATTAATTAATTATTATACTGGAAATACTCATCTTTTCATTATTTTATGAAAAGGTTTTACAAGGAGCAAAAAAAATATGGGCTGTTGCAGAATGAATAAATCGTCCCAAATCATTAGAGGAACCTCCACGAAAATTTTGCCTCCATGAGCCGGCAGGCTAGATAAAAAAATTTTCTAAGAGAACCCTCTAATAATGGGCCGATAGTTATTCATAGTTTTGCAACAACCCAACTATTTTAGAAAATATCAAATTTTTCTACATGTAGGTCATTTTCCAAAAACTCGATGAAGCTATTGAGCTCCTCTGCATCTTTTGGATAGATTTCAAAATTGAGTATATATTTTTGGTTTTTAAATCTCAGATTGTAGGCCTTTTTTGAGAGGTGGTTTTCCTCTATATAGGTATCGATCTTGCTGATGATGCCCGAATTGCTTGACTCTATGATGGTTGTGTATTGGTCATGCTTTTGGAAAATCTCTCCAGTAAACATAAAGGATTGGAACAAAACTATAAAGGCAGCAGCGACTGCGCCTACAAAATACATACCAGACCCAAAGGCCATACCGACTATAGATGTAGTCCAAATACCAGCTGCTGTTGTTAGTCCTGTAACACCGTAGTTTTTGACAAAAATCACACCAGCACCCAAGAAACCTACGCCTGATACTATTTGGGCTGCAACCCTGGCTGCGTCAAAATTTTTTACATCATAAAAACCATATTTGGATATGATCATGGCTAGGCATGCCCCCAAACAAACGATTGTATGGGTTTTGGCACCTGCAGATTTGTTTTTATTTTCCCTCTCAGAGCCTATGATAAAGCCTGATACCACTGAGAGAAATATCCTCAGTAGCAAATATAAATTGAAAGTATCAAAAAATGTCACAAAAAACCCCCTATAAATAAAAAATCAAAGCCTTATTTTCTAGCTCTGATATGTAAACGATACATTTTGCTATTATATAATAAAACTTTGTTTTTGTCAAAACATTATACTTTATAGGGCTTTAAAAAAAGGCTGAGCCAGGAATCCTAGCTTAGCCTTTATTTTTATATATCCTCGCCTTTTTCGTTTTCCACTATATTGGCCTTGTGGACTTTGACTGGGTCCATGGTGATCCTTGCCATATTGAAGGCATGGTCGCCAAGCCTTTCCATAGTTGATAGGATATCATTGTAGACATAGGATGCCATAGTGGTCATGTCTATGCCGTTTTTTAGTCTATCGTAGTGGGATTTTCTGAGTTTGATCTCTAGTAGGTCGAGGGCTGCCTCGTCTTCTTTTAGCTTTCTATATAGGACTAGGTCTTTGTTTTCAAAGACCTCTATAGAGCTTACGAGGTTGTTGATAAGTAGGTCGTACATATCATTTAGGTCTGATACCCTCTCTAGGTTGATTTGGACTTGTAAGTATGTTTGCAATTCTGCTTCTACATCAATAGGTGCTTGGTTTTGGGCAATATTCAAGATATAGGCCTGGATTCTTGTATCCATGTCATTGATCATAGCCTCTGCTTCTTTTGATGTTTCATAATATTTTTTATCGCTAGTATTTAGGAACTCTTTGCTTGCCTTTAGGTTTTCTAGGGCTACGACTGATTCTTGGATGATGGCTACCTTGATTTGGTCAAGGGCAGCAGCTGGGAACCTATCGATAAGTCTCTCATCAAGCTCTATCTTGCCAAGGTCGGTAAGGATAGAGTCCTTGCCTGGGATGACTTTTCTTAGGAATTTAGCAACTGGATTTATAAGTGGCAAGAATACTACCATGCCTATAAAGTTGAAGGTAAAGTGACCTACAGCTATGGTCATAAGTTTATTTGCCCCAATAGCAGCTGCCAAGTGCTCTACTAGGCTCCTGTAAGGTCCTATAAAGATTACAAATATCAAGGATATCATCACATTGAACATGATATGGAAAAGCGATGTTCTCCTAGCTGATAGGGACCCTCCAAGGCTTGCAAGGATGGCTGTTATACAGGTACCTATATTTGCACCAAACATGAGGGCGAGTGCCACATTTAAATCTATGGCTCCAGATGCATATAGGGACTGGGTTATACCGATAAAGGCTGATGATGACTGGATAAGGGCAGTAAGGCCTGCACCGACCAGAACAGCTATGATTGGGTTTTGTGCCATATTTGCAACGACTTTTTCAAAACCTGGTATATCCTTTAGGGCTGATAGGGATGAGCCCATCATTTGTAGGCCTATAAACAAAAGACCAAAACCTGTTAGGATTTCCCCTACATATTTTTTCTTTCTCTTTGTAGAGAGCATTGTAACTATAACTCCGATTAGGATTATATAATAAGAGTAGTGTTCTAGGTCAAAACCTATAAGGATAGATGTGACAGTTGTACCTATATTGGCCCCAAGGATAACCCCTATGGCCTGTTCCAGACTCATAATACCAGCTCTTACAAAACTTATTGCTATAACTGTGGTAGCTGATGAGGACTGGATAAGCCCTGTAATTATTACACCAACAAGGACACCTTTGATAGGGTTAGATGTGTATTTTTCAACATACCCCCTCATTTTAGGTCCTGCAAAATTGGTAAGAGCATCTCCCATTAGACTGATACCAAAAAGGAAGATTGCAAGTCCGCCTGCTATTAGATTCCATTGCAGGCTGGAAAGTTGTGATAAGTTCATGATTCCTCCAAAAAAAATTTCAACTATACTATTACTAATATATCACAATTAGACATTAAAATAAACGAAAAATTAGAAGATTTTACAAATGGGACTTAAAAGATTGACAAAGATTGACAATACACTATAATCTTTATGTTAAAGACCACTTTATAAGAGTAGAATAATAGTAGATTGGAAAAGATTTTTATATATAGAAAGGATTTGTTATGGCAAAAACTATTGCTGCTATATCCACACCAGCAGGAACTGGGGGTATTTCTATAGTCAGGATGACTGGAGATAGGACGCTTGAGATTATAAATCAAATATTTAAGCCTATAAACCATAGGCGAATAGACCCGGAAAAGGATAATAGGTACCTACGCTATGGCCATATTGTCTATGAGGGAGAAACTATAGATGAGGTTATGGTTGCCTTTATGAAGGCGCCAGCTACCTACACCAGGGAGGACCTTTGCGAGATAAACTGTCATGGGTCTTTTGTGGCTGTCAGGGAGATTTTGAATATCCTTTTAGACCTAGGCTGCCAGCTTGCAGAGCCAGGCGAATTTACAAAGAGGGCCTTTCTAAATGGCAGGCTAGACCTATCCCAGGCTGAGGCTGTCCTTGATGTCATAAATGCTACCAACAAATTATCTGCCAAGCAGGGTATAGACCAGCTTGGAGGGTCTCTGACCAGAAAGATATCTGATATTAGAAATGACCTAAAAGAGGGTCTGGCAAGGCTTGAATACTCGATTAATTTTACAGAAGATGGGGAAGATCTGCCAGTATCTGACATCACAGCCTACCTGATAAGGGCCAAAGAGAAAATAGATATGCTGGTAGCCACATCAAATAGGGGTAAGCTTGTAAAAGATGGTATAAATACAACTATCATTGGCAAGCCAAATGTAGGCAAGTCCTCGCTATTAAATGTGCTTTTGGATGAAAATAGGGCTATTGTCACAGACATACCAGGGACAACTAGGGATTTGATAACAGAGTATATTTCACTGGGAGATTTTACCCTAAAGATCAACGATACAGCAGGTATTAGGGATACAGATGACCTGGTAGAAAAAATCGGTGTCGATAAGTCTATAGAGCTAAGCCAGGCTTCTGACCTGATCTTGGCAATTTTTGACCTTTCTAGGGACTTTGACCAAGAGGATAAAAAGATTGTAGATCTGATCAAGAATAAAAATGCCATAATAATTTTAAATAAGACAGACCTAGATGCAAAATTCGATGAGAAAAAATTGGATTTGGATTTGCCGATTATAAAAATGTCTATGATAAAAGAAGAGGGTCTAAAAGACCTAGAAGATGCGATTAGAAATATTTTTGATAAAAAGGATATGAGCAAAGAATCAGTCCTAATAACCAATGTTAGGCACGAAAATCTCCTAAAATCTGCCAAGAAAAAGCTAGATGATTCTTTGGCAGATATGCAAAGGGGAGTGCCTATTGATGCCTGCGAGGTAGACTTGTCAGCTGCCTACGAGGACTTAGGACTTATAATAGGAGAGAGCGTGTCAGGAGAGATAATGGATAAAGTGTTTAAGGAGTTTTGTGTTGGAAAGTAAATATAAATACAAGGCTGGCACCTACGATGTAGTAGTTGTAGGGGCAGGCCATGCAGGATGCGAGGCAGGACTTGCCGCAGCTAGGCTAGGAATGAAAACTTTGATGCTTACTACTTCTATGGAGTCAGTTGCAGATATGCCCTGCAACCCAAACATAGGAGGTACTGGCAAGGGCCATATAGTGCGTGAGATTGATGCCCTTGGTGGGGAAATGGCTATAAATATAGACAAAACCTTCATCCAATCTAGGATGCTAAATACATCCAAGGGACCGGCAGTCCATTCTTTGAGGGTCCAGGCAGACAAAAGACGCTACCACGAAGAGATGAAAAAGGTCATAGAGGAGACAGAAAACCTGGATCTTTTTGAGCAAGAGGTAGACAAGATAAACTACGAAGACGGAAAAATTGTTTCATGTGAAACAATCCAAGGCGCAATTTTTGAAACGAAAGCCCTTATAATTTGTACTGGAACCTACCTAAACGGAAAAATCCTAATAGGCGACTATGAAAAAGTTAGTGGTCCTCACGGCCTTTCTGCAGCGACATATTTGACTGATAGCCTAGTAGAAATGGGCTTCAATATTCGTAGATTTAAGACAGGTACACCTGCTAGGGTTGATAGGAGATCTATAAATTATAAATTAACTACAGTTCAACCTGGCGATAAGGAAGTAATACCATTTTCATTTTTAAATGAGGGAAAAGATTATTCTGACAGACATCAAGAGGATTGTTACCTAACTTATACAACAGAAGAAACAAAACAAATCATCATGGATAATCTCGATAGGTCTCCAATTTACGGGGGCAAGATCAAGGGGATTGGCCCAAGGTATTGCCCATCCATAGAGGATAAGATGGTGAGATTTCCTGATAGGGACGTCCATCAGGTCTTTATAGAGCCAGAAAGCCTATCGACAAATGAGATGTATGTCCAGGGCGTATCTTCTTCTTTGCCACAAGAGATCCAAGAGAGATTTTACAAGACTATAGTGGGTCTAGAAAATGTTAAAATCATGAGACCAGCCTACGCTATAGAATATGATATGATAGATACCAGAGAATTGAAAAGAACCCTAGAATCCAAAGCCTATTCTGGTTTGTATTTTGCAGGTCAGATAAATGGATCATCAGGCTATGAAGAAGCCGCAGGCCAGGGGCTTGTTGCAGGGATCAACGCAGCCCTTAAAATCCTAGGCAAGGACGAATTTATCCTAGATAGGTCTGATGCCTATATAGGAGTTTTGATAGATGACCTAGTCACAGAGGGCACAAACGAACCATACAGGATGATGACATCGAGATGTGAGTACAGGCTAACAATGAGACAGGATAATGCCGACCAGAGATTATCCAAAAAAGGCTATGACATAGGACTTGTAAGCGAAGACCGCTATCAAAAAATGCTTGATAAAAAAGCTATGATTGACGGAGAGATCGAGAGACTAAAAGGTGTTCTAATAAGTCCAAAAGAAGCGAAAAATAAAATCCTAGAAGATTTAGGATCAACTCCACTAAACAAGGGATCAAGTCTTTATGAACTTATAAAAAGACCTGAGATCACCTACGAGATGACAGAAATCTTTGATGAGGCAAGAGACAACCTACCTGCATTTATCAAAATCCAAGTCCAAACTGAGATCAAATATGAAGGCTATATCAAAAAGCAAATGTCTGACATAGAGAAATTTAAAAAACTAGAAAGCCACAAGCTAAGCCAAGAGATCGACTACAGCAAAATCAAGGGCCTAAAAAAGGAGTCAGCAGAAAAACTAAATGCTATAAAACCAGAGTCCATTGGTCAAGCCTCAAGGATCTCGGGAGTAAGCCCAGCTGATATCAATGTCCTTCTCATAAGATTAAAGACTGGAGAATTATATGGATAAGTACAAAATTTATACAGACTACCTTTTGGAGGTCAACTCCCATACAAATCTGACGACTATAACTGACCCAGAGGAGATAGAGTTAAAACACTTCAAAGATTCTCTAACTGTTTTAGACTATATAAAGGAAAACGACAAGGTCCTAGACATAGGAGCTGGGGCTGGATTTCCTGGAATCCCTCTTAGGATTGAGAAAAATATAGATTTGACACTCATAGATTCTGTAAACAAAAAAGTTGTTTTCATGAATGAAGTCATAGAAAAACTTGACCTAGAAAATGCTAGGGCTATACACACCAGGGCGGAGGACTTTGCTAAAGAGCACAGGGAAGAATTTGACGTTGTCGTATCTCGTGCAGTAGCCAATATGGCAACTCTATCTGAGCTTTGCCTGCCTTTAGTCAAGGTCGGTGGACTTTTTATAGCCCTCAAAGGCCCAAAGGCAGATGAGGAATTGGCAAATGCAAAAAATGCTCTAGGGATCTTGGGTGGTAAGGTCATAAAAAAAGACAAATTTGACTTGGAAGGAAATGAGAGAGTCAATATAATTGTCAAAAAAATAAAGCCAAGCCCAAAAGCCTACCCTAGGGGAAAAAATCTGCCAAAGAAAACCCCCCTATAATGTTTCATATGAAACATAGGAGTGAATATGGAAATATTTAAAAAATCATTCAAATCTTTCTTTATTATAATAGCCTTTTTCCTTGCCAATCTCCTGATAGATAGCCTATCAGGAGGTATTGTTCCAAGGCTTATGGCCATGGCAATAGGTGGCCAGCCTATAAATTATATCATATATGGAGTTTTTGTAGGCCAAATTGCCAAATCTATTGTACTAATTTTTTATGTAAAAAAACGTAAAAAAAACTACAGTGGGGAATATATAAAAAATGAAAAGATCGAAAACCCACTAATATATATAGGTGTTGGCTTAGGTACAGTTGGTTTTGGTCATTTGCTTGTTAATGCAATTTTGAAGCTTTTTGAGGGGTCTCCACTAGTCACAGATGCCTTTGATATTTTTGAAAAAGCTTTTAGTGCCAATAGCACAATAGATGGACTAGTTGTTATTTTTGTAGTAGCAATAGGAGCACCTATTGTAGAAGAGTATTTATTTAGGGGAGTCCTATTTGAAGAGTTAGGAAATAGCAAGGCAACAATTTTTTTAACTTCTTTAGTCTTTGGGATCTATCATTTTAATATAGTCCAGACTCCAAATACATTTTTTATGGGTCTTGTTTTAGCCTATGTTTACTATAAAACAAGGTCTATAAAAGCACCTATCATAATTCATGCTACAAATAATATCCTAGCTATGGTTCCTATTTTGGACCAGGGACTTACGCCGCTAGGGGTCAGCTTATATGTAATATTATTAATAGTAGGAATAAAAGCACTTAGGCAAATAGCCTAGGTGTTTTTTTCTGTAAAAGGAGTAAAATATTAGTATAAAAGTTTCACGTGAAACAGTAAGGAAGATTTATGAAAGCAATAATTTACTCTGTAGGAACTGAGATCCTTCTAGGGTCTATCCTTGATACAAATTCAAAATTTATAGCAGACCGTTTACAAAGCCTGGGTATAAACCTCTACAAGATGGAAACCCTGGGTGATAACTTCGAAAGACTCTACGAAGGCCTAAAAGAAGCAGATGGCAAGTACGACTATGTTTTTGTAACAGGCGGTCTTGGACCAACTGACGATGACATAAGCAAGGAGGTTGCTGTTAAGGTTTGTGGTCTAGAGGATGAGATGGTCCTTGACGAGAAGTCCTACCAGTCCTTAAAAGAATATTTCAATGATTCGAAGAGGGCTATGACTGTCAACAAAAAACAAGCGATTTTTCCAAAATCAGCTATCATTTTAAAAAATGACCAAGGGACAGCTCCGGGTTGTATAATAGAAGGAAAAAGCAAATTTATCCTTATGCCTGGCCCACCAAACGAGATGACCTATATGTTTGACCACGAGGTTATACCTCACATAAAAACAGATATGCTGATAAAATCTGTCAATTGCAAGATAGGTCTTTTAGGCGAGTGGGATGTGGCAAGTAGGATTGACCTATCTGGATCAAATCCGACCATAAGCCCCTACGCCAAAAAATCTGGTGTAGAGCTTAGAGTCACTGCGTCAGCAAAAAATAAGGCTGATTTAGAAAAAAGACTTGACCAAGGCGTGGGCAAGGTAAGAGAAATCTTTGGCAACCTGCTGATCACAACCGAAGATATTACCAGAGAAGAAGTTCTGATAAATGAACTTAGAAAAAGGTCTGAGTTTGTTGCAACAGCTGAATCTATAACAGGCGGACTTATAGCAAGCTCTATTATAGATATATCAGGGGCAAGTGATGTCCTGAAAGAATCCTATGTGACCTATGCAAATGAGGCTAAACACAAAATCCTAGATGTTTCATATGAAACAATAGATAAATATGATGTTGTAAGCCCAGAGGTAGTCGGCGAAATGCTTGATGGGCTCTACAAGAGGACAGGAGCTGAGCTCACAATAGCAACAAGTGGTTATGCCCACAAAGGCCTAGCTTATCTAGGAGTCCTATATAAAGGAAAGAAATATATAAGAAAAATAAATGTCAAAGGCGAGAGAAATAAAGTTAGAAGAGTAGCCAAGAACAAAATTATAGACATGAGTATTTTAATAGTAAGGGGAGTATATGAAGACTATATCAATATTTAATCAAAAAGGCGGAGTAGGCAAGACTACTACCGTTGTCAACCTGGCAGTTGGCTTGTCCTATCTAGAAAAAGAAGTTTTGGTTATAGATATGGATCCCCAGGCAAATGCTACAACGGGTCTTGGCATAAATAAAAACAAGGTAGAAACTTCTATTTATGATCTTTTTTATATGCTAGATGGAGAAAATCCTGAACAAGAAGAAATGTCAGATGAAGAAGTTTTAGAAAAATTTGATGGCGAAGAAGAGCCTTTAGAATCAGAAAAAACATTTGATAAGTATGTCATAAGGACAAAATCTGGTGTAGACTTGTTGGCTTCGGAAAATTCTCTTTCTGGATTGGAGGTAGAACTTGTGCCTTTAGATCCTATAGAAAGAACAAAAAAATTAAAGGAAATCATAGGCAGGATAGAGAAAAAATACGACTATGTGCTTATAGATTGCCCTCCATCTTTGGGCCTTTTATCAATCAACGCCCTTGTGGCAAGTGATTCTATCATTATACCGATCCAAACAGAGTACTATGCCCTAGAAGGGGTCAGCGAGCTTATGAATACATTTGAGCTTGTAAAAGAATCTATAAACCCAGACCTCTATGTGGAGGGAGTCCTACTTTCTATGTTTGATAAGAGGACAAGACTCTCCTATGAGGTTGTAGAAGAAGTGAAAAAATATTTCAAGGACAGGGTCTTTATGACAATGATCCCTAGGAATGTTAGACTCGCAGAAGCGCCTTCTCATGGCCAGTCAGCGGTAGAATATGAGCCAAAAAGCCAAGGTGCTATGGCCTATATCAGCCTAGCTGATGAGATCATAAAGGAGGAATCATGACCAATAAAAAAAGTTTGGGCAGGGGACTTCAATCCCTGATTCCAGAAGTAAATATGGATAAGTCTGGAGTCAGAGTAGAAAAAATCCCCATGGATAAAATAAAACCAAGACCAGGCCAACCAAGAAAAAACTTTGACGAAAAAGCCTTGAAGGACCTGGCTGACTCCATAAAGGAATACGGACTTCTTAACCCAATAACCCTATCAAAAAACGACGGTCATTACGAGATCCTGGCTGGAGAGCGTAGGTATAGGGCTAGCCTTATAAATGGAGAAAAAACCATAGATGCTATAGTAAAAGACTACGAAGAAAGAGATATAGAAGTCCTTTCATTGATAGAAAATGTACAAAGAGAGGACCTATCAGCTATAGAAGAGGCCAATGCCTACAAAAAACTCCAGGAGGCCTACAAGCTAACCCAGGATGAGATTGCACAAAAAATGGGTAAATCTAGGTCCTATATAGCAAATACTATTAGACTTTTAAAGCTTTCTGATGAGGAAAAAGCCGCACTAAATAAGGGGGAAATTTCGCCATCCCAGGCTAGAAGTTTATTGTCAGTCAAGGATGATAAGGACAGAAAAACAGCCCTTGATGATTACAAAAATAAAAAAACTGTTGTAAGAGAAGTAGAAGAGCTCTCTAGAAAAAAAACTCCAAACCTAGACCAACTTCTCTTTGATGATTTTGAAGAAAAATTTATGGATAAACTAGGTACAAAAGTAGCAATAGAAAAAGAAAAAGACTCCTATAAGGTCATTATAGATTGCTATAGTGTGGAGGATATAGAAAAGATTTACCAGAGGATCTCCCATGAATCTTGATCATTTTCTAGAAGAAATCAGAAAGCCCCATGCCAAGCCTGGTGGAGGGGCAGTTGTGATTTATATAGCCAACATGGCTGTAAATCTGTCTTTGATGATGGATAAAAAGAATTGGGGAGAATTAGAAAACCAGGCCAATGTTTCATATGAAACAATGATAAAGATTTCTGAGGACCTTAAAAAATTAGGAGCTGATGACATTTACTATACAAATCTTATGCTAGATGAGTTTAAAAAATCATCAAAGGTTGATAGGAAGTTTTTTATTGATGCCGCTAAACCCCAAATACAAATGAACAAACTTTGCCTGGATGCAATGAATATCCTGGGATTTTACCTAGAACATGGCAAAAAAACCACTATTTCTGATGGAGAAATTGCCAACGAGCTTTTAAGGGCGGCTGTTTTATCGTCTATCCCTACTATAAAGATAAATTTGGGTGGAGAGGAAACTAAAAAAATGGTCGGTAGAACCCTAGAAGAAATAGAGACCTTATATAAAAAAAATAAAAAAATTATAGAAAGAAGGACCTTATGACTGCATTATATATTGCAATAGCAATTATGACACTTTTAGTCATTTTACAATTTGCTATGATATTTTCCCTTTCAAATAGGACACGTAGACAAAAACAAAGATATGATCATTTGCTCAGGGGCAATGACCCAGATGTCAATATCGAGGAATTGCTAAATAGGCTAAATGACCAAATCGATTCCTCCTACAAGGAGCTTAGAAACATAAATAAGACTGCGGCAGATGCCAAAGATACAACCATGGGGGCTGTATCAAACATGGCTATAGTTCACTTTGATGCCTTCGAGGGCCAAAGCCGTGAACTTTCCTTTTCATTGTGTATGCTTGATAACTTCCATAACGGTATTATCCTTACAAGTCTTTATGGGGATAAAGGATCCACCGTATATCTAAAAGAAGTTGTACAAGGATCTAGTAAAGTAGAATTATCTGACAAAGAACAATCTGCTCTTAATAAAGCAAAAAGATAAAAATTAACTAGCACTTTAAAAAAACTACAATATAGTTATAATAGAAAAATAATAGGAGGATTTAATGGCAAAAATTGGCATTATAGATCAAGCTGTAAAAGCAATAGAAGGAAAAAACCTTACAATCGTTTTTCCAGAAGGTAAAGACGAAAGAGTATTAGAGGCTGCAATCAGACACCAGGAAAAAGGACTGATCACACCAATAGTCTTAGGTGACCAAGGAGAAGTCCAAAAAGCAGCTGATAAATTAGGAAAAAGTATTTCTCACATCAAGATATTAAATCCAGAGACATTCGAAGATTTTGATAAATTAGTTGATAGCTTTACAGAAGTTAGAAAAGGAAAAATAGATAGGGAAGAAGCTGAATTTATCCTAAGAAGAGATTTAAACTACTTTGGTGTTATGCTTATAAAAGATGGATATGCTGATGGAATGGTATCCGGTGCTATACACACAACAGCAGATACAATCAGACCTGCCCTACAAATTATAAAAACAAAACCTGGCGTATCTAGGGTTTCAGGTGTTATGGTTATGATAGGACCAAATGGCGAAGAACTTGTATTTGCAGATACTGCAGTAAATATCACCCTAGAAGCTGATGAGCTAGCAGAAGTAGCAATAGAAACAGCTAATACTGCAAAATCATTTGGTATAGATCCTTATGTAGCTATGCTATCATTTTCAACAATGGGTTCTGCCCACCACGACCTAGCTACAAAGGTAGAAAGAGCAACCCACTTGGCAAAATACCTAAAACCAGAGCTTAATGTAGTAGGTGAAGTCCAATTTGATGCGGCTATAGACCCTGTTACAGCAGCAAACAAGGTGCCAGGATCAAAGGTTGCAGGAAAATGCAATGTATTTATATTCCCAGACCTACAAGCTGGTAATATTGGTTATAAAATAGCACAAAGACTTGGTGGTTACATGGCCCTAGGACCAATACTTCAAGGCTTGAATGCTCCAGTAAATGACCTTTCAAGAGGATGTTCAGCAGATGATGTTTATGACATAGCAGTTATAACAGCCATGCAGGCAGCTGACGCACAAGCTCAAAAGGAATAAGAATAAGATAATATATAAGGGCAATCATTTTGGTTGCCTTTTTTATTTTCAAAATTCGAAAGTAAGGTGATAGTATATTTATAGAAGAAATTAAAAATACATCTAAGTCAGTAATACCAATTATGATTTTGGTTGTAATTTTAAATATGTTTGTAGGTGTAGAAAGTGCCCTTATGATCAATTTCTTTTGGGGATGTCTGGGTGTTATCCTAGGCCTTGGTATATTTTTGACTGGTGTTGAAATATCTATATCAGAAATCGGATCTATGATGGGGGATTTTATAGCCAGGTTTTCTAGCATCATCAAGGTGATAATATTTGGGGTATTTATTGGTTTTACTATATCAGTAGCCGAGCCAGACCTTTTGATCTTAGCAGGTGAGGTTAGCTCAACCATATCTATGCCTAGCCAGTTAATAGTTATAATAATATCCCTAGGAGTTGGTATAATGATATCTGTAGGTCTTTATAGGATCTTTAAGGATATAAGGCTTTCAAACCTCATGTGGCTAGTTTATGGGATGGTTTTTATCCTGATGATTTTTACAGATAGTGTAGGTCATGCCATAGCCTTTGACGCATCAGGAGCCACAACCGGTGCTATGACAACACCTTTTATCATAGCCCTTGGTTTGGGAGTAGCTAGTTTAAAGGGAGATAGGAGCGAAGATGACTCCTTTGGTCTAGTAGGTCTTGCCTCGACAGGGCCAATCCTAGCTGGTCTTTTGATGAGTCTGGGTTCTGCCACAGGTCAGATCGCCATAGAAGAGGCAGCCGGCCACTCAGCCTTGATGTCAGGTTTTATAAACTCGACTTTTGCTATAGTGCCAATAGCCCTAGTATTTTATATAATGAATATTTTTGTATTCAAGATCGATAAAGATGAATTAAAATCTATTAGCTTCGGTCTTGGCTATACCTATATAGGATTGATTTTGTTTTTGACAAGCGTTGAGGGAGGCTTTATGGAGCTTGCCAGAGTGATGGGAAGTGGGCTTGCCAATTCAAAATGGCTACCTCTGATAGGCTTTATCCTAGGACTTTTGGTAGTGTTGGCAGAACCTGCTGTGAGTGTTTTAGCTGAGCAGGTAGAGGATGTCACAGGTGGTTCTATACCAAGAAAAAATATACTTGTGGCTTTATCTATAGGAGTAGCATTTGCAGTTATGCTTGCTATCTTTAGGATAAAAATAGAAGGCTTTGCCCTTTGGATGCTCATAGTGCCAGGATTTGTTTTATCCTTAATCCTATCTAGGAGGGTTGACCAAATTTTTGTTGGTATAGCCTTTGACTCTGGAGGAGTAGCATCAGGACCAATGACGGCAACCTTTATATTGGCATTTTGCCAAGGAGTAGCTGGCAATATTGCCGATGGTTTTGGTGTTATATCCTTTGTAGCCATGATGCCAGTTCTAACAATAATGATAATGGGTAATCTGTATAAGGGGGCTAAGTAATGCAATTTTTAAAAATAATATTGCCTAGGGGCAAGGGCTCTAAGTTTATGAAAATCCTAAAAGACCATGGGGCAAGCTCTATAGCTTGTTTTTATGGGGAAGGCTCAGCGCCAAACGAGATTTTAAACACCCTAGCAATAGACAAGACAAAAAAAGAAATAGTAGTAGCCCTTATAGAAGAGGAAAAAACAAAGAAAATTATAGAAAAGATTTCAGAAAAGCTAAAAAAAGTCAACACTGGTATAGCTTTTTGGACAGGACTAGATGGAGGCAACTCATTGGAATATGTATGTTTATATGTAATAGTAGATAGGCACATGGGACAAAAGGCAATCCACATAGCCCAGGACAATGGGGCTAGGGGAGCTACAGTTATCCATGGTAGGGGTTCAAGTGAAATAGTCAAAAGCCCTATATTTTTAAATATGAATATAGAACCAGAAAAAGATATGGTAGTCATGCTTATCAAAAAAGACCTTGAAGAAAAAATCAGAAGCGAAATTTATAAGCAAATGGATTTAGAAAGCCAAGGAAAGGGTATAATATATTCGCTACCAGTTAATAAGGTAGAAGGATTAGTAGAGCAAAATAGTTAAGGAGAATAAAATGAAACAATTAGATACAGTAGAATTTAGAAATGAAGTAGAAAATGGATCAGGCTTGATGCTAGTAGATTTTTCAGCAACCTGGTGTGGCCCATGCAAAATGCAAACCCCAATTTTAGAAGAGCTATCAAATGAGGCAGACTACAAGGTATATAGCATAGATGTTGATAAATCACAAGAAATCGCAGCCCAATACAATGTAAATGCTGTTCCAAGCCTAATGATCTTTAAAGATGGGGTCCTAAAAGAAAACATGATAGGTTTCCACACCAAGGATGCCATAGAAGAGAAAATGAGCAAATTTATATAATGGTATATGATATAGCTATAATCGGCGCAGGTCCTGCGGGACTTAGCGCCGCTTTAAATTGTAAAATAAGAAATAAATCTGTCATTCTTTTTGGAAAAGACTCCAAAAAAATCACCTCAACATCTTATATCAGAAACTACCTAGGCTTTGGCGAGATTTCGGGCAAAGAATTAAACGAGAATTTCAAAAAATCCCTAGAGGGTTTTGATATAGAAAGGTCTGAAAAGAGAGTAAAAACTGTCTATGCCATGGGGACATACTTTGCAATAGAGATTGAAAATCAAAATGAGATGGTGGAGGCTAAGTCTGTCATCCTAGCAAGTGGTATGGACCTAAAAAAAGATCTAGAAAATGAAGAAAAGTTTTTTGCCAAGGGGGTAAACTACTGTGCAACCTGTGATGCGGCCCTCTATAGGGGCAAAAAAGTTGTGGTTATCGGCTACAATGATGAGTCAATAGAAGAAGCCAAATTTACAGCAGAGATAGTAGGCAAGCTTATTTTTGTAAACCAGACCGGCAAAAATATTGACCTGCCAGATGGTATCGAGGTCATAGAAGGACAAAGGCCTCTAGGTTTTGAAGGGGAAAATAGGGCAGAGACTCTAGTTTTTAGGTCAGGTGAAAAAATATCCGCCGATGGATTTTTTATAATAAAAGACTCCTCCAAGGCTGACAGGTTAGTCCCATCTATAAAAATGGATGGGGCCCATATACTATTAGATAAAAATGGGGCCTCTTCTATAAAGGGACTTTTTGCAGCAGGAGATATTGCAGGCAGGCCTTACCAGATAAATAAAGCTGTAGGAGAAGGCCAAGTAGCAGGTCTTGCCGCTTGTTCCTACCTAGATAAAAATTCTAAATAAATATAATAATTGTAAATCATAGCTAATTATATTGAAATCGGGTTTAATATATGTAAAATAATATATATAAGCTAAGGAGGACGTTTTGAAAGCGGTGCATATAGATTTTTTTGAATTTAACAATGAAATTTTTTCTATGATTAGAGAAATTTCACATAAAATAGACTTATTGCTTCAAGAAACAGCCAATAAACTAGAACTAACACCCCTACAAATAAAGATAATCATCACCCTATATTCTTATGATGGAGATGTATCCATAGGCAGTTTGGGTAAGAGTATTGGAGTGACAGGTGGAAATATATCAAATATCTGCAAGAAGCTTGAGAAAAAAGGCTTTGTAGATAGGATTAGAAGCGAAGAAGATGAAAGAGTAGTCAATGTCAAGCTTACAGAAAAAGGCATTGGAGCAGGTAAAGAAGTCGGAGAATACTTTGATAAGATAAGAGCAGACTTCCCAGATGATGCAGTAGATGTCAACCTAAAAACTATAGTTAGAGAGTTAAAAGAACTTGATATACTACTTGATAAATATATATCAAGGAGAGGACTATGAATCAAAAACCTAAAAAAAGGCCCTTATTATTCTATTGGATAGCAGGTATTGCTATTTATTTGGTAATGAGCTTTTTTCTAAACCCAATAGCAAAAAATGACTCGGCCAAAGAAGTAGACTATGGTCAATTTGTCGAGATGATTGAAAATGACCAGGTCACAGAGGTAAGCAAGGATGCCCTAAAATATACCTTCAAGGCCAAGGTTGAGGGAGATGAAAAAGTCTACCAAACCGGTCTATGGGAGGATACTGACCTTACAGAAAGACTTTTAGCGGCGAAAAATAGAAATGATAAACTTGTCTTTGGCAAGGAAATAGAAACCAGGATGAATCCTTGGTTGTCCTTGTTTTTGACAAGCGTACTTCCATTTATATTCTTGATGGGAATATTTTATTTCGCATCAAGGTCCCTATCAAAAACTATGGGAGGCAGAGGCGGAGCCGACTTTATGAATTTCGGCAAATCCAATGCCAAAATCTATATGGAAAATAAAACCGGCAAGACCTTCAAGGATGTAGCAGGCCAAGAAGAGGCCAAGGAAAGCCTAAATGAGATAGTAGATTTCCTACACAATCCAGGCAAATACAGAGAAATCGGTGCTAGGGTACCAAAGGGTATTCTTTTGGTAGGCCCTCCAGGAACTGGTAAAACCCTACTTGCAAAAGCTGTAGCCGGTGAAGCCAAAGTACCATTTTTCACAATTTCAGGATCTGAATTTGTGGAGATGTTTGTAGGTATGGGTGCATCCAAAGTCCGTGACCTTTTCAAACAAGCCAAGGAAAAAGCTCCATGTATAGTCTTTATAGATGAGATAGACGCTATAGGTAAAAAGCGTGACGTATCAGGTTTTTCTGGTAATGATGAGCGTGAGCAAACCCTAAACCAACTTCTAAATGAGATGGATGGTTTTGATGCGGCTGAGGGAGTGGTCCTACTTGCTGCAACCAACAGGCCAGAGATTCTAGACCCAGCCCTAACAAGACCAGGTCGTTTTGATAGGCAAGTCCAGGTAGAGCTTCCTGACCTAAAGGGTCGTGAGGACATCCTAAAAGTCCATGCAAAGAATATAAAAAGAGAAGATAATATAGACTACGAAGAGATAGCAAAAAGAACAGCAGGTACATCTGGTGCAGACCTTGCAAATATTGTCAATGAAGGAGCCCTAAGAGCAGTCAGAGAGGGTAGGAACAAGCTAACCCAAGAAGACCTTGAGGAATCAATCGAAACAGTAATAGCAGGTATGCAAAAGAAAAATGCTGTTATATCAGATGATCAAAAGAAAATCATTGCTTACCACGAGGTTGGTCATGCCCTTGTTGCAGCTATCCAAACCCACAAGACTCCAGTTACAAAAATCACTATAGTGCCAAGAACTGGTGGGGCCTTGGGTTATACAATGACTGTCGACAAGGATGAAAAATATATAATGACCAAGCAAGAACTATTTGATGAGATAGTCACCTTTGCAGGTGGTAGGTCAGCAGAAGAGCTAATCTTTAATACCAAAACCACAGGAGCATCAAACGACATAGAAAGAGCCACAGCCATAGCTAGAAACATGGTTACAATCTATGGTATGGACGAGGACTTTGACTTTATGCAACTAGAGCAAATCCAAGGCCGCTACTTAGGCGGACAAAGATCTATGATAGTCTCTGATGGTACTGGTGATAAGATAGACGAAAAAGTAGCCAAGATAATAGCATCAGCCCACATGAGAGCTATAGAAATCCTAAAGGAAAATATAGACAAGCTTCACGAGATTTCAGACTTCCTACTCAAGGAAGAAACAATAACTGGTGAGCAGTTTATGGAAATCCTAAATAAGGGCAGGGATGTAAAAATCGAGGATATAGAAGAAAACACAGATGTGGACAAAAAGAACCTATCTGAAGAAAATACTGATGAAAATTTAGAAGATCTTGATGAAAAATCAACAGGTCAAACAGCTCATGATCAGAAAAAAGACGAAGAGGTATCCGAGGATAAAAACGACGGATCTGACCTATAAAAACTGACTTTAACCTAAATTAAGAATCCCCTTATTTGAAAAGGGAGATCATCACCTCTCTGATTTCGGTGAGAGGTGGAGTGTGCGGGCTTTTAATGAGCCTGGCGGGCTTGTTTTCTTGCTTAGTCGAGAGAAGTGAGTTTTTTAGGAAAATCTTATTGATTTCTAAATTTTAAACCGGCCCTAGGGTCGGTTTTTTTCTATGGGTAAAAGATTGATAAATATTCTTATAAATGATAAAATTTACTTGATACTTATAAAATTACAAAAAAGAAGGGAGAAAAAATGGACATATTAGACTTCAAAGAGCCAGATTTTTCTTTGGACCAGTATAAAGAAAATCCAGATATTAGCCTAGGTAGAGTAGAAAAAGATGGCATAGCCCCAAAAGGCTTTTATCTAACTAGCCATATGCCTACATATTATAAAGTTGATGGCAAATACCAGATACCAGCCTATAGTGGCCAGGACTGTTTGGCAAAGCTAGCGGACGGTCAGATAAAAATCGTAGAAATCCGTGATATAAAGGCAGGAGACCAGATCGTTCTAGCTAGAACTAGGGACGGATCAGAAGGAGTTTTGGCCTATCCCCAAGGATTTGCTGATGGAGTAGCAAGTGTGGGCGGTGGTTTTGTAGAATCATCCACCAGAGGGTCTTATAAACTTTTATTTGACCTAATGAGAGATGTCAAAAATAAAAATGGCAAGATATGTTGGGTTTTAGGGCCTGCAGTTGTCTTTGACTATGATACTAGAAATGCTCTTTCTAGCCTTGCCAAGGCTGGCTTTGTCCAAATCCTTCTGGGCGGAAATGCCATGGCAACCCACGACCTAGAAGGTGGCTACCTAAATACAGCCCTAGGCCAGGATATCTATACACAGATCTCTGAACCTGATGGCCACTACAACCACCTAGATACCCTAAATGCTATCAGAAAAATTGGGTCTATAGATGAATTTATAAAGGCAGGCCATGTCAAAAATGGTTTTATAAAAACCCTCTATGAGCTGGGTACTGAGATTGTCCTTTCTGGATCAATCAGAGATGATGGTCCTCTACCAGAAGTCCACGCTGATGTCTATGAGGCACTGACTGAGACCAACAAGGTCCTAAGAGAGGCTGACCTTATTATAGGACTTGCTACAACCCTTCACTCAGCATCGACAGCAGAAAATGCCTCATCTTATAAGGTTGATAAGGATGGCAAGATAAGACCTGTATTTTTCTACTCAGTCGATGTAACAGAAAATGCTGTCAGAAAAATAATGGCAGCTAGAGAAAATATTGCAGTAAGGTCCTTTGTAACCAATGTCCAAGACTTTGTCGTAAACCTTGAGAGAGAACTAGTAGGAGGAGAAAATGAATAAATTTGTAATGCCTGAATATTATCCACCAGATTTTGACGGGGAATTTTTCAAAAATGCTCCAAATGCCAAGCTTATCGAGGTAGAAAAAGACGGTATCAGCCCAGAAAACTACCATGCTCTTTCGGTTTTTCCAGAATATTTCAAGGTCAATGATAAATGGGTTTTGGCCCTAGAATCTAGGATGGATACGGTAGCTGTAGTTGATGATACCAAGGGTGCTGAGAAAGTATCTGTTGTTGAATTTAGGAACCTAAAAAAAGGAGATAAGGTTGTGATAGGCCGAAGCGAAGATGGATCTGAGGGGATTTTTGTCTACACCCAGGGCTTTGTCCAAAAAGATAAGGAAGCGGCAACCTTTGGTTTTAGGGAAGGCAGGAGCCGTGAAACAGCATTTTCTATGGACTATGACAGGCTCTACCAGGTTTTAGACTATGAAAAAAATAACCATGGCTTTATAACTTGGATCCTAGGAACTGCTACAAGTTTAGATAAATCAAGCGGTGATGGCCTTAGGAGGCTTATAGAAAATGGCTATGTCAATGCTATCTTTGCAGGCACATCTGCCATAGCAAGCGACCTAGAAATGGCTGTTTTTGGTACAGTTTTGGGCCAAGAAGAATACCTAGAAGATAAAAACACCAGAGAAAATTATTATGAAATCATAAATAGGGTCAATGAAGCAGGTGGTATCAAGGACTTTGTCCTAAAAAATGATATAAAAAATGGTTTTGTCCAAGCTGCAGTCAGAAACAATGTCAAAATCGTCATAGCAGGGACAATCAGAGACCGCTACACATTTGTAGATACATTTAACAACGTCTACCAGGCCCAAGATGCCATGAGAGCTATAACAAAAAAGACATCAACTCTTATAATGTCATCTGCAATTTTATTTACTATAGCAACTGGAAATATGACCCCATCATACACAAAAATCGATGGCAAGGTCAGACCAACCTTTATGTACACAGTAGATATCCAGGAGTTTGCAGTAAATAAGCTATCCGACAGGGGAACACTCACAGCCAAATCAATTGTCACAAACTCTGTTGATTTTGTCAGAAATATCGACAGGGGATTAAATAAAAAATAAAAATCTAGATAATAGACTAAACAGCAAGTAGAATTGAAAAGAAAATAATCATCTAAGGAGATAAAAATGGGAATCAATCTAAGAGGAAGAAATTTTTTGGCAATCAAGGATTTTGAGGCTAGCGAGGTAGAATACCTTATAAAATTAGCTGAAAAATTCAAGGACCTAAAACTAACAGGGACAGACCACAAATACCTAGCAGGTAAAAACATGGTTTTACTTTTTGAAAAAACATCTACTAGGACCAGGTGCGCCTTTGAAGTTGGGGCAATGGATCTAGGCATGGGAGTTACCTACCTAGACCCAGGTTCATCACAAATGGGCAAAAAAGAGTCAATTGCTGATACAGCCAAGGTTTTGGGCAGGTTCTATGATGGTATAGAATACCGTGGTTTCAAACAAGAGCTAGTAGAAGAGCTTGCAGCAAATGCAGGTGTACCTGTCTTTAATGGCCTAACAGACAAATGGCATCCAACACAGATGATAGCTGATATGCTAACCATAAAAGAAAATTTTGGCAGACTAAAAGGCCTTAACTTTGTCTATATGGGAGATTGTAGAAATAACATGGGCAATTCCCTAGCAGTAACTTGTGCAAAACTTGGGGTCAATTTCGTAGGTTGCGGACCAAAAGACCTATGGCCAGAAGAAGACGTACAAAAACTTGCCAAAGATTTGGGCAAGGAGTCCGGAGCTAGTGTCAAATTCTCAGAAAATGTAGGAGAATCTCTAACAGGTGCAGATGTTGTCTACACAGATATTTGGGTATCCATGGGCGAGCCTGACAGCGTTTGGGAAGAAAGAATCGAAAAACTCCACCCATATCAGGTAAATGCCAAGGCCATGTCCTATGCAAAAGAAGATGCTATCTTCCTACATTGCCTCCCATCCTTCCACGACCTAGAAACAACAATCGGCAAGGAAATATTTGATAAATTTGGAGACAAATACGACCTAAATGGCATGGAAGTCTCTGATGAGGTATTTTTATCAAAGAGATCAAAAGTTTTTGACCAGGCAGAAAACAGGATGCATACTATCAAGGCTATAATGTATGCTATACTTAAATAATATTGCAAAAATAAGCTAGATAATAGTATGATATTAGCGACTAAAGAGTAATGAGTCCACAAGGACACAAAAGACAGGGATCTTTATAACCCTGTCTTTTTATATTTTTTATAGGATTTTTAGAAATACTTATATTATCTTATATACAATTCCCATAAAATTTTATATAATAAAAACATCAAAAACGAAGAGGACCTTATGACACACAAAAAAAATATCAGCAAAGAAAACTTTATTTTTATCATAATATTTTTCGGCATCTTTGGAACCATTGGCTCTATAATGGGACCTACAAATATGCTTTCGACAATAATGAATACAGCCTACAAGCTCTTGGTAGATACCTGTCTTTATATAATGGCTATTTCAATTTTGACTGGGGCCTTATCATCACTTTTTTCTGAGTTTGGATTTATAGCCTTGGTTGACCTAGTTCTATCAAAGCTAATGAAGCCTTTGTACAAACTACCAGGGGCAAGTTCTCTTGGGATTTTAAACTGCTACTTATCAGACAATCCTGCAATTTTGACCCTTGCAAATGAGGATAATTTCAAAAAGTATTTCAAAAAATACCAATTGCCAGCCCTTACAAACCTGGGCACATCCTTTGGCATGGGACTTATAGTCACAACTACAATGATGAGCTTACCAATAGATGGAGCCATAAAGGCAAGCTTTATCGGCAACATCGGCGCCTTTATAGGGTCTATTTTTTCTGTAAGGATAATGATGATTTTCACCCAAAGATACTATGGCAAAGACGAATGGGTTTATGTAAAATCTGCAGGAAGTATCCCCCAAGGCAGCAGGGAGATAAGACCAGGTTCTAGCGGGTCTAGGGCCATATCAGCCATCCTTGAGGGAGGAAAGTCCGGTATAGATATGGGCTTTGCCATCATGCCAGGAGTTTTGACTATCTGTACACTTGTTATGGTTTTGACAGACCCAATGCCAGCTGGTGGCTACACTGGAGCTATTGGTGAAGGCGTTGCCTTTTTGCCATTTTTAGGAGAAAAACTATCCTTTATCCTAAATCCTATTTTTGGTTTTACAAATTCAGCTGCCATAGCAGTACCAATCACCGCCCTAGGATCAGCAGGAGCGGCTGTGGGCATGGCCAAGGACTTGGCAGTACAAAGCCTGGTTGGTCCATCAGACATAGCAGTTTTTACAGCCATGTGTATGTGCTGGTCAGGATATCTTTCAACCCACATAGCAATGATGGACGCCCTTGATACCAAGGAGATGACAGGCTATGCCATATTTGCCCACACCATAGGGGGCCTAGTAGCAGGCCTTGCCTCCAATTTGATTTGCATTTTTGTTTTTTGATTTTATTTAAAATCAGGATTTTGCCTATGAAATTTTAGAAAATTTAAATTGCAAGCCCTTATCTCGACTAAGTGAGCCAACAAGCCCGCCCGGAGCACCTTGCAGCGAAGTGAGAGAAATGAGCGAATGGAGAGATCTTTCGAGATTTCTCCGCTCGCTTTGCTCGGTCGAAAAAAGGGCTTGATCACTAGGTTCGGTTGAAATCAGGAGCTTTTTCCAAGGATTTTATATTTTTTAGTATAATCTTAGGGCTTTTTATAAAAGAAGAAATAAAAAAAACCAGGAGCTTTTCTCCTGGTTTTTTGGTGATTATATGCATAATCCTAACATCTTTAGTCATAAACATAATACTCTTTAATTTAGCTTTGTCACTCCCTAGCCAAGGTCTTGATTAGGTCCAAAGCATCTTTTAGGGTCATTTTTTCATTTTCTGCTAATTTTTTGGCTGATTCGTATTCTGGATAGGTAAAAACCTCATCCTTGAAGCTCACTTGCTTTGCATAGTAGTCTTTATTTTTGTAGGTGATTTTTTTCATAGTCCTAGGCAGGGTCGTCCTTTCTAGGTCAAATTTTCTAAGTCCAATAGAAGTTGTCTCTCTAAAGATTATATCCTCGATTTTTTCTTCATCTTCTGCCTTGTAGATGACAGAAAGTTTGTAGGCTGGGCGGTTTTTTTTCATAAAAATCGGTGTGAAATAAGTATCGAGAGCCACAGCCATCAGTTTTTCCATGGCAAAACCCAAAATCTCGCCAGTCGCATCGTCTATATTGGTTTCAAGGAGTTTTACAGTTTTTTTTTATCTTTTTCTATCTCCATAACTCTGAGGATGTTGGTAGATTTTTCAAAGTCCTTGTTGCCAGCTCCGAGGCCTATATTTTTTATCCTAAACTTATCTATAGTCTCTTTGTAATAATATTTGACTATGGCAGCCCCAGTTGGGGTAATGTGCTCGCCTTCTTCATCAATTATATTTATAAAAAGGTCAGAGTCTTTCAGGATGTTTGCTACAGCAGGAACTGGTATAGGCATTGGGCCGTGGGCACAATTTTGGTAGCCAATCCCTTCATAGAGATCGGAAAAATAAATATTTTCTACTCCCAAATCATCAATCAGACTCGCCACTCCTACTACATCTATGATAGAGTCTATAGCTCCCACTTCGTGGAAGTGGACCTCGTTTATACCTATGCCATGGGCCTTGGATTCTGCCTGGGCAATGATTTCAAAGATCCCTAGAGAATCTTTCTTTACTCTTTCATTTAGGTCTGAAGACCCTATGATTTCTCTGATGTCGGCTAGGTTTCTGTGGACGTGAGCCTCTTTTTTTTCGTGGCCGTGAAGGCCGTATTTACTTTTCTTTTCCTTTAAAATAACATCAAAATTGTAGGCGTCGATCCCATTTTTTACCTTTCTATCAAAGACCAGATCATAGCCCTCTAAATTTAGACTGTCAATGGCCCTTTCCAAAACTTCTTTTCTAGCTCCCAGGTCTAAAAGAGCCCCTATAGTCATATCGCCTGCTATGCCCGAATACATTTCAAAATACAAGTCCATTTTATTTCCCTTCTATAAGTCTATTTATCTGGCAGGCCTGGTAGGCTGCTCCGTAACCATTATCTATATTTACTATGCTGATCCCCTCAGCACAGGAGTTTACCATAGAAAGTAGGGCAGATATACCGCCAAGGCTTGCCCCGTAGCCAACAGAAGTAGGTACTCCTATGATTGGCTTGTCAACGAGCCCCGCAAGGACTGTGGCAAGGGCTGCCTCCATACCGGCTATAGCTATTATGACATTGGCTTTTTTTATATCCTCAATTTGATCCAGGAGCCTGTGGATGCCGGCAACTCCTACATCCCTGTAGGTTTTGACATTAGCTCCTAGAAACCTCGCTGTGATCTCTGCCTCAAGGCTTACCGGCAAGTCGCTAGTTCCTGCTGAGACTATGGCGATTTCTCCTATAGGATTTTTATCCTTTTTAAAATCCAAACTTATGATCCCGGCCAGGTCATTAAAGGTCACTTCTCCTATTTGGTTTTTTACAAGGTCAAACTGCCTGCGACTGGCCCTAGTGCCGATTACCGATTGGTTTTTCTCATAAAAGGCCCTAAAGATTTTGACCAAAGAACTATCGTCCTTGCCCTGGCAAAAAATCGCCTCGGGAAAGCCCCTTCTTTTTTTCCTAGAAAAATCAAGCTTGGCTATCCCATCTAGACTTTGGTAGGTCTTATTATCCAAAATATCTAGGGCATCTTTTTCGCTGATCTCTCCACTTTTTATCAGGCTAATAAGTTTTTTATTGTCCATCTAGCTGCCACCTTTTTTTATCATCATCACTGAGCTTTTCATCCATAGATCCAGACCTAAAACCCTCTAGGTCCAAGGTAATATAGGAAAAACCCAGGTCTTTGAGAGTTTTTATGATCTTATTTTTATTATCTATTATTATTTTAAAGTCTTCTGGCAAAATTTCAATCCTGGCAAGGCCCTTGTGGTCCCTAAGTCTGAGGTTTTTAAAAGCAAAAGTTTTTAGAAACTTCTCCCCCTGGTCAACTCTCCTTAGTTTTTCATAATCTATGGTATCTCCATAGGCAAACCTGGTCAAAAGACAAGGGGCAGATGGTTTTTTGGCTACACTTATACCAAGCTCCCCTGCCAAGGATCTCACATCTTTTTTGTCAAAACCTGCCTCCTTTAGGGGAGAGATAACACCTAGGTCTCTGAGAGCAACAAGGCCTGGCCTATAAACCTTGTAGTCATCTGTATTTGTCCCATCAATGACATGGGCAAAAGAAAATTCGTCTTTTAATTCTATAGCCTTAGAAAAAAGCATTTTTTTGCAGTGGTAGCACCTGTCCTTGGCATTGGTTTTTATATTTGGATCTGTAAGTATATCTACTTCTTTGACTATAAAATCAACACCAAAGTCCCTGGCAAGAGATTTTGCATTTTCTAATTCCTCATCAGTAGTTGATAGGCTCTTAAAAAAAACAGCCTTTATGTTTTTTCTTAGGTCTTTATTGCTACTTGCAATCTTTAAAATAAGGGCCGAATCAACTCCGCCAGAGAAGGCCAAGATGACCTTATCCTCTAGGAGAGTTTCTATAATTTGATATAATTTGTATTTTTTTTCATCAAAATTCATGATTATTCCTTAAAATAGGTAAAAAATAATTAAGCTATATAAATATACAGCTTAATTTATGTAAATAGGTCCGACTGGACCTATACAAAACAATTTACCAAGTGTTAACGATAATTGTAATGCATATTCATTGTACTTAAAGCTAGGGCAAAATGCAATTAATTTACCAGTCCTTGATTTTATGGTAATATAATATATAAAGAAAAAATAATAAGGAGTTTATATGAAAAATAGCGCTAAAAGATGGATAGCAGTAGGGCTTGCTCTTTTGCTCTTATTAGCATCAGCCTTTATGAAGGATGCAGGAGAAAAACAAGAAGCAAAGGGGATTAATTACCTAAAAGAAATGGGAAAAGCCAGTCTTTTTGAGGAGGATATAATCCAAGGCACAAACTCTAGCCAAAAGATTAGAAAAATTGCCCTAAATGGTACTATCCAAGGAGATGACAACAACCAGTTTGTTATAGACCAGCTAAAAAAAGCTGGAGAAGACCCTACAACAAGCGGGGTGATTTTGACAGTCAATTCTCCTGGTGGATCTGTTTATATTTCTGAGCAAATTGCCAAAGAGATCAAAAAGCTAAAGGAAAAACAAATCCCAGTTTATTCTGTCATGGAAGAGCTAGCCGCATCTGGAGGCTACTATATATCAGCACCTACAGATAGGATCTACGCATCAAATGAAACCCTAACTGGGTCTATTGGTGTAATCATGGGTGGCAGGTCTTTTGAGGGCCTTTTTGAAAAATACGGTATAAAAGAACAAAATATCAAATCAGGCAAGATGAAGGACACTGGAACTATGGGTCGTGACATGAATGACGAAGAAAAAGCCTACCTCCAAGGCCTAGTAGATTCAGCCTTTGGCCGTTTTGTAAAAATAGTAGCAGAAGGTAGAAATATGTCTGAGGCAGAAGTTAGAAAAATCGCTGACGGTAGGGTCTATGACGGAGCTCAGGCTCTTAAAATTGGCCTAGTAGATAAGATCGGAGATTTTGAGATGGCTTTGGCAGATATGACAGAGGAAAATAATCTTTCTGACCCACAAGTTGTAGAAAATACTTTCGCTAACATCACTTGGAGAAGCCTATTTCAAAAGGTAGAAGACCTTAAAAAAGGATCATCAGACCTAGCTATACTCAAAGAGCTCATGGAAGAAAATACCCAAAAACCAATGTATATATACGGAGGAGCCTATGGAAGATAGAAAAATATTTGAGCAAAAAGATTTCAAATATGCCTATTCATCCTTTGGCCTTAGGTTTTTGGCCTATATCATAGATATGATGGTCATATCTGCGATTTTTACTATAGTCAAAAGTTTTTTCCCAACTGATATGAGTCTTGGATTTTTGGGACTAGAATTTTTCCCAAGACTAAATATGCTCATAAGTCTAGGATATTTTACCATCACAAGTCTACTAACAGGAGGTCAATCCCTAGGCAAGATCATAACAGGTCTTAGGGTTGTATCAATAGATGGAGAAAAACTTTCTACAAGTCAAATTTTGATCAGGGAAATAGCTGGTAGGTATATGCAAAATAAATTTATGGTCCTATACTTATTTGCACTTTTCACACCAAAAAAGCAAAGTTTTATAGATCTTTTTGTAGATACAGCAGTTGTCAAAGAATCAGCAGTAAATGAATTATATGGATACGAATTTTAAAAAAATTTTTTCGTGAGTTTAAAGAAAAAATATCAAAAATAGCACAGGTACGAGCTTTTATGGGGCCTGTGTTTTTTTTGACTATATTTCAGTAAATCCACTACATGAGGTATGGTAAATATATCATGAATATAAAAACCACTATATGTAGTGGTTAGTTTGGAGATATAATGAAGATAATAAAAAGAGATGGATCAAAGGTTGATTTTGAATTAGATAAAATAAAAAGGGCCATTAAAAAGGCCTTTATTTCTGTCGACTCAACCATAGATGATGAAAAACTGACAGCTATTGCCAAAAAAATTGAAAATACTATAAGGGAGAAATTGCCCAAAGATCACATAGTAACAGTCGAGGAGGTCCAGGACCTGGTAGAGCTTAACCTAATCGATGAAAACTACTACAGAGAGGTCAAATCCTTTATCCTCTACAGGGCAAAACACAACATGGATAGGAAGATCATAAATGATTTTGCCAAATATATCTATGACAAGGACCTAATGGAGATCATCGGTAGGGTCCAAAGAGAGTTCGACAGTCAGAGATACCCTATAGAAAGTCTGTATTTTAAATTTGAATCCTTCACCAAGGCTGAGATGAATGATAGGGAAATCCTTGATGCCATAATCCGTGCAGCAAGTGAGCTTACCAGCAAGGAAGCTCCAGATTGGGAGCTGATCGCAGCTAGGTTTTTATCCTACAAGATAAATCTAGCTATAAAAGAAGCCGAAGAACGCTACGAGCTTTATGATTTCAAGACAAAGATCAAATTTTTGACAGAAAATGACCTTTATGGGTCATATATCCTAGAAAACTACACATCAGAAGAGATTGACGAGTTAGAAGCTCACTTAGACTATTCTAGGGATGATCTTTTCACCTACTCAGGCCTGGACTTAGTTAGGAAAAGATACCTTATAAAAAACTTTGAAGGCCAAATCCTAGAAAGGGTACAGGAGATGTTTATGGGCATAGCCATGCACCTGGCTATACCAGAAAAAAATAAGATAGAATTTGCAAAAAGACTTTATGATATCTTATCAAAGCTAAAGGCAACCATGGCAACTCCTACCATGACCAACGCCAGAAAACCATTTAACCAGCTATCATCTTGCTTTATAGAAACTGTGCCAGATACCCTAAAGGGGATCTACCGTTCTATAACAAACTTTGCCGAAGTTTCTAAACACGGGGGAGGCATGGGTCTGTATTTTGGCAAGGTAAGATCAAACGGATCTGATATTCGTGGTTTTGAGGGAGTTGCCGGTGGAGTTATCCGCTGGATAAGACTTGCCAATGATACTGCTGTAGCTGTAGACCAGCTTGGAGTTCGCCAAGGAGCTGTTGCGGTTTATCTTGATATCTGGCATAAGGATATACCAGAGTTTTTAGGCCTTAGGACCAACAACGGTGATGATAGGATGAAGGCCCACGATGTATTCCCAGGAGTATGTGTCCCAGATCTTTTCTGGAGAGAAGTCAGGGACAATATGGAGGGCGACTGGCATATGTTTGACCCACACGAGGTTGAGAAAAAATATGGCAAGGCCATAGAGGACACCTACGGGGATGAATTTGAGGAATTTTATCACAAACTTGTAAATGACAAGGAGATTTCAAGGAGAACTATGCCTATAAAAGATATGGTTAGGCTTCTTATAAAATCTTGGTCAGAAACGGGGACTCCTTTTATCTTTAATAGAGACCTAGTCAACAAGGCCAATCCAAATAAGCATGAGGGAATTATCTATTCATCAAACCTCTGCACAGAGATTGCCCAAAACATGAGCCCATCAGAAACTGTATCGACAGAGATAGTCACAGAAGATGGGGATGTTGTCATAGTCAATAAAACAAAACCAGGGGACTTTGTAGAATGCAACCTAGCAAGTCTGACCCTAGGAAAACTAGATGTCAATAACGAAAAAGAACTAGAAGAGACAGTCAGAACTGTAGTTAGGGCCCTAGACAATGTTATAGATTTAAATTATTATCCAACCCCATATGCAGAAGTCACCAACAAAAAATACAGAGCTATAGGCCTTGGTACATCTGGCTACCACCATATGCTAGTGGCTAATGACATCAGATGGTCAGATGAAAAAGCCCACGGAGAATTTGTAGATAGGGTTTATGAAGATATAAACTACTATGCTATAAAAGAATCTATGGAAATAGCCAAGGAAAAAGCCTCTTACAAGGTTTTTGAAGGCAGTGACTGGGAAAATGGGTCCTACTTTACAGATAGGAACTACACCAGCGACAGGTGGGTAGCTTTGGCTAAAGAAGTAAGGGAAAATGGGCTTAGAAATGGTTATCTCATGGCCATAGCTCCGACAGGATCTACATCTATAATCTCTGGAACCTCAGCAGGTGTAGACCCAATCATGAGCCGTTATTTCCTAGAAGAAAAAAAGGGAGCTATTGTCCCAAGAGTGGCACCAGGACTTACAACCAAAACATTTTGGCTATATGAAAACGCCCACGATATAGACCAAAATATAT
The DNA here is from genome assembly GCF_900128415.1 of Anaerococcus mediterraneensis. Classification (NCBI taxonomy): domain Bacteria; kingdom Bacillati; phylum Bacillota; class Tissierellia; order Tissierellales; family Peptoniphilaceae; genus Anaerococcus; species Anaerococcus mediterraneensis. The sequence goes on from NZ_LT635772.1 coordinate 629,412, forward strand.
CCATGCGTATGGCAGGAGTAAGACAAAGACACCTTGACCAGGCCCAATCTGTAAATATCTATATAACAACAGAATACACCATGAGGCAGATTTTAAATGTCTATCTAACAGCTTGGGAAAGTGGAGTAAAGAGTATCTACTATGTCAGAGGCAAGAGCCTAGAAGTAGAAGAATGCGATACTTGCTCAGCATAAAATTTAATTAAAAATAGTTTTTTATTCTTATAAACATAGAGTAAAGGGGCAGATCTGCTCCTTTATTTTTGTGGAGAATTTGAAAAAATTACTTTAAGTATTTGCCTGATAAAATTCATATCATAGAAAAAAGAAACAGGTATAATAGAATTAGTATAAAAACAATGAAGGAGGATTTATGTTTTTTAAAAAAAGTTCTTCCAAGAAAGAAAGGAGAGAAGTTTTGTTAGTTTTATTTATTGCAAATGCCATATCGCTTTATCTTATGAGCCGATTTATCAGCCACATCAGCTTTGATAAATCATCTGCTCTTGTATTTACAGCTATTGCACTTACCATTTTACAGAGAATTGTAGAGCCTATACTTAGGTTTTTTGCCTTCCCAATCACATTTTTGACCCTGGGACTATTTTCCCTAGTCATATCCGCCTTTGTCTTGTACTTGGCCTTTAAATTTGTGGAGGGAGCTCATATCGATTCCCACTTATTTAGCTTGGTTTTTGCATCTATAGTTTTATCAATTGTGTCATCTATAATTTTGAAAGTAATATCCTAGGAGGTTTTTATGGATCAAAGCAAAAAGACAGAAGTTAGTAAGCGTGGGATTTTTAATGAAAATGGAGATATAGACCTTGGCAAAAGAAAAATTATCCAAGGCAATACCACAAATCTCAACGATTTTAACAACCTAAAATACTCTTGGACTAGCGATTGGTACAGGCAGGCTATGAATAATTTCTGGATACCAGAAGAGATAAACCTAAACCAAGATATAAAAGACTATAGGAACTTAGACCAGCACGAAAAAAGAGCCTATGATATGATCCTATCATTTTTGACATATCTTGACTCTATTCAGACAGCCAACCTACCAAACCTACAGACCTATGTGACAGCAAACGAGATCAACCTTTGTTTGTCAATCCAGACCTTCCAGGAGTCAATCCACTCCCAATCATATTCTTATATCCTAGATACAATCTGCTCTCCAGAGGAGAGAACAAGGATTTTATACCTATGGAAAGAAGACGACCATCTTTTGAGAAGAAATGAATTTATAGGCGACCAATACAACGAATTTTTGGAAAAAGATGATGAATTTCGTTTTGTAAAGGCCCTTATAGCCAACTATATCCTTGAGGGCATATATTTTTATTCTGGATTTTCCTTCTTCTACAACCTAGGTAGAAATGGCAAAATGCCAGGAACTGTCCAGGAGATCAGATATATAAACAGGGATGAAAACACCCACTTGTGGTTATTTAGGTCTATCATAAACGACCTAAAAAAAGAAAGGCCAGACCTCTTTACAGATGAGGCTGTAGACTACTACAGAGAAATGCTAAAAGAAGGCGTACGCCAAGAAATCGAATGGGGCAAATACGCCATAGGAGATAATATAGCAGGACTTTCTACACAGATGATAGAAGATTATATAAAATATCTGGGCAATCTCCGTGCCAAGGGACTAGGCTTTGAGCCACTCTTTGAAGGCCATACAGAAATCCCACAAGCCATGAAATGGGTAGACGAATACTCAGATCCAAATGCTGTAAAAACTGACTTCTTCGAAGCAAAAGTAACAGCCTACTCAAAATCATCAATAATAGAAGATGACCTATAAAAAATAGACTGCTCTGGCAGTCTATTTTTATTACAAATTTTTATTTCAATTTTCTATAGTCCCGATTATGGCATCGGCCATAGATTTATCCAGGGACTCATTTGCAAGTGGCCCTACTATGACAAGAGTGATGTAATAATCATCATTTTTTATGACATATTTTTTTCCGCTTAGGCTATTGGTTTGCATAAAAAATCTGACATTTCCACTTAGGATCTTGTTTTTTTCTTCTAAAGATCCCATGTTTGCAAGCTTGGCTGGATAAAAATAGTCACCAGAATTTTTGTTGTAGATATCATAGGGGCTAGCTTTTATATCCTCATCTTTTCTTATGATTATTTCACCAATTATATCGGTCTTGTCCTTGGCTATATAGGATTTGAAATTCGAATCGTCCTGGTGGAGGTAAAAATTTTCTGGGATTTTTATCCTAAAATCATCCAAATAAACATCCTTGCTTGCAAAGATATTTATAGAATCCTTGTGGTCGGCAAAAGATTTTCTAAGCTCGAAGGGATCATCCCCACTAGCGTAGGCACTTATCAAAAGGTCTGCCATGATTTTTTCTGAAGCCTGGCTTAGGCTTATATCTTCTCTAATTATAAAATAGATAAGAGATGTCTGACTTTTTATAAAAAAATGGGTGAAAGATATATTGTCCTTTTTGTTTATAAAATACATGGATTCTAGACCATTTATAGGATTTTTTATGGGCTTTGTGGAATCTAGTTTGCCACTTTTTATCAGGGCCTTGCAGATAGAGTCCAGGTCATAGGATATAAATTTAGAATAATCTCTAAAGGAGATCATAAGTTTGTAGGACTCATTTAGGGGTAGATCTATATAGTATTTTTCTTTATTTTTAAAGATGGCAGATTTTTCTGGGATCCTAAAATATATATCTCCGAGGTTGACTTCTTTGTTGTAGTCAAGATTTGCCAAGTCTTTTTTTGTATATGCTTTCTTTCCCCTTATATCAGAAGGGAAGTCTATTATCTTATTTTTGCTATAAAGCTCATCAGTTTGGACAAAAGATTCCAGTTTGCTTAGGGGATAAAGATCAGGATCGTTTTTATCCTGGCAAGCTGATAAGATTATAGAAAAAACAAATAAAACTATGAATTTTTTCATTAAAACACCTTTTTTGCAGAAGAATTGCGAATATTTTAATAAATTATACCCTAATTGGGTAAAAATATGATATAATTTATGTAGAATTAGGGGGGTGAATTATGACCGGCGATATTCTAAATCAAGTCCAAAAGGCTGAAGAAAATGCCAATATCATGATCGAAGAAGCTAAAAACGAGGCGAAATCGATTGTAGATAAGGCAAAAGAAACAGCCCTTTTGACTTACAAGGATGATGTAGGAAAGGCCAAAGCCAAGGCAAAAAGTATTTTAGACGAAGCTAAAGCCAAGGCCGAAAAAGAAAAAGTACCTATTTTGGAGGAGGCAAAATCAGAAGGTCAACAAATCGTTAGCAAAGAAAAAGAAAAGATTGACAAGACTGTAAATCTTCTTGTAGAAAGGATAATAAATAATGGCGATAGTTAAGATGAACAAGTTCAATCTTCTCGCCTTCAAAGACAAGCGAGAGGACCTTCTTGATATTCTTCAAAACTTTAACTACGTGCATTTTAACGACCTAGAAAAAAACGAAGATATGTCCTATCTAAAAGAGGTTACAAACTCAGAAAAACTCCAAGGCTTGGAGGAGTCCTTATCAAAGCTAGAATATACTATAGAAACTGTCAAAAAATATTCAAGCTCTGATAAAAAAGATGACCTAAAAAGGCTCGATCTGACTCAGGTCTACACTGCAAGTGAAAATTTTGATTTTGACCTTATCTATGACAAGCTAATAGGCCTTGTCAAACAAAGAGATGACTTGGTCGAAGATAAGCAAGATGCGGATCAAAAAATCGAGGATTTGACTCCATGGAAGGATATAGACCTAGATATAAATGATCTTTATAAGTCTAAAAGGGCCTATATAGAGACAGGGTCGATCTCAAGTCAGTTTTATGAAGACCTAAAGAAAAGTTTGGTTGAAAAAAACCTCGACGAATGCTTAGTTTATAGGCTAAGTGAAAAGGATAAGATAAGCTATATAGTAGCTATTTCATCCTTGGACCAAGAAGAAGAATTCAAAGAAGTTTTAAGGGAGTTCGGTTTTGCACGAATCTCCATAAAATCAGAAAAAAGTGTAGGAGAAAGTCTAGACACAGAAAAGAAAAGATCAAACACACTAAATGCTGAGATAAAAAAGCTAGAAAATGAGATAGGATCTCTTGATAAATACACAGATGATTTCTACCTTTACGAATCCTACCTAGAAAATGAAAAGAAAAAGCAAGAAAGTGCAGAATTTTTCCTAAAGACTGCTTCAATGGATGTCATAGAAGGATATATACCAGAGACTATGACAGATAGGTTTAAAAATGACCTAGATGGACTACTGGATAATAAATATGTCCTAGAAATAAATGAAGCAGACAGGGATGATCCAAAAGTACCAATTATTTTAGAGAACAATAAGATAGTTGAACCTTACGAATCAGTTGTAGAAACCTATGCCCTACCAAAATACAACGAGTTTGATCCATCAACACTTGTTGCTATATTTTATACTATATTTACTGGTTTTATGATAGGAGACCTAGGTTATGGACTTCTAGGGGTTATCGGTACAATCCTAGCCCTAAAAATGAAAGATTTTCCAAAATCTACAGAAAAAATGGTCAAGCTATTTTTGGGTATTTCCCTATCAGCTTGTGTATTTGGTTTTATCTTTGGTTCAGTCTTTGGTGGCATCATAGATGTACCATTTGGCTGGATTGATACACAAAATGACATCAATACACTTATAGCAATAAGTATAGTCATAGGTGGTTTTGCCCTATTTATATCCTTAGCTATGAAAGGCTATATGTATATCAGAGATGGCAAACCTATGGATGCAGTATATGATGTACTATTCTGGTATATGGCAGTTGGAGGACCAATTTTTTATGTCCTAAGCAAAAACAAAATTGGTCTTTACCTAATGGCTATCGGCATGGTCGGTATAGTTTTATTTGCAGGTAGGGAAAACAAATCTGTTGGAGCAAGGATAGGCTCAGGTGTCTATGATCTTTATGGTATCACATCTTGGGTTGGAGATTTTGTATCCTTCCTTAGACTAATGGCCCTTGTCTTATCAGGTGGCTTTGTAGCCTACGCAGTAAACGTAATCGTAAAAATGCTTTTTGGGGCAGGTATTGGGGGCATCATTGGAGGAATCATAGTTTTTGTAGTTTTCCAATTGTTTAATATGTTCCTATCCTACTTGTCAGCCTACGTCCACAGTCTAAGACTGATCTATGTAGAAATGTTTAACAAATTCTACGAGGGCGGCGGTGTTAAGTTTAGAGAAATGTTAGAAGATACTAAAAAAATATTAATTAATAGAGGAGAAAGAAAATGACAGAATTTTTAGTTCAAAACGGCGGTATTGTATTTGGAGTATTGGCAATGGCCTTAGCTACCCTCCTATCAGGTATGGGTTCTGCAAAGGGAACAGGTATGGCAGGTGAAGCTGCAGCAGCTCTTACAGTAGAACAACCAGAAAAATTTGGTAAAGTACTAGTTTTACAACTTTTGCCAGGTACACAAGGTCTTTATGGATTTGCTATTGCCTTCTTTATCATGGGCAAACTAAATGCAGATATGAGCCTAGCAGATGGTTTGTACCTACTAATGGCAGCCCTACCAGTAGCTATAGTTGGTTACTTCTCAGCTGTAAAACAATCTAAGGTAGCTATAGCAGGTATCAATATCCTAGCTAAAAACGAACCAGAATTCGTTAAGGGTATGATTTATGCAGTAATGGTTGAGCTTTACGCAATCCTAGGATTTGTTATTTCGCTACTACTTGTTCTAAGATTTTAGTATTAGGATAAGATTATGAATAATCTTGAATTAATATTAGAAAGCATAAATAGTAAGGCAAGCGAGGAAAAAAATCAGATATTAGAAGCCGCTCAGGCAGAGGCTAAAAAAATCATAGAAGACAGCCAAAAAGAATCTAAGGCAGAAATCGACAAGATAATAGAAGATGCCAAAAAAGAGGCAGCTCTTATAGAATCTAACGAGGCCCTATCATCATCAAGAAAGGCTAGGGATATAAAAATCGCAGCAAAAAATGAACTGATAGATAGGGTTTTAGAAAAAGTTTATCACAGCCTAAAAAACCTAGATAGGCCACAATACAAGAAATTTGTCACAAACAGACTAAAAGATTTCCCAAACAAAAATGCTCAAATCCTCCTCAAAGAGGGTATGGAGTATGCTTTTGAGTCTGGGGATCTTGGCGGACTAAGCGTGTCAAATGAGACAGTAGATGATGGTTTTTTGATAAAAGATGGCAAGGTAATCTATGACAACTCTTTTTCTTCTATCATTGATTATGAAAAAGATGACCTTAAAAGAATAATATCTAAAGAACTTTTTAGTGAAGGTACCATATGAAAAGAGAAGATTTCATAGCAGCTTCAACCTCGACTAGGATATACGAAGAAGACCTACTAAATAAGAGAGATTTTGAAAGACTTGTTGACTATGAAAGCCTAAAAGAAGTACTAAATGCCCTAAATGACTCATCCTATGGCAAAAATATAGGAGAGCTAGCTAGGGATGAAGAGTATGAAATTATTTTATCTAAAGAATTAAAAAGAGTTTACGAAAAAATTAGAGATATAACACCAGATGATGCCTTGACTGATTATCTTTTGGAAAAATATAATTTCCACAACCTCAAGGTCCTAGCAAAAGAGATAATCCAAGAAACAGACTATAGAAATATCTATTCTCCAATGGCAAATGTGGATACAGACTATATAAAAAGACAAATCCTAAAAACAACAGAAGACGGATTTGATTTTACAGCCGATCCAAAGGCAGAAGATGGTAGAAAAATCTACCTATCATATGCAGAAAAGGCTATAAAAGCCTACGAAGATAGCAAAGATCCTGCCATGATAGATATATCCCTGGATAAGTCTTATTATGAAAGAGAGCTAGACCTTGCAGAAAAAACTGGCATGGAAAGTTTGATCTCTTATACAAAAGAGTCAATAGACCTTGTAAATATAAAGACCTTGCTTAGGATAAAAAGCCAAAACCTAAGTGCTGATGATCTTGACAAATCAGTCATAGATGGGGGAAACATAGATAAAAAAGATATTGTTTCTATGTTCTCATCATCTATTGAGGAGATTTTAATAAAGACATCAACCTACAAGATCAATCCTTACCTAGTCAAGGCTTTGGATAAGGACAAGGACTTTAATAGCAAACTTTTGGATTTAGAAAAGGCTATTGATGATCACTTCCTAGATTTTGCAAAAGCAGCCAAGTCTGTAACATACGGACCAGAAGTCCTACTAGCTTATATCATAGCCAAGGAAGAAGAGATCAAAAACCTAAGGATAATCTTTATCTCTAAGCTCAATTCACTTGATAAAGGCTTTACAAGGGAAAGGTTAAGAGAAACTTATGTATAAACTAGGAGTAATTGGCGATAAGGACTCGGTTTTAGCCTTCAAGGCCATTGGGATCGACGTTTTTACAGCCATTGATAGAGAAGATGCAGAAAAACTTGTAAAAAAACTGGCAGATGAAAACTACGGGGTGATTTTTATCACAGAATCATTTGCCCAAATGATACAAGAGACAATAGACAAATATAGAGAAAGTATGACTCCAGCCATCATCCTGATACCATCTAACAAGGGTTCACTAGGGATTGGCCTTGCTGATATCAACCGTTCGGTTGAAAAGGCAGTTGGAGCTAATATTCTAGATTAAAGGAGCTTAATTTGAATATAGGTAAAATTACTAAAGTATCTGGACCACTAATAGAGGCAGAGGGTTTATCTGATGCCAATATCTATGACGTGGTTGAGGTATCAAAAGATAAGCTCATCGGCGAAATAATAGAGATGAGAGGGGATGTCGCAAGTATCCAGGTATATGAAGAAACAACTGGTATAGGCCCTGGCGATGAGGTTAGATCAACAGGTAGACCTCTATCAGTAGAGCTTGGACCAGGTATGCTTGAGAGAATGTATGATGGCATCCAAAGACCACTTGAAAAACTTGAAGACCTAGCAGGCAACTTCCTAACAAGGGGAGTGACTTCCCCAGCCCTAGATAGGGAAAAACTTTGGGAATTTTCTCCAATCCTACAAGTAGGAGATGAGGTTGTAAGCGGTGATGTGTTGGGTACTGTAGAAGAAACTACAGTTATAACCCACAAAATCATGGTACCAAATGGTATCAAGGGCAAAATCAAAGATATAAAAGCAGGAGACTTTACCGTTTCCGATACCATAGCAGTTGTAGAAACTGAAGATGGGGATAAAGAATTAAACATGATCCAATACTGGCCAGTTAGGAGACCTCGTCCAATAAAAGACAAGATCGATCCAAATGAACCACTTATAACAGGCCAAAGGGTTATCGATACATTTTTCCCAGTTGCCAAGGGCGGTACAGCTGCAATCCCAGGACCATTTGGTTCAGGAAAAACAGTTGTCCAACACCAGATAGCAAAATTTGCTGATGCTGACATAGTAGTTTATGTTGGTTGTGGTGAACGTGGTAACGAGATGACCGACGTACTTAATGAATTCCCAGAGCTTGTCGACCCAAAAACTGGCGAATCTATCATGAAACGTACAGTTCTTATAGCAAATACATCAAACATGCCAGTAGCTGCTAGGGAGGCCTCTATTTATACAGGTGTAACCCTTGCAGAATACTACAGAGACATGGGCTACAACGTAGCTATGATGGCTGACTCTACCAGCCGTTGGGCGGAGGCTCTTCGTGAGATGAGTGGTCGTCTAGAAGAGATGCCTGGTGATGAGGGATATCCAGCATATCTAGCATCTAGAGTTGCAGAGTTTTACGAAAGAGCAGGTAAGGTTGAGGTTTTAGGAAATAGAGATGAGATAGGCACCCTATCCCTAATAGGAGCGGTATCTCCTCCAGGTGGAGACCTTTCAGAACCAGTAACTCAGGCTACACTTCGTATAGTAAAAGTATTCTGGGGTCTAGATTATGATTTGTCTTACCAAAGACACTTCCCAGCTATCAACTGGCTAACATCATACTCACTCTACCAAGACAAGATGGATAATTTCATAGATTCTAATGTAGAAGAAGATTTCTCAACCCACAGAAAACGTGCCATGAGTCTTCTCCAACAAGAATCAGGCCTACTAGAGGTAGTTAGACTTGTTGGTCGTGATGCCCTATCAGATGATGACAAACTTAAACTAAATGTAACAAAATCTATCAGAGAGGACTATCTCCAACAAAACGCCTTCCACGATGTGGATACCTACTGCTCACTTGCCAAACAAGACAAGATGCTAAGCACTATTCTTTATAACTATGACAAGAGCCTAGAGGCCCTAGGAGCAGGAGTAGAGCTAAAAGAAATAGAAAATCTTGATGTAGTAGAACAGATTACAAGACTAAAACTAATAAGCGAAGACAATCTTGACAGATTTGACGAGATCAAAAAAATGATTGACAGCCAAATCGAAGAACTTATAAGGAGGGCATAATGTTAAAAGAATATAGAACAGTTTCTGAAGTCGTAGGCCCTCTTATGCTAGTAGAGGGAGTTGAGGGAATCAGCTTCGAGGAGCTAGTAGATATAAAACTTCACACAGGAGAACACCGCAGGGGCAGGGTTATAGAAGTCGACAAAGACAAGGCTATGGTTCAGCTTTTTGAGGGATCTACAGGTATCAACCTAGAAAGTACATCTGTTAGGTTTTTGGGTAGGCCACTAGAGCTTGCAGTCAGCGAGGACATGATTGGTCGTGCCTTCAATGGGCTTGGAGAATCTATAGATGATGGCCCAGAGATAATACCAGAGGATAAGAGAGATGTAAATGGTACAGCTATAAACCCAGTTTCTAGGGACTACCCATCAGAATTTATCCAAACAGGTATTTCTACAATTGACGGCCTAAATACCCTTGTAAGGGGACAAAAGCTTCCAATATTTTCTGGAAACGGTCTTCCACACAACCAAGTAGCAGCTCAGATTGCTAGACAAGCCAAGGTTCTAGGTGATGATGAGGGCTTCGCTGTAGTTTTTGCAGCTATCGGTATAACCTTTGAGGAAGCCCAATTCTTTATGGATGACTTCAAAAAGACAGGAGCTATCGACCGTTCAGTCTTATTTATGAACCTAGCTGATGACCCAGCTATAGAGCGTCTATCTACACCAAAGATGGCCCTTACCTGTGCAGAATACCTTGCCTTTGAAAAAGATATGCAAGTTTTGGTTATCATGACAGACATGACCAACTACGCTGAGGCCCTTCGTGAGGTATCAGCAGCTAGAAAAGAAGTCCCAGGTCGTCGTGGTTATCCAGGATACCTATATACAGACCTTTCTACAATCTATGAAAGAGCTGGAAAACTTCGTGGCAAACCAGGAACTATCACACAGATTCCGATCCTATCCATGCCAGAAGATGATATCACCCACCCAATACCAGACCTTACAGGCTATATAACAGAAGGACAGATAATCCTTGACCGTTCTTTGTACAACCAAGGGGCCCAACCACCAGTATCAATCCTTCCATCCCTATCCAGACTTAAAGATAAGGGTATAGGCAAGGGCAAAACTCGTGAGGACCACGCAGATACTATGAACCAGATTTATGCAGCCTACGCATCAGGTGTTGATGCTCGTGAGCTACAAAAAATCCTAGGTGATTCTGCTTTGTCAGATGCCGACCTAGCCTTTGCTAAATTTGCAAAAGCTTTCGAAGAAGAATACATCAACCAAGGCTATTATACAAATAGATCTATAGAAGAGACTTTGGATTTAGGATGGAAACTTCTAAAAATAATCCCAAGATCTGAACTAAAGAGAATAGACGACGCCTTGATAGAAAAATATATGGACTAGCCTATGGCAAGACTAAAAGTAACCCCAACTAGGATGAACCTAAACAACCTAAAGGAAAGACTAGCCACAGCCAAGAGGGGATACAAACTCCTAAAGGATAAACAAGATGAGCTTATGAGACAATTCTTGGAGCTTATCAGAGAAAACAAGAGACTTAGGGTAGAGGTAGAAAAAGAGCTTTCAGACTCCTTTGCCTCCTTCCTAATGGCATCAGCCTTTATGAGTCCAGAAATCCTCGAAGAAGCTGTAAGCTTTCCTACCCAAGAGGTGGGAGTTGATATAACAACTGCCAACGTCATGAGTGTTAGGATCCCTAAGATGGAATTTAAAGTTTCTGTAAATGAAAACGCATCAATGTTTCCATATGGTTATGCTACAACATCTGCAGGACTTGATAGTGCTATCATAAAGCTAAATGAGGTTGTAGATAAGCTTTTAAGCCTAGCTGAGCTAGAAAAAACAACCCAGCTTATGGCAGATGAGATAGAATCAACTAGACGTAGGGTAAACGCTCTAGAATATAGGACCATCCCAGATTTGGAAGAAACAATCAAATATATCAGAGCAAAACTAGAAGAAAACGAGAGAGCAACAATATCAAGACTGATGAAGGTCAAAGATATAATCTCCAAAGAAGCATAAAAAAATCCAAGATAAAATCTTTCATAGAGAGATTTTCATCTTGGATTTTTAAATTTATTATAAAAAGTCTTGACATTCTTGATATTTATAGTAAGAAATGATATAATTAGTTGAGTTAAGGTAAAATTGGAGGGGGAGTCTGTGCACTTCCCTCTATTACTTATTTATAAAAGATGACTTTTATATTATAATTATTATGAGAAGAAAAAACAAAGGAGTTATTAATGAGCGAAGTTAGAGTAAGATTTGCCCCATCACCAACAGGATATTTGCATATAGGAGGACTAAGAACAGCACTTTTCAACTACCTATACGCAAGACACACTGGTGGCAAAATGCTACTAAGGATAGAAGATACTGACAGGACCAGGTTTGTAGAGGGAGCCTTAGAAAACCTTTTGAAGGCCCTATCATGGTCTGGTGTAGAAATAGATGAAGGTGTAATGCTAGATGAAAATGGCCATGTGACCGAAAAGGGAGATTTTGGTCCTTATATTCAATCAGAAAGAGTAGAAAAAGGTATCTACAACAAATATATAGACCAACTGATAGAAGAAGGCAAGGCTTATTATTGCTTCTGTTCCCAAGAAAGAGTTGACAAGGTTAGAGACCAAATGAAAGCTGATGGTCTAACACCAAAATATGATGGACTTTGCCGTTCAATCCCACTAGAAGAAGCCAAAAAAAGAGTGGCAGCTGGTGAAGAATACACAGTTAGACTAAAACTACCAAAAGATTATGATATCTCCTTTGATGATAGGATCAAGGGCAAGATAACATTTAATACTGATGACCAAGACGACCAAGTTCTTATAAAAAGAGATGGCTATCCAACCTACCATTTTGCAGTCGTAGTAGATGACCATTTGATGGGAATAACCCATGTTGTTCGTGGAGATGAGTGGATATCATCAACACCAAAGCACGTTTACCTATATGAGGCCTTTGGTTGGGATGCTCCAGAATATATCCACCTACCAACAGTTTTAAACAAGGACCACAAAAAATATTCAAAGAGAAATGGCGATGGAATGGTAGAAGACTTCATCGAAGAAGGCTATATGCCAGAAGGCCTTATAAACTTCCTTTCTCTACTAGGCTGGTCACCAGATAGCGAAGAGGAAATATTTACCATGGAAGAATTGGCAAAACAATTTGACTTTGACAGGGTAAATAAAACTGGAGCAGTTTTTGATAAGAAAAAACTAGACTGGGTTAATGGCCACTATGTCAGAGAATTAAGCCCAGAAAAATTAGCAGAAGATATCAAACCATATATGGTAAAATCTGGTCTAATTGGCGAGGACTACGACCATGACAAATTAGTTCTCCTTGCAGAAACCTGGCAATCAGCTATAGACAAATTTTCTGATGCACCAGAGCTTGCTAAAAATTACTATCTAAAATCAGAAGATATAGCCTATGATGATGAGGCCAAAGAAGCCATATCTACAGATGAGGCTAGGACCCTCTTTGCTGCATTTTTAAACCACTTGGATGAGGTTGATGAGATTGACCCTGACTTTGCAAAATCAATCATGAAAACTATCCAAAAAGAAACAGGCATCAAGGGCAAAAACCTTTGGTTCCCAGTTAGAGCAGCAGTCACAGGGTCAGTTCACGGACCAGATTTATCAAACGCATTTTTGATCATGGGCAAGGACCTAGTCAAAGATAGACTTGAATTTGTAAGGGATAATTTTTAATGAAAATATACAATACTCTTAGCAGAACTAAGGAAGTATTTAAACCAATAGAAGAAGGCAAAATCAAAATGTACGTCTGCGGGCCAACTGTCTATGACTATATGCACATAGGCAATGCCAGGCCCCTGGTAGTTTTTGATACCTTTAGACGATTTGTGCGATTTATAGGTTATGATGTGACCTATGTTGTAAACTTCACAGATGTAGATGATAAGATCATAAAAAAATCTATAGAAGAAGGTATCACTACAAAGGAAGTTACAGACCGCTATATAGATCAATACATGATAGATGCCAAGGCCCTAAATATAGATGAAGAGCACACAATCCATCCAAGGGCCACAGAGGTCATGGCTGATATAATCGACTTTGTAAAGGGATTAGTAGATAAGGGCATGGCCTATGAGTCAGATGGAGATGTCTACTTTGATGTGAGCAAAAAATCTGATTATGGCAAACTTTCAAAGAAAAACCTTGAAGACCTAGTCCACGGCGCTAGCCAGAGACTTGATGATAAGGACGCTGGCAAGAAAAAAAATCCAGCAGACTTTACCCTTTGGAAGGCCAGCAAACTTTCCGGTGAAGTCGCTTGGGATAGTCCATGGGGCGCGGGCAGACCTGGTTGGCATATAGAATGTTCGGCCATGAATAAGAAAATCTTGGGAGATACCATAGATATCCACGCCGGTGGAGAAGACTTGGAGTTTCCTCACCACGAAAACGAGATAGCCCAATCAGAAGGCCTAAATGATGTGACCTTTGCCAATTATTGGATGCACAACGGCATGATCCAGGTCAATGGGTCAAAGATGAGCAAGTCTGTAGGCAATTTCTTTACCCTTGATGATATCAAAAAAGAATTTGACCTAATCACTATCAGATTTTGGCTTTTGACAACTTCTTATAGGCAGCCGATAAATTTCACAAAAGAGATCATAAACCAGGCCCAAAATTCCCTAGATAGGCTAAACAATGCCTACTTTAGGCTAGAGGAACTCGTGGACCTCGGGGAGGATAGGGCCCTAAATTTAGAAGAAGAAAGCCTAATAGAAAATCTGGATGCTTTTAAAAATAGATTTATAGAAGTCATGAGCGATGACCTAAATACAGCTGATGCTATAACAGTTTTATTTGACATGGCCAAATTTATAAATACAAATCTAGACAAGGATTCTTCTAAGGAGCTAATCGAGAAAACCTTGGATCTTTATAAGGATTTCTACGAGGTTTTAGGCCTAAGACCAATAAAAAAATCAGCTGATGTAGATGAAGACTTTATAAAAGAAAAAATCGAAGAGAGAAAGCAAGCAAAAAAGGACAAGGACTTTAAAAAAGCTGATGCTATCAGAGATGAGCTTAAAGAAATGGGCATAATCCTCAAAGATACCAGAGAAGGCACCAAGTGGGAGATAAGCTAATGGAAAAGATTTATGGGAGAAAACCAGTCTTAGATACAATAGATGCTGGCCTTAAAATCTACAGGGCCTATATTATAAAGCAAGACTCAAAAATAATTGGCCAAATTATAGATAAGTTATCTAAAAAAAATATAGAGATAAATTTTGTAGACAAGAGATTTTTTGATAAAATAGATATGAACCACCAAGGAGTAATGATCGAGGCAGAATCCTTTAAATACAAGGACTTATCAGACCTTGAAAATTACAAAAGACTGATAATCCTAGACCAAATCGAAGATCCTCACAACCTTGGTGCCATTATAAGAAGTGCCGAATCTTTTGGTTTTGATGGGGTCATCATACCAGAAAGAAGGTCAGCATCAGTCACTCCCATAGTTTACAAGACAAGTGCTGGAGCCATAAATAATATCGACATAATCATGGTCAAAAATATTACAAGATCCATAGAAGAGATAAAAAAAGCTGGATTTTGGGTTTATGGTTTGGCAGGAGAGGCTGATAGTCCAATAAATAAGACCGACCTAAAAGGCAAAATCGCCCTAGTCGTAGGCAACGAAGGCAAGGGAGTATCTAGACTTGTAAGGGAGAATTGTGATATACTTATAAATATACCTATGAAGGGTTTTGTAAATAGTCTTAATGCTTCAGTAGCCAGTGCCATAGCTATGTATGAGGTTTTAAGACAAAATGGCTTTGAATAAAAAGAATATAACCTTTGTAGACGGATACAATGTCATAAACAAATGGTCCAACCTAAAAGACATATCAAGGACCAACCTAGCCCAGGCTAGGGATACCCTCATAGAGGAGATGGCAGAATATGGTGTCCTAGCGGGAGAAAAAATCGTGATTGTTTTTGATGCCTACAATCTTGATAGGCTAAAAGAAACGATCGAGGAAAAATATTCTATGAAAATAGTCTATACCAAGAGATTTCAGACTGCAGATACCTACATAGAAAGAGAGCTTGCAAGGATATCTCGCAGGCACAATGTGACAGTAGTCACAGATGATGGAGCGGTGCAAAATATGGCCCTTACAAAGGGAGCCAGTAGGATGACAGCCCTTGAGCTAAAAGGTGACCTAAATAGCCTGAGAGCAAAAATTAGGAAGAAAAAACAAGTTAATTTTAATGAAAATTTTTCGGCCTATCCCATATCCAAGGAGCTGAAAAGAAAACTTGATCAGATAGATTTAGAACTAGATGATTGATGGGTAATTGGTAAATAAATTCAAATGGGTGATAATATGGATAAAATAAATTTAAAAGATAAAGAAATTATAGAAAAACTAAAAGATTACCTTGACTCGGCAGATATGACCGACGAAGAGCTTGTCGAAGTTTTGGAGTCTTTACCAGAAGATCAGAGAGATGAAATAATCGAAATAATTTCAGAAGACGATGATGATGACGATTTTGATGATGATCTAATAGGAAGTGCAAAAAAGGGAGTAAACACATCCCTTGCTCCTATCAAACGCAAAGACATGATGAAACTCTCAGACCTAAACAACGAGGAGATAGTAGAGCAGTTTCAAATGGGCAATCAAAACGCCCTATCTGCCCTGGTAGAAAAAAACCAAGGCCTTGTTAGGAGCCGTGCTTCATACTTTTTTAGGTCCCACGGCAACGACCTAGACTTAGAGGACTTAGTCCAATCAGGTATGCTAGGCATGATCAGAGCTGCAGAAAAATTTGACCTATCTCTAGGATATAAATTTACAACCTATGCCTACAAGTGGATAGACAAGGCTATCAGAAAGGCTATAAATAAAGAAGGTCACACAATCAGAATACCAGCAGGCAAATACCTAAAACTAAACAAACTAAAACAAATCCTAAAGGCAAATCCAGAAGCAAGTGATGAGGAGATCTACAGGATATTAGAAAACGAAGGCATCAACAAAAAACAAGCCGACGATCTATTTTTGATAAATAGAAACCAAGTCAACTCCACATCCCTAAATATCAACCTAGATAGCGAAGACTCAACAGGTGATGAGCTGATGGACATGGTAGGAGACGAATCGACTCCGGTAGATATGCTAATCCTCGAAAAGGATATGGAAAATTTCCTCATGCAGGCCCTAGACCAGCTTACAGACAGGGAAAAACAAATCATAATCTACAGGTACGGTCTAGATAACGAAAAACCAAAAACCCTAGAGCAAATAGGTTCAATTTATGACCTATCTCGTGAGAGAATAAGACAAATTGAAAACCAAGCCCTAGGCAAACTAAAAGACTATTCTGATTCTATAGGATAAGAAAAAATCCCAAAAAGTTTTAAAGCTTTTTGGGATTTTTTATTTTTTTAATTTCCTAGGATATTATATACTAGATTTTTTTTACTTTTTCTAGTTTTAAAATTTTTTTTATATATCAAGGTCTTCTTTTCTCTTTATCCTAATATAGTCTGATCCGAGCTCTATTATCCCCTCATCAGCCATTTTTGATAGCTCTCTAGAAAGGGATGGTCTGGTTGTGCTCAGATAATCGGCCAAGTCTTCTCTTTTCATTGTTAGTTTTACTTTGTCATCTTTTTCGTTTTCTAATAGGTATTTACCGATTTTTTGCCTTAGACTTGCTTGGGAGGTGATTTGGTTTTTCTTTGATAGGGCAAGGCATTTTTTTGATAAGAAATTTATATAGGAGCTTAAGAAACTTTCTGGGCATGGGGGTTCGAATATTTTCCTAAAATCTTTTATGATTAGGATTTTTGAGTCTTCTCTACACTCAGAGTCGAAGTCGAAGGGCTCTTCGAGGTAGGAGTAGACTTCACCGAAAAGTGTAGGTTTGGAAAAGTTTTGGAAGATAAATCTCTTGCCCTTGTAATCGATTTGGTAGACATTGATACTACCTTCTATGAGATAGAAAAGGTCTCCACTTTTATCTCCTGTCCTAAAAACATACTCGCCTTTGGAGTAGGTTTTTTCTATAAATTCTGTCTTAGATCTTATAAGATAAAGGTCTTCATCTGATAGGTTTTTGAAAATTTTTATATCTCTAATATCCATTTGCAATTCCTTTCTGAGTCCTATTATACTTTATTTTCAAAGAAAAAAGCCGGCAACTTTGTGCCGACTGTTTTTAAATTATTTTTAAATTTGTCAAATCCCTAATTCATAGGATTCATCCTCGCTCTTCTCGTCTGAATGATCTTGGAGCAGATAGGTTTGCCTGAATGACAAAGAAGAAAATTGCTTAAAAGTATTTTAGCCTATCATTTTTTCTAAGTCTTCTTCTACTGTTGTGTTTGGTGCGATGTTAAAGTTTTCTACCAAAAAGTCTACTACAGTTGGGCTTAAAAATGCTGGAAGAGTAGGTCCTAGGTGGATGTTTTTAACTCCAAGTGAAAGTAGGGCAAGTAATACTATGACTGCCTTTTGCTCATACCAAGCTATGTTGTATTCGATTGGCAAATCATTTATATCATCAAGTTCAAAGGCATCTTTTAGGGCTAGGGCAATTTGAACTAGGGAGTAAGAATCGTTGCACTGACCAGCATCAAGAACTCTTGGTATTCCATTTATGTCACCTAGACCTAGCTTGTTGTAGCGGTATTTTGCACAGCCTGCTGTTAGGATTACTGTATCTTCTGGTAGATTTTGGGCAAAGTCTGTATAATAAGATCTTTTTGTACTTCTACCGTCACAGCCTCCCATTACGAAAAATTTCCTGATATTTCCAGCTTTTACTTCCTCAATAACCTTATCAGCAAGGGCTAGGACTTGATTATGGGCAAAACCTCCAACAATTTTGATATCTTCAAGGTTTTCTGGTGCTTGGCAGGATTTTGCCATTTCAATTATTGCTGAGAAGTCCTTGTATCCATTTTCATCAGCTTCTATATGTTTTGCACCTGGGAAACCTGCGTTAGATGTTGTAAACATCCTATCTAAATAGGTGTTATTTTTCTTTGGTGGGACAATACAGTTGGTTGTCATTAGGATTGGGCCGTTGAATTTCTCGAATTCTTCGTTTTGTTTCCACCAAGCATTGCCGTAGTTGCCGTGGAAATTATCATACTTTTTAAATTCTGGATAATAATTTGCAGGAAGCATCTCAGAGTGGGTGTAGACGTCAATTCCTGTTCCCTTTGTTTGTTCAAGGAGCATTTTCATATCATGTAGGTCGTGGCCAGAAATTAGGATTCCTGGATTTTTGCCTGCAGAAAAGTCTACTTCTGTAATTTCTGGATTGCCATAAGTTTCAGTGTTGGCCTTATCTAAAAGGGCCATTGCCTTTACACCGTGAGATCCTGTTTCTATTACAAGATTTATTAAATCGCTAATCTCTTTGTCGTTTTTAGTTGTTTGAGAAAGTGCCTTTGCTATAAAAGTATCTACTTCTTCGTCCCTGTAGCCTAAGACGTTTGCGTGGTGGTTGTAGGCTGCCATGCCCTTTAGGCCGTATGTCACAAGTTCTACTAAACTTCTTTCGTCTTCATTAAGAATATTTAAAACTCCAACTTCAATAGCCTTTCTTTTTAATTCCTCATCATCGTATGAAAGGTATTTTTCTACATCAGAAAGACCTTCTGTACCGATTTTGCCCATGATTTTTTCCTTAAAGGCCATTGTTTTCTTAATAGCATCTAAGATTGCTTCTTCATCAAAATTGGCATTGGTAATTGTGATAAATAGGTTGTTTGAAATCCTATCGTAAACTTTCTCACAAGCCTTGCCTTTTTTTATAACGAGTCCTGCAAGGCCCTTTGTTGTGTAAATTAAAAGGTCTTGAAGATTTGCCACATCTTCATTTTTGCCGCATACACCGACCTTGGTGCAGCCTTTATTTCCTGCTGTTTCTTGACATTGATAACAAAACATATTAACCTCTTTTCTTTTTTTGCTTTAATCTTAACTATGGTTATATTATAGGATAAATAAAAAGCCTTGTCTGTAACCAATGTTACAGATCCTAAAAAAATTGATCAAAAGAGTGTAAATATTTCTTTTTGGTATTTTAGTTCGTGAGAGCCTGTCATAGATAAAAATTTTATCTTTGAGTATAATGGAATAGATATTTATAATTTATAATAGAAAGGAATTTTATGATCAAAGTAGAAAATTTTACCAAAGAATACAACATAGACAAAAGAGCTGTTGATGATATATCCTTTGAGGCCAGAGATGGTGAGATTTTTGGATTTTTGGGACCTAATGGGGCTGGAAAATCTACAACTATCAAATCCATTGTTGGTATAAACTCAAAAACAAAGGGAGAGATTTCCATAAATGGTCTAACAATTGAGGATGATCCTATAGAATACAAAAAGCAGTTTTCCTATGTGCCTGATAATCCAGAGTTATTTGAAAACTATTCGGGCAATGAATACATAAATTTCCTTGCAGATATATATGGGATTGACACCCAGACTAGGAAGGAAAGGCTTGATTATTATTTGGGATTTTTTGATATCAGAGATGCCATGAATGATCAGATTTCTACTTATTCTCATGGTATGGCCCAAAGGCTTGCCATAATCGGCGCCCTAATCCACGATCCCCAAGTTTTGATCCTTGATGAGCCAATGGTAGGTCTTGATGCCAAATCAGCCTACAATCTCAAAGAAATCCTCAGAGATAGGGCAAAAGCTGGTAAGTGCATCATGTTTTCCACCCACGTTATGGAGGTAGCCCAAGAGCTTTGTGACAGGATTGGGATAATAAACAAGGGCAAGCTAATAGCCATAGGCAGCCTAGATGAGATCAAACATATAGCCAACAAGGACGGAACCCTAGAATCAATTTTCTTGGAGCTAACTGATGAATAAGTCTAATATAAAAACAATTACTAGATACACCTTGTGGGAATCATTCTTCCCTTACTTTCCAAAAAAGAAACCGGCAGGTATGCCAAAAAATTATTTGGGAAGGTTGGTTTTACTAATTTGGTCCTATGTTTTTTTGGGCTATATCTATATAGGAGTTTTTAAGGGCCTAGGAGCAGCTTTCGTAGCTATGGGACAAAATCACATGTACTTTGTAAGCTTTGCCATGGTTTTGACCCTGATGATATTTTTGATGTATATTAATCAGATTTTGTCCAATTTTTATACCAAATCTGCCATAGCCAATTACCAAACCATGCCACTGGGTCAAGGCGAGCTCTTTTTGGGTAAGCTTTTTGGTGGTATCCTTAGCTTTTTTGACTTTTTTATATTTTTTGGCATTGGCCTATATATATATTTTGGCATAAGCGGTTTTGATGCTTTGACCCTAGTTTTTGGGATAATAAATTTTTTCCCAACTATAGCCATAGCCTATACTTTGGTAGCCCTTGTGCTTTTGCTTTTGAAGAAGTTTACCAATGTAAATAGGCATGCAAAACTAGTCAAAACTATTGGCTATATCATACTTTTTGCAATTATAGGTCTAGTTTATTACTTTTCCTTTAGCGGTGGCATGAGCGCTGGTATGGGAGAGCCTACAAAACCATTTTTAGAACAAGATAGGATCCAAGACATGATGGCAAGTGTATCAAATGTGTTTTTCAATGCCAAACTTTTTGGCCTATCCCTAACAGGACCAATCAGTCAGAGGATAATTTATACTTTGATAATCCAGGCCTTGGCTTGGGCGCTCATTTTTATCTCCTACAAGCTAGCAGATAAGTATTATTATGAGGCAGTTTTTGATGAACACCTTGATACAAGCAAAAAGGTTGAGAGCAAGAAAAAAGATATAAAACTAGAATCCTCTAGTCAGTTTAAAACTATCCTAAAAAAAGATCTAAAAACCCTATTTTCAAATATAGTTTTCCTATCCGGTCCAATAACCATGGCCATAATCTTTGTGGTCTTGACTTTATCAAACGGTAGGATGATCATGAGAGATTTAGACCCAGACTTTTTTGCAAGTGGGTATTTCCCTTTGATTTGTTTTGGGATAGGCTTTGCCATGGGATTTTTGATTTGGATAAATGGGGGGCTAGGATCTTCGGCCCTATCAAGAGAGGGTAAGAGCTTTTATCTGATCCAAACCCTGCCTATAGATCCAAAAAGTCATATGCTAGCAAGGCTTAGCTCAGCAGTCCTAGTAGGATCTTTGGTCAATCTTATAATAAGCTTGGCTGCCTTGGTATTTATAAAAATAGGTATCCTAAATGCCCTAGTCTTGTTTTTAGGTTTTACGATCGCCTGCATACTGGCATCAGTTGTCAGCTTGTATTTTGGAACCTTTATGATAAATACAAATTGGACTAAACCCCAAGAGATCCAGCAAGCAGGAGGGATAAAGGCATTTTTATTCTATTTTGCATCAATAATAGCCGTAGCCCTACTTGTGGTATGCTTTGTCTTCCTTTTAGAATTTACTGATTCTATGGTTTTGGCAATGGCAATACCTATTGTCCTTGTCCTAATTTTGGTAGGCCTCTGCTTTAGGGCTTGCCTTAAAAAATACAAAAAAGGCTTTATGGACCTAGAATAAAAACTCAGCTTTGAAATTTTTAGTATAATTAGGCTAAGAAAGAAGGTAATATGGAGTACAAAAAACCCTTTGTTTATATAGATACAAATTTTAGCTCGGCAGATGCGCTTTTTTTGCAAATGGCTCTAAATTCTTTTGATTTTGAGCTAGTGGGCCTATCAGCAAATAGGTCTTTTATGTCATCAGCTGCGGCAAGTGAAAATATTTTAGGTCTGGTAAATAAAAATGGCCTCTACCTGAGTGTAGCAAAAAATTTAGATGATAGGAAAAGCCAAAAAGATAAGGCGATTTTTAAAAGTCGCAAGGACTATGTAGAAGACATAGACGCTTTTGAAAATCTCTATGAAATAGCCTCTGATTGTGGTAGGCTAGATATAATCGCAAGCGGTGATTTATCAAATATTGCCAAGGCTATCAGGGCCTATGATGATTTTGTAGACTTCATTGACCATATATTTTTATACCTTGGTGATATAAAAACAATGGATGATGATCAAATTGAGGACCTAGATACAATCTTATCTTCTGGCGTAGAACTTTTTATAATTGATAAAAAGTTTATAGATTCTTTTGCCCTGGTAGATAGCGATTTGGAAGAAATCTTTAGAAACAACCAGTCCCTAGGGGAGATTTGCAAATATTACAAGGATTCTGATGAAAAAAGTCTAATATCTCCTATGCTTTTGTATTTATTAGAAAGCCCGGAGGCCTTTATCTTTGAGGAAGCAGCCCTAGAATTAGACAAGGAAGAAAAAGAGATTAGAAAAACAAACAAAAAAATCCAAGGCTATTTGGTCAACAAGGTCAACGAAGATAGTTTCTATGAATATTTCAAAGGAAAGTTAGGATGAAAAAGCCGGGCCTTAGGATGAAAAAACCAGGACTTAGGATAATAAAAACAGGGCTTGCTGTCATGATTTCTATGGTCATCTCTCATCTAAGACCAGGAGGAGGACTTCCTTTTTACTCTGCCATAGCTGCTATTATCTCTATGCAGCAAAATGTAGATGATAGTTTTTCTGTGGGGGTAAATAGGGTCATAGGGACAATTTTTGGCGGTTTGATGGGTCTGATCTATCTTGTCATAGTCCCTGACGGGTCCATCCCAGTTTTTTTAGATTATTTTCTAATAGCCCTAGTAGTTACCTTCATAATATGGGTGATGGCAAATGTTAATAGGAAAAGTGCCGTATCCATAGCCGCAATTGTATTTTTGTCTATAACTATAAATCACTCCAAAGATCCAGGAGGCATCCCCCTAGACTTTGCATCAAGCAGGGTAATGGACACTCTCATAGGGGTCTTGTCGGCTATAATTTTAAATTATGGACATTTTGAACTTAAAAAAAGAATAGAAAAATCCCGATAATATGTTATTTATCGGGATTTTTTATTTTGATTTATCTTTACTACTGATACTTGTTATCGCTGTATTATTATGTAGAAACAAAATAATTATAAATATAATTGACAAAGTATGGGAAAGGGTATATAATTGTCACTATAATATGATAAAGGAGTAATATATGAAATCGATAATGAGAAAAATGACATCACTATTTTTATTAGTATTTGTATTTTTATCTATAGTCGGATGTCAAAAGGTAGAAGAAAATCCTAAAGGACAGGATAGCAAACAAGCTGAGTCAAGTGATACAGCTGATAGCAAAGAAGAGGCAAATGTAGAAAAAGTTGCTAACAAAGCACAGTTTGAACAGCTCAAAGAAGGAGAGGACTTCCACATTGGTCTTGTCACCTCTACAGTAACCCAAGGTGAAGATGAGATCCGTGGTGCAGAGGCAGCTATAGCAAAATATGGCAAGGCATCTGAGGGTGGCGTTATTGTTCACGATACATATCCAGATAGGTTTGAGGCAGAGATAGAAACAACTATTTCTAAAATCAAAGCTATGGCTGATGACCCACTTATGAAGGCTATAATTGTTAACCAATCAGTACCTGGTACAACAGCAGCCTTTACAGAGATTAGAAAATCTAGACCTGACATTATCCTAGTAGATTTGACACCTCAAGAAGATATCCTAATGACATCTGGTGTCGCTGACCTAGTAGTAGATGTTGATAATATTTCTAGGGGCTACAGGATGATCAAGGCAGCTCAAAAAATGGGAGCTAAAAAATTTGCTCACATTACCTTCCCAAGACACATGGCTATAGAAACCCTAGCTATAAGACGTGCCATCATGGAAGAAGCCTGCAAGGATTTGGGTATGGAATTTATTTCCCTAAACGCACCAGACCCAACAACAGATATTGGTACACCAGGTGCCCAACAATACCTAGCAGAAAATATAGGACCATGGATAGAAAAATATGGCAAGGATACAGCCTTCTTTACAACAAATGATGCTCTAACAGAGCCACTTCTAAGAGGAGTTGCAGCAGGCGGTGCAATCTTTGTTGAACCAGACCTTCCAAGTCCAATCATGGGTTATCCATCAGCATTTTCTATAGGACTAGATGATATAGCAGGCGATTGGCCAGCAATCCTAAAGAGAGTTGAAGAAGTTGTTATAGAAAAAGGCGGCAAGGATAGGATGGGTACATGGGCATACTCACTTGGTTATACAAGCACACTTGCAGCAGTTGATTTAGTAGTAGACGTCCTAAACGGCAAGGCTGAGATGACAAATCCAGATGACATCAAAAAAGCCTTTGAAGGTGAAACTGCTGGCGCTAAATGGGTTGTATCTAAGATGATCAACATGGAAAACGGCGAAGAACTAGGAAACTACGCCCTAGTTGCCCAAGATACTTATGTATTTGGCAAAGGCTACCTAGGCATGACAGAAGAAAAAGTTGACGACAAATACAGAAAGATCAACGTAAACGTAGATGAAATTATAGAAAAACAAAAAGAATCAGAAGGAAAATTCGAGTAAGATTTTTGCCTAAGATAGGGCCAGGCTTTATCTTAGGCTCTTGCTTGATATAAGAAAAGAGTCAGAGATGTTAATGGAAATAAAGGGCCTGGGCAAAAGCTTTGGTCAAAATAAAGTATTAAAAGATGTAAATTTCACCATAGACCAGGGCGAGATTGTAGGCCTTGTTGGAGAAAACGGGGCCGGCAAATCTACCCTTATGAATATCATTTTTGGTATGGAGTTTATAAAAGAAACTGGAGGCTATGAGGGAGAGATTATCCTTGATGGCAAAACAATAGATTTTAAAAATCCAACTGATGCCCTAAAGGCAGGTATTGGCATGGTCCATCAGGAGTTTTCACTCATACCAGGTTTTACAGTTGCTGAAAATATAACTTTGAATATGGAGGAGTGCAAAAAAACTCCTATATCAAAAGTTGTTGGCAAAAACTATGACCTTATAGACAGACAGGCCAATATTAATGATAGCAAAAAGGCCCTAGATATTTTGGGTGTGGACCTAGATCCAAATGAGTATGTCAGCGAACTACCAGTAGGCCACAAACAATTTATAGAAATAGCCAGGGAAATAAAAAGAGAAGATGTAAAACTTCTAATAATGGATGAGCCAACAGCAGTTCTAACAGAAACTGAGGCTGATATCCTAATTGCATCCCTAAAAAATCTTGCTAGTAAAGGTATAGGGATTGTTTTTATCTCCCATAGGCTCAGGGAAGTCCTAGAACTTTGTAATAAGGTTGTAGTCCTAAGAGACGGGGAAATTGTAGAAAATAGATCTTCTGAGGGCCTTACTATAAAACAAATCGCTTCTTGGATGATGGGCAAGAGCAAAAGAGAAGCCTACAAGGACGATGATAAAAGAAAAATCGACGATGAGGATATCATCTTTAGCGTAGAAAATCTTTATGTAGAAATGCCAGGAGAGATGGTCTATGATGCAAGTTTTGATGTCAGAAGGGGCGAGATCTTTGGACTAGCAGGTCTCGCTGGTCAAGGCAAGCTTGGTATAGCAAATGGAATCCTCGGCACTTATCCAGTAGAGGGCAAGGCAGTTTTTAACGGAGAGGATTTGAAGTTATCAGATACCCAGTCAATCCTAAAAAGAAAAATCGCCTTTGTATCTGAGGATAGGCGAGGGGTTGGACTTCTAATGGCAGAGGATATTGGTCTAAATATAGCCTTCAATGCCATGGAGGTTTTTGATAAATTTATCAAAAAAATCCTAGCCTTCAAATTTAGAGACGAGGAGGCTATCACAGCCAACGCCAACAAATATATAGACAGTCTTGCCATAAAATGCCAGGGACCAAATGAGCTTGTCGGCAAGCTCTCAGGTGGTAACCAGCAAAAAGTTTGCCTGGCCAAGGCCTTTAGCATGGAGCCAGAGCTTTTATTTGTATCTGAGCCAACTAGGGGGATAGATATAGGAGCTAAGAGATTGGTGCTAGATTCCCTAAAAAAATCTAATAGAGAAAACAATACTACAATAGTCATGATATCATCTGAGCTAGAAGAATTGCAGTCAGTATGCGACAGGATAGGAGTAGTCTGTGAGGGAAAAATCGCAGGAATCCTAGATGCAAATACCAGCGTAGAGGACTTTGGACTTTTGATGAGTGGAGAGGAGCTAACAAATGGAGAAAATTAGAGAATCCGTAAATAAAATCGGTATAGCAAGATTTATCATTGGATTATTTTTGTTAGCCCTATTTATAGCAGCTCCCTTTGCTGGTATAAGTGTAAAAAGCTCAATAGAAAATGTCCTTGCTAGGTTTGGTATGTTTTCAATCCTTGTCCTATCCCTAGTACCTATGATAGAAGCAGGTTGTGGACTTAACTTTGGTATACCAATTGGTATAGTAGCAGGTATCCTTGGGGCAGTTATCTCTTTGGAGTTTAACTTACATGGTTTTGCAGGTATTTTTGTAGCCATGTTTGTAGGTATCCTAATAGGGATCGCATTTGGCTATATCTATGGCATACTTTTAAATAAAATAATAGGCGATGAGATGCTTATAGCTACATATGTAGGTTATTCTTTTACAGCCTTTATGTGTATCTTGTACCTATTTTTGCCATTTAAAAACCCAGTATCAGTTTTATCCTACGGGGGCAAGGGCCTTCGTCAGCAGATTCCAGTTGTAGATTATTGGATGAAAAATATAGAGACGGCAACAGGTTCTTTAAAATCAGTTGGTAAACTTTCTAACTTTTTATCATTTTCTATTTTTGGGTTAACAATACCTGTAGGTATGCTTCTGTTTTTTGTCCTCATGGCCTTTATGATCTACGCTTTATTTAGGTCAAAAACAGGTACAGCCATGTCGGTTGTTGGATCAAACTACGAATACGCAAAGGCAAGTGGTATAAATATCAAAAAAGTTAGACTAAGGGCAGTTATTTTATCTACCTGTATAGCAGCAGTGGGTATCATAGTCTACCAACAGTCTTATGGTTTTATCCAGCTTTACCAAGCACCACAGGCCTTTACCTTCCAAACTGTAGCATCAATCCTCATAGGAGGAGCTACCCTAAACAAGGCTAAAATCAGCCATGTTATAATAGGTACACTTTTATTTCAAGGAATCATAACCCTAACCCCAACTGTCATAAACGGACTCTTGTCTATAGACGTATCAGAAGTCATCAGGCTAATAGTTACAAACGGAATGATAGTTTACGCCCTAACAAGGAGGATAGACAATGACTAAGAAAAAAATATCTACTAGACACCTAGTACCAATAATCTTTTTGGTCATCTGCCTTGTAGGCTTTATAGTAAGTGATGCTCAGCTTGGATTTATAACAAGTGAGCTTGCCAATAGGCTTGTTAGAAATACCTTTTTGGTTCTAAGCCTTATAATCCCAATCATAGCCGGTATGGGAATCAACTTTGGTATTCCACTTGGAGCAATGGCTGCCCAAGTCGGACTGATATTTTCCCAAGACCTTGGTTTTACAGGTATAGCTGGTATAGGAGTTGCAGCCCTAATTGCCATACCAATTGCGATTTTATTGGGTATATTTTCTGGTAATGTCCTAAACAGAGCCAAGGGCCGAGAGATGATCACATCTATGATGCTTTCATTTTTTATGCTCGGTGTTTATATGCTCTTTATTCTGTTTTTTACAGGACCGATAATACCAATTAGGGATAAGTCTATGCTCTTATCATCAGGTGTTGGTATCAAAAACTCAATCACCCTAGAGACAGCAGGAGCCCTAGACAATGCTCTAAAATATAGGATCCAAATCCCTATTGGCAATGACCAAATCAAATTTGATATACCAGTTTTGACCATAATAATAATTGGACTTTTGTGTTTGTTTATAACATATTTCAAAAAGACCAAGCTTGGTCAAAACATGAGATCAGTAGGTCTTGACCAAGAGGTAGCCAATAACGCAGGACTTAACTCTGATAAGATCAGGGTCAAATCCATAGTTTACTCAACAGTTTTGGCAGCCTTTGGCCAGCTTATATACCTACAAAATATAGGTACACTTGCAACCTATGCTGGTCTTGACCAGGCAGCCTTATATGCAGCAGCTGCCCTACTTGTAGGAGGAGCCTCTATAGTAAAGGCCTCTATTGTCAATGCTATAATAGGGACAGGGCTTTTCCACTTGATGTTTATCATCATGCCTCTAGCAGGCAAAGCCATAACAGGAGATGCTATGGTTGGAGAGTATTTGAGGACCTTTATTTCCTATGCTGTTGTTACAATTTCACTTATACTCCATGAATATAATAGAAAAAAAGAAATAATAGAAAATAGATTAAAAGCAATCGGCAAAAAATCCCAGCCAAGTCAATAGGCTATAAAGGAAGCTGCCGAGGGTTGGAATAAATTCATTTTTTTCCCTATGTTTTCAAGCTGCCCCAGGCAGCTTCTTTTATTGGAAACAAAGACCTTTTCATAAATATAGACTATCTTATTTTGATGTGATTTTTCTTATGGTATAGTAAGATGGAATGTTTTATTATCACAAATGGAGGAAAAATGAAAAAATTAACAACACAAAAAATGGTATTTATGGCACTTTTTACAGCCCTAGTCTACATATTTTCTAGATTTTTCCAAATCCCAATAGTAACCCCATTGGGTCAGACTAGATTTCATTTAGGCAATGTATTTTGTCTTTTATCAGGACTTTTGATGGGCCCTGTTTTTGGAGGAGTCGCAGCAGGAGTCGGTTCTGCACTTTTTGATCTTTTTGATCCAGTTTATTTTACAAGTGCACCGATTACATTTATAACAAAATTTGCCATGGCCTTTGTAGCAGGTCTAGTTTACAAAAGAAGCAAGGAAAAAATAAGCATACCTCGTCTTGTCCTAGCATCTTTTTTAGGCCAGATAACCTATGTATTTTTATATCTATTAAAAACTTTTATCAAAAATAGGTATATTATGGAATTTACAATGCAGGCAACAATGGCAGAGATCATCCAAAAAGGAACAGTTTCTATGATAAATGCTGTCATTTCTATAATTGTAGCTACAATCATAGCTATCCCTTTATTAAAGGCTGTAAAATTTGAGGATTAAACCTGGTTTTTGGGTAGATATAAAGTAGACTCAAAATGAAAGAAGGTTAGGATGGAAAAAAGACAAAAAATATTTGCTATCAGGTGTCCAAAGTGCGATCACCACTTTGAAAAGACCCTGCCTACAGCAATATTTGCCCATGCAAATGATGATAAGAAATTTTCGGAAAATTTTGGACTATTGACTTGTCCATCTTGTGGCAGCGAATTTATCCTAAATTATCGTTTTGCCTACACAGATGAGATAGACGAGTTTATGATAGTAAATGATCCAGAATTCGTAGAAAAAAAGGCAAGATTAGCCTTTTCTACATCCCTAGGATTTTTGGATAAGGCAAGAAAAGATGAGCTTTATAAACACAAGGTCAGGATCACCTACAACTATGACCAGGTCAGAGAAAAGATAGCTATTTTTAAGGCGGGCCTTGATGATAGGGTGGTAGAGCTGATGAAGGTTTTTCTTCTAGAAAGCGAGGACTTTGCCTACAAGGCTGACCAAATAAAAAGTTTTACATTTACAGATGATAAATCTTTTGCCCTAGTGACAGAGCTAAATGTAGGCGTAAAAGTAGATTTTTCTGACTTTTTGTATGACACAGTAAAAGAAAGCTACAAAGACAAACTAGGAAAAGAAATTTCTTATATGGTCGATAGGCCTTGGGCTTTGGACTTTTTGTCTAGAAAGTAAAAATATTTTATATAAAAAAATTTGACAATCATAAAATACGGTGATATTATATAAACCAACAAGAAAACCAAACGAAGAGAAGAGTAGTCTTTGGATAGCCTTTACAGAAAAACCATGGTTGATGAGAATGGTAAGGAAGGAAAAAGATGAACATGGCCTCTGATGGGAAAGCTTGATATTTAAAGCTTTCGGGGATCTCCCCTTACAGAGATAAGGTATTATATGTACCCAAAGCTGGCATTTTGCAATTAAGGTGGTAACGCGGAATTTTTCGTCCTTTGTATGACTATTAGTCAACAAAGGACTTTTTTTATTGAAAAATAATTAGTCATACTCCTAATTACAATGGCAGAGATCGGTACTATTCTTGTTATTGATAGATGTCGCAAAAAAATAAAAAGGAGAAAATTATGACAATAAAAGCACCATACAAATTTGATATCGTAGGATCATTTCTAAGACCAGAATCCCTAAAAAAGGCTAGGGCCGACTTTGAGGCAGGAAAGATCAGTGAGGATGAACTAAAAAAAGTAGAAGATGAGGCTATAAGAGATCTCGTAGAAAAGGAAAAAGCAGCAGGCCTAAGGTTTTATACTGATGGTGAGTTTAGGAGATCTTGGTGGCATTTTGATTTTTGGTGGGGTTTTGAAGGCCTAGAAAGACACATTGACAAGGATCACTCCTTTAATTTCAATGGCAAAACCCTCAGAAAAGAAGAGATCAAAGTCGTAGGCAAGCTTTCTGCTAAAAACCATCCTTTCTTGGATCATTTTAAATTCTTGCAAGAATTTAGGGAAGAGTACTTTATACCAAAGCTTACAATCCCAGCCATAGCAGTATTTTTATCCCAGTCTATTTATTCGACTATAGGCATAGAAGATGTCTATGAGTCTACAAATGACTTTCTAGACGACCTTGTAAAGGCCTATATAGAATTTGTCGGTGAATTTTATAAAATCGGCGGCAGGGTCTTGCAATTTGATGATGTCAGCTGGATAGGAACTGTGGATGAGAATTATAGAAAAAAATATGAAGGCACTGGCAAGAGCCTAGACCAGCTTAGGAGTGAGTTTTTAGACTATAACAATAAAATTTATAAGAATGCTCCAGAGGATTTACAGATCTTAACCCATATCTGTAGGGGCAATTTTATGAGCCACTGGCTATACCAAGGATCCTATGATGATGTAGCAGATTATGTTTTTGCCAAAGAAGACATAGATGGGTTTTTCTTAGAATATGATGATGAAAGAAGTGGAGATTTCAAGGCGTTGGAGAAGATACCAGCAGGCAAAAAGGCAGTCCTAGGTATAGTTACCAGCAAGACTGGCGATCTTGAAGATAAGGATGAGCTTATAAAAAGGATAAAAGAAGCAAGCAAATACAAGGACATAAAAGACCTCTGCATATCCCCACAATGTGGGTTTTCATCAACAGAAGAGGGTAACCTCATATCAGAAGAAGACCAGTGGAAAAAAATTGCCCTCCTAAGAGAGGTTGCTGAAGAAGTTTTATAAAATTTAAGTATAGTTTTTCTATGAAAATCTATATAGAAAATGAAAATAAAAGAAAAATTGTATATGATATCCTAAATATTTTTTATGACCAGGAGGATTTTGACTTTGTAGGAAAAAAAGATGAGGCTCATATAAAAATTTATGAGTCCTATCTTTCTTTTGGTCAAAAAAATTATTCTTATGAGGGATCAGCAGGATTAAAGTCTATTTTGTATGAGGTTTTGGAGGAATTTACTGGCTATAATTCTCCCTGGGGGATGCTCACCGGGTCCAAGCCTTCAAAACTTCTAAAAAATATGGACCTTGCTCAGATAAAAGAAAAATATAAGGTCAGCGATGAGAAGCTAAGGCTCTTGTCTGATGTGAGGTGTGAGCAAGAAAAGTTTGATTTTCCTCCTGATGCCTTTAGCCTTTATATAAACATCCCTTTTTGTCCGACCAGGTGTGATTATTGCTCCTACCCGACCTTGATTGGACCCCACCATGACAGGAGTGTCTATGTGACTTATCTTTTAAAAGAGATCGATCAAATAGATTTGCCAAAAAATCTTGATGCGGTCTATGTAGGAGGTGGGACTCCGTCTTTCCTAAGCGGGACTGACATAAAAAGTATTCTTGGAGCCATAAATGAAAAATTCACCTACAAAGAGCTAACCTTTGAGGCTGGCAGGGAAGACACCCTTGATAAAGATAAACTTGATATCCTAAAAGCTGGTGGGGTTTCGAGGATTTCCCTAAATCCCCAGACCTTCAATAGGGATATTTTGACCAGGCTAAATAGGGATATAGATATGGATCATTTCCTAGAACTTTACACCTATGCAAAGTCTTTGGGCCTTATTGTAAATATGGATTTTATAATAGGTCTTGTGGGTGAAGATTCAGATCTTTTTGCCAAAAATTTTGATTTATTAGAAAAACTCCTCCCAGATAATATCACCTTCCACGCCCTAGCTATCAAATCTGGGTCTAAATACAAGGAGACAAATAAAAAAGGAATGATAGATGAGGGGATTAAAATATCTCGTATGATAGGAGATTTTACGGACAAATATGATTACAAGGCCTATTATCTCTATAGGCAAAAAAATATACTTTCAAATCTGGAAAATGTCGCCTATCAAAGAAATAATACTGGCCAGAGGTATAATATAATTATAAATGAAGAATTATCAAATATAATTGGCCTGGGTATGAATGCTAATTCCAAACTCACAAATGGGGACAAATACAGAAATAGCAAAAATCTCAGAGATTATTATAGGGATTTTGATGAAAATATCAGGGCCAAAAACCAAATGATAAGTAAGTATAGGAAGGATAAAAATGAAATACGCTGATCAAGTTTTAAAATATTTTGGACAATTGGCTGAGATTCCAAGAGAATCAGGCAATGAAAAAGAAGTTTCAGATTTTTTGGTCAAATTCGCCAAGGATAGAAATCTAGAAGTGACCCAAGATGAGGCCCTAAATGTCATCATCAGAAAGCCAGCATCAAAAGGCTATGAAGACCATGATACTGTAGCCCTCCAAGGCCATATGGATATGGTTTGTGTCAAAGTCGAAGGATCTGACCATGATTTTAAGAAAGATCCTATAAAGCTAATAGAAAAAGATGGCTGGATCACAGCTGATGGGACAACACTTGGGGCAGATGATGGTATAGGGGTCGCCTTTATCATGGCTGTTTTAGATGATGATAGCCTAAAACACGGGCCAATCGAAGCCATAATCACAACCGAAGAAGAAACATCAATGGGCGGAGCAGGAAAGCTTGACCTATCACAAATCACAGGCAAATACCTTGTAAATATAGACTCAGAAGAAGAAGGCATAGTCACAGTAGGCTGTGCTGGTGGTCTTGACCTTGAGATAAATTTTGACAAAGAATACGAGAAAGCTAATGGTGATTTTATAAAAGTATCCCTAAAGGGCTTTGCCGGTGGCCACTCAGGTATGGAAATTGATAAATTTAGACTAAATGCCAACAAAACCTTGGCAAGGCTCCTAGAAGGCATCGACGGATTGCAAATTGGGGATATAAACGGCGGAGTAAAGAGAAATGCAATAGCATCTTCTGCCTATGCTATAGTAGCTGTTCCAAAGAGGGATGAGGCTATAAAAACTATAGAAGAGAAAATCAAAGAAGTCCAAAATGAGTACAAGGATGTTGATCCAAAAGGCGAGATAGGGGTAGAAAAAGCAGACTTTGACGGTGAAGTCTTGACCAAGGACCTATCAAAGAGAATAATAGACCTACTTTTTGTAATACCTGATGGCCTATATAAAAAGATAGGAGATTCTATAGTCACATCTTCAAACCTTGGCCTAGTAGAAAATAGGGAAGAAACAATCTGGATTTCTTCTATGTTTAGGTCAGAAATAGACTCACAAAAATTCTACAAGGCAAATATTTCTAAGGAAATCGTAGAAAGCTTTGGGGCTAGGGCAGAAATTACAAGCGAATACTCAGGCTGGCAAAGAGAAGATAGCAGACTTTTAGACCTTGCCTGTGATGTTTGGAAAGATGTCCACGGAGATGATATGCTAGTAGCCACAACCCATGGCGGCCTAGAATGTGGACTATTCAAAAAGACCCTAAAAGATACACAAATGATCTCTTTTGGTCCAGAGATAGAGGGAGCCCACAGCCCAGAAGAAAGAGTAAACATCAAATCAATTGACAACAACTACAAGTTTTTAGTAGAACTACTAGAAAGAATCTAATTTAAAAAAAGTCCGAGATAAGATATCTTATCTTGGACTTTTTTTTGAAGTTTTAGACCTTTGATTAATACTAACCATATAAAATAATGCGGTGAAAGATATTGTTAAAAATTGTTTACAATGAAAAAATATTTAGTATTATCGAATATATACATTAAATTTTACTAAAAAATCGTTTGCAAATTTTTAAAAATAAAGTAGGATTTATGGTAGATAATAAATTTTTAACAAAGGAGGCCCTATGTACGAACAAAAAGTAACACTTTCTAATGAAATTGGCTTACATGCTAGACCAGCATCCATCTTCATAAGACAAGCTGTTCAGTTTCCTTGTGATATAACAGTTATAAAAGCTGGCAGGGCATACAATGCTAAGTCTATCATGTCGGTTCTGAGCATGAGTGCTTCTAAAAGCGATGAAATAATAATTAGAGCTGAAGGCGATAGTGAAGAAGAAGCTGTCAAATCACTTATAGACCTAGTAGAAAATAAACTTAGCGAGTACTAGAAAAAATTGCGAGTCATTGACTCGTTTTTTTGTGGTCATTTAGTCATTCTAACCTAGGATTTATTGATAATGCCTAGTAAAATGGTATGATTTAAAAAGAGCAAAAAAAATAGAAAAAGAGGTAGATAATGAGCGAATTATTAAAGATAGAAAATCTCCATGTATCAGCTGGGGATAAGGATATATTAAAAGGCATAGACCTAAAAGTAGGCAAGGGCGAAGTCCACGTAGTTATGGGTGCTAATGGCTCTGGTAAGTCAACACTTATGAACGCTATTATGGCCAATCCTATCTATGAAATAAAAGAAGGAAAGATCTTTTTTGAAGGCGAGGATATCACAGACTTATCAGTAGATAAGAGAGCAAGACTAGGTATTTTCATGTCTTTCCAACACCCAGATGAGATCCCAGGGGTCAAACTTTCTGATTTTCTAAGGATATCAGAAGAGCAAATCACAGGATCAAAACCAAAAATCCTAGCTTTTAACAAAAAGCTACAAAAAGAAATGGAAGACCTAAAATTAGATTCTTCCTATGCAAATAGGTATGTAAATGTTGGTTTTTCTGGTGGTGAAAGAAAAAAATCAGAAATCCTACAAATGCAAATGCTAAATCCAAAGCTTGCCCTACTAGATGAGACAGACTCAGGTTTGGATGTCGATGCGGTTAGGATCGTATCAAAGGGTATAGAAGACTTTTTGGATGGAGAAAAATCAGTTATCCTAATCACCCACCACAGGGAGATTTTAGCAAATATCAAGGCTGACTATGTTCACATCCTAAAAGATGGCAAGATAAAATACTCAGGCGGAGATGATCTGATGGATAAGATCGAAGAAGAAGGATACGAATGGGTGTAATATGAAAGAAATCAACATAGAAGAACAATTAAAGGACATAGACCGTGGTTACTATGATTTCTTTAATGAATTTTTATATTCAGATATAACAGAAAAAGGTATCAATGCTGATATAGTCAATGAAATATCTGATAAGAAAAACGAACCAGATTGGATGAGGAAAAGAAGGCTCAAATCCCTTGAGCTTTATGAAAAAATAGACAATCCATCTTGGGGACCAGACCTATCAGAGCTAGACATGAGAGATATCACAACCTATGTCAAACCACCAACAGACAAAAAATCCACATGGGAAGCCCTACCAGATGATATAAAAGATACTTTTGATAGGCTAGGTATCCCACAAGCTGAGCAAGAGTCCCTAGCAGGAGTTGGAGCCCAATACGATAGTGAGGAAGTCTACCACTCTATCCAAAAACATTTGGAAGACCAGGGTGTTATCTTTATGGACTTCACATCAGCTATTAGAGAACACGAAGATTTGGTTAAAAAATATTTCCAAAAGGCAATCCCACCAACACTACACAAGTATGCAGCCCTACACGGAGCTGTTTGGTCAGGTGGATCTTTGATCTATGTACCAGAGGGAGTCAAGGTTGATATTCCACTCCAATCATACTACAGGCTAAATGCTCCAGGAGCTGGCCAATTTGAGCACACAATGATCATAGCTGAGGATAATTCTAGGGTGCATTTCATAGAAGGATGTTCTGCCCCAAGATATAACGTAGTCAACCTCCACGCAGGATCAGTTGAGATTTTTGTTGGCAAAAACGCCGAAGTCAGATTTTCTACCATAGAAAACTGGTCAAGAAATATGTACAACTTAAATACAAAAAGAGCCATAGTCCAAGAAGGCGGCAAGATGATTTGGGTATCAGGATCTTTTGGTTCAAAGGTATCCATGCTTTATCCAACAAGTGTACTTGCAGGCAAGGGTGCTAGTGCAGAATATACAGGCATCACCTTTGCTGGTGACGGACAATATATAGACAATGGTTGTACAATGATCCACCTTGCGCCAGAGACATATTCTACAGCCCTTACAAAATCAATCACAGCAGGCAATGGCAAGTCCATGACCCGTTCCCTAGTAGAGATGAGAGCAAACTCAGCTGGATCAAAGTCAACTGTTGATTGTGAAAACCTCATGATATCAGAAGGATCTCAATCAGATACAATCCCAGTTCTAGATATAAGAAATGATGATGTAGACTGCGGTCACGAGGCTAAAATCGGTTCTATCGACCAAAGCCAAGTCTTTTATCTAATGAGCAGGGGTATCCCAGAAGATGAAGCCAAATCAATGATTGTAAGAGGGTTTGCAGAACCAGTTTCCAAACTTTTGCCTCTTGAATATGCAGTTGAGATGAACAACCTAATCGATATGGAATTGGAAGGAGCAAACGGCTGATGGCAAAGATAAATCAAATGAGAATGCCAACCTGGGCATACATTGGTCTAAATAATGCAGACTACGACCTAGTCGAGATAGAAAAAAAGCCTTATAAAGACCAGGTAAATCAAAACCCTATAAAAGAGCTTGAAGAGGCTTTTGATGGTGAAACCTACGGCCTAGGAGAAGCTATAGAAAAAGAAAACAAAGACTTTAGAAACCACTACCTAAGCTTTGATATAAAAGAAGATAAAGATACAGAAACTATGAATCTAAAGATGGATAAGGATAATAATATCCTAGTTTCAGCCATAGATATAAATGCTAGAGCAAATACAAAATCATCATTTTTGGTAAATTTTGCTGACGATGGGACAGATAAGTTTTTTATAAACTCCCAAATAAGGGTCAATTTAGAAAAAGACTCCAAGGTTAAGCTCATAGTTGTAGTAAATCTTTCAGAAAATTCTACAAATCTAAATGCTATTGCGACTCGTTTGGCTGATAGGGCAGAGCTTGAGATTTCTTATGTAGAAATCGGAGCAGAAAAATCTATGGTCAATATCAAAAATATACTCAGGGGTGACGAGTCAAAAGTCATACAAAACGGAGTATATTTTAAATCAAAAGAAGAATACCTAGATTTGATGGCTGTCAATGAACATTTTGGCACAAACACAGACTCAGATGCCCATTTTGAGGGCGCCCTAAAAGATAAGGCAGAAAAAAACTTCAAGGGCATAGTGGACCTCAGACGTGGTTGCAAAAAGGCGGATGGCAAGATCGGTGATTATTCTATGATGCTATCCAAATCTGTTATAAACAAGTCTGCACCAGTCCTTTTAAATGAGGAAAAAGAAGTAGCAGGAAAGCACGCTGCAAGCGTCGGTAGGATGAATAGAGATATGCTATTTTATATCATGAGCCGTGGTTTTTCTAAAAAACAAGCCGAAGCAATGATGCTTGAGGCAAATTTTGCTAGGGCCCTAGATAAAATCGAAGATGAGGACCTAAAAAATAAAATCAAAGACCAAGTTCATAAACTAAACACAAGGTCAAAATCATGAATATAGAAAAAATAAGAAAAGACTTTTCCTATCTAGATAAAGAAAAGGTAGGCAAGGAAGTAATATATTTAGATACAGCAGCTACAAGTCAAAAACCAAATTGTGTTATAGACGCGGTAGACTCTTATTATAGATATAAAAATGCCAACCCTCACAGGGGTGCCCACTACCTATCATGGGTGGCTACAGAGGCCTATGAAAATGGCAGAGAAGTTATAAAAAACTTTATAAATGCAAAATCAAGAAATGAAATAGTCTACACAAAAACTACAACAGAGGCCCTAAATCTCTTAGCCTATTCTTATGGCCTAGACAATCTAAAGCCTGGCGATGAGATCCTAATTACAATCTTAGAACACCATGCTAACCTCGTTCCTTGGCAGATGGTGGCAAAGGCCACTGGGGCCAAGCTAGTTTTTGCTTATCTAAATGAGGATATGAGCCTAGACTATGATGATATAAAGTCAAAAATAAATGAAAAAACAAAAATAGTTTCAATCACAGCTGCATCAAATGTGACAGGCGAGATTGTAGATGTCAAAAAGATAATCGCCTGGGCTAAAGAGGTTGGAGCTAGAACTATAGTTGACGCTGCCCAAATCATTGCCCACAAAAAAATTGATGTGACAGACCTAGACTGCGACTTTTTGGTTTTTTCTGGACATAAAATGTACGCTCCAATGGGAATAGGGGTTCTTTATGGTAAATATGACCTCCTAGAGGCGATGAAACCTTTTAATCTAGGCGGTGATATGATAGAATATGTTTATGAAAATGAGTCAACTTTTGCAAAAGCTCCCCTCAAATTTGAGGCGGGTACACCAAATGTTGGTGGAGTGATAGGCCTAATTGAGGCTATAAAATATATAGAAGATATGGGTTTTGAAAATATTCATAAGCATGAAATGGACCTGACCCACTATGCCTATGACCTTATAAAAGACATAGAGGGGATAAAACTTGTCCATCCGACATCAATCGAAGAAGGAGCCTTGATCTCCTTTACTTTTTCTGATATCCACCCACATGATATAGCCTCTATCCTAGATAGCAAGGGCATAGCAGTTAGAAGCGGCCACCATTGTGCCATGCCACTTCACACCTACCTTGGCCTAAGCTCTACAGCTAGGGCTTCCTTTGCAATCTATAATACAAAAGAGGAAGTGGAAATTTTTGCAAGAGAATTAAAAAACGTTAGAAAGGTGATGGGACTATAATGGATATGCAAGAAATCTATAGTCAGATAATCCTAGATCATTCGAGAAACCAAGCCAACAAACATGACCTAGAAGATCCTGACATAAAAGAAGACGGCCACAATCCATCTTGTGGTGATGAAATAGTTTTGCAACTAAAAATTGATGGAGATAAAATCGTAGATGCAGCCTTCACAGGTGATGGTTGTGCTATAAGCCAAGCTGCCACATCAGTGATGTGCGATATGCTTGTAGGAAAAACAATTGATGAGGCTGATAGGCTTGCTGATATTTACCAAAGGATGATCAAAAGAGAAGATGTGACAGATGAGGAGCTAGAGGAGCTTGAAGATGCTGTAGCCTTCAAAAATATCCAAAATATGCCACAAAGAGTCAATTGTGCCCTACTTTCTTGGAACACCCTAAGGGCAGTCATAGATGAAAAAGAACTACGATAAACTAGAATTTTTTACAAGCCTTGTAACAGCGATCCTGCTTTTTGTACTTACTTATTTGCAATTTGCCAAAAAAAGATCCTCAGCATGGATAATACTCATAGCAGCCATAATGATGGGAGCAAATGCCTATACTAAATATAAAAAATACAATGATGGTAATTAGTCTTTATCAAAAAAAGAAAAAATTGAAATAAAATAAAATTTGTTTTATAATAAAGATAGCTAGGGGTGCTAAAAGCTGAGAGATGACTTCATCAACCCTTTAAACTTGTATGGTTAAAACCTGCGTAAGAAAGCTAAGATAAAAGCAAAAGTTTAAAGACCCCTAGGAGGGAGTTAGAGTTATAATATAATTATTTTTCCTATGTCATTCCGACAGAGCGAAGCGACGAGGAATCTCATAATAAGACGAGAAGAAAAAACTTTGACCCCCATAAGGGGTCTTTTTTGATCTTAAAATTTTTATAGATATGAAGCCTTAGGCACTAAAGGGGCATACCACCTCGGGTATGGTTATCCTTTTTGTGCCTATTTTTGAGGAGGTGATTGGGTGATTTTATTAAATGACAAGGAGGTTGACTTCCTAGCAGGTGAAAATCTGAGAGATTTTCTCATAAGAAACAATTTCGATCCAGATTTTTTGGCCTGTGAGGTTGACGAAAAACTTGTAAAAAAAGCTGACTTTGACAATTTTTTCATGACAGATAATTCAAAAGTAGAAGTCTTTTCCTTTGTGGGAGGGGGTTGATATGAGAGATGAGATTTTAAAAAGACAGGATAAAAAAATAAATGAACTTTTAAAAGACGCCTCGGTATCGATCCTTGGTTGTGGAGGATTGGGCTCAAATATAGCTATGAGCCTGGCAAGAGCTGGCCTTGGTCAGATTTACATATATGAT
Organism: Anaerococcus mediterraneensis; assembly: GCF_900128415.1. Classification (NCBI taxonomy): domain Bacteria; kingdom Bacillati; phylum Bacillota; class Tissierellia; order Tissierellales; family Peptoniphilaceae; genus Anaerococcus; species Anaerococcus mediterraneensis. Next base: position 670,192 of record NZ_LT635772.1, read on the forward strand.
TATGACAAGGTCGAGTACTCAAACCTAAATAGGCAAAACTACGACCTGGATGATCTGGGCAAGTCAAAAGTCATCCAGACAAAGAAAAAAATAGAAAAAACAATTCCCTATACTAAAGTTTTTGCCCATGACCTTTTTATAAACAAGGAAAATCTGGACCAAATCAGCCAAAAAACTGATATATTTATCGAAGCCTTTGACAAAAAAGAGATGAAAAGTCTGGTTTTTGATTATTTCTTGGGGAAAAATAATAAAAAGCTGATCATGGGTTCAGGACTTTCTGGACTAGGAGATTTTAGGGATATAAGGATAAAAGAAATTGAAAATGTAACTATGGTTGGAGATTTTAAATCAGAACCAGATGCAGGGCTCTACCTGCCATATCTGGCCCTTGTGGCAAATCTCGAGGCCCTTTGCGCTATAAAAATTATACAAGGAGGAAAAAATGGAAAATAAAGATTATTTGATACTAGGAGATAAAAAGTTTGAATCAAGATTTATACTTGGATCTGGCAAATATTCTCCAGAACTCATAGAGGCGGCAGTCAAATCTGCAGGAGCTCAGATGATAACAGTAGCCCTAAGACGTGCAAATACAAAGGATGTAGCCAATATCCTAAATTACATACCAGAAAATGTGACTATAATACCAAATACATCAGGGGCTAGAAATGCCGATGAGGCTATAAGGATTGCTAGGCTTGCAAGGGAAATGGGCTGTGGCAATTTTGTAAAAATAGAAGTCATGAGGGATAGCAAATACCTTTTGGCAGATAACCACGAAACCCTAAAGGCAACTGAGGTTTTGGCCAAAGAGGGCTTTGTAGTCTTGCCTTATATGTATCCAGACCTAAACTACGCTAGGGATATGAGAGATGCGGGAGCTGCTGCTATCATGCCACTTGCAAGTCCTATTGGATCTAATAGGGGTCTTGCTACAAAAGATTTTATAAAAATAATAATCGATGAAATAGACTTGCCAGTCATAGTTGATGCGGGCATAGGAGTGCCAAGCCAGGCTGCAGAGGCCATGGAAATGGGAGCTGCCGCTATCATGGCCAATACAGGTATAGCTACTGCCTCTGATATAAATATGATGGCAAGAGCCTTTAAGCTAGGCATAGAAGCTGGAAGATGCGCCTATCTTGCAAAACCAGGTAGAGTTTTAGAATCTGGTGCTGCCCCATCTTCACCACTTAGGGATTTTTTTGACTGATATGAATATAAAAAGTGTACACGATTATTTTCCAGGCATGGATATAATCGATTCTGATATAAAAGAAAAAGTAAAAAGATCCTACGAAAACCTAAAGGATACAAGGGTAAGCAAGGCTGATGTCATATCAAGCCTAAAGGCTACAAGTCCTGATGAAAAAGACCTCTACAATCTTTTAAGCGATGAGGCAGGTGATTTCTTAGAAGTCATGGGAGAAGTGGCAAAGGAGAAAAGGATAAGATATTTTGGCAACAATGTTTGCCTTTTTTCTCCAATCTATATAGCAAATTATTGTGAAAATTCTTGTAGGTATTGCGGTTTTAGGGCAAAAAGTCCCATAAAAAGAGCAAAACTAAACTATGGGGAGATAGAAGAAGAGATGAGGGCCCTGGCAGATACAGGCATAGAAGATGTTTTGATCCTAACTGGCGAGTCGCAAAAATTTTCTTCGATAGAATATATAGCAGAGTCTTGTAGGATTGCAAAGAAATTTTTTAGGGTCATCGGCATAGAGGTTTATCCGGCAAATATTTCTGACTATGAGGTTTTAAGAGAGGCTGGGGCAGATTTTGTCACAGTCTTCCAAGAATCCTACAATCCAGAAACCTTTGATTTCTACCATCCTTCTGGTCATAAAAGGTCTTTTGATTACAGGTTTGATACCCAGGAGAGGGCTCTTTTGGCAGGTTTTAGGGGAGTTGGTTTTGGGGCTCTTTTTGGACTAGGGGATCCTATAGAGGAGGCCTTTAAGCTTGCAGTCCACGCAAAAGAAATCCAGAAAAAATATCCTCAAGCAGAAATAGCTATTTCTCTGCCTAGGATAAGGCCAACCCATGGGGCTGATGATAGTCTAAATTTCAATATAGTTGATGATAAAAAGTTTTTCCAAATCATGCTTGCCATAAGGATATTTTTGCCATTTGCATCTATAACCTTATCAACCAGAGAGTCCAAAGATTTTAGGGATTTGGCAGTCCAGTATGGGGCTACAAAAATATCTGCATCTGTAGATACATCTATAGGCCACAGGTCCAAAAAATCCAAAGATGAGGGCGATGAGCAGTTTGTAATAGATGATGCCCGCTCAACAGAAAAAACCTGTAGGGACCTAAAAGAAATAGGCATGACACCAGTTTTTACAGACTATATAAATGTATAAAAAGTAAGGATGATAAATTGAAAAAATTATACCTAGTGACAAATTCGGATAAGTACAGCCAAGAAGAATTTTTAGAAAGAGTGGAAGATGCCCTCAAAGGCGGGGTTGATATAATCCAGCTTAGGGAAAAAGAAATGTCTGATAGGGACATCCTAAGTCTTGGCAAAAAAGTCAAAAAACTCTGCGATTCTTATAAGGTACCCATGCTAATAGATGACAAGCCCCACCTAGCCTGGGCGCTTGGCGTTGGGGTCCACCTTGGGGCAGATGATATGCCCATAGACCTAGCTAGAAAACTTTTGGGCAAGGATGCTTTGATAGGTGCTACTGCCAAATCAGTAGAGGCAGCCATCGATGCCCAAGAAAAAGGGGCTGACTATTTGGGCGTTGGGGCAATTTTTGAAACAAAAACCCACGTCAAAACAAAAAGAACAAGCGTAGAAACCCTCATAGATATAAAAAGAAATGTGGATATAGATGTCTATGCCATAGGGGGTCTAAATATAGACAATGTCGATATCCTACAGGACTCAGGGGTAGATGGTATCTGCGTAGTCAGAGCCATCATGGATAGCCCAAATGTAGAAGTAGATAGTAGGAATCTAAAAGAAAAAATAGAAAATATTTTATAAAAAAAAGAGCCTGACCTTTAGTCAGACTCAGAACGTAGACAAAATCCAAAAACGCTTATCCGACTACAGAAATTGTGAAATTCTAAATTTCAAATCTGCGTAAATCGCAAACTCGCTATCGCTCAAACAGTGCGATTTACGGGCGGATTATTTCAATTTGAATTTCTTACAATTTCTTCCGAACGGAACGCTTGTTTTTGGATTTTGTAACTTTGTCAACAGCCTGAGCCTGACGTTTAGTCAGACTCTTTTTAAAAAACTAAATTTATAGTGATTTAAATCCCCTAATCCAGGTCAAGTGATTTAGAAATCCAAGGAGAGACCTGATGAGATTTCTTTTTTACTAGCTTTTATAGGATAAGGGGATTTTTTGCCTGCATTTTTCAAAGCATGGAGTTTTTTATAAAAACTCTACTTCTGTTTCGCCAAGTACCACAGATGGGACACCTGCCCTGTGGGCCTTTCTTACTTCTTCATAGCCATCTAGGCTGTCCCTGTATTTTAGGAAAAGTTTGAGACTTGCCATGGATGAGGTGATATTTACTATATCGTAGTCCTCATATTTTTTTGATCCATCTTCGATTTGGCCTAAAATGCCCGCACAATCTGGGCAAAGGTCGCTTACAAATAGTATTTTATCTTTCATTTTTTATCCTTTCATATTCTACATATTTAAAGTTTATATTATTTTCATTTTGGATCTCTGATTCGCTTATGATTTTAAAATCAGGATCCTTGTCAAAATTGTGGAGAAAGACTTCAGCTGGGGAAGTTTTATCAATTTTTGTAATGATAGCTCCGTCCAAGTAGGGCAAAAATAGGTCGACAATCTCTGATCCGCCAATGACAAAGGCTTTTTTATCCCCCACATAGGAGAGAATTTCATTTATATCCGAAAAAACCTTGGCATCTTTTATTTTTAAACTTTTATCCCTAGATAGGACAAGATTATCCCTATTGGCCAGGGCTGATCCCATTGACTGGTAGGTTTTTCTACCCATTATGACAATAGATCCAGTAGTTGTATTTTTAAAATGTTTTAAATCTTTTTTTAGGTCATAGAGCATTTTATTTTCCCTGCCTATGGCCCAATTTTTATTAACTGCTAGTATAGCCTTCATATAAACCTCATTTCACTTTAACTATACCCAATATTTCACAATAAATGAATTTTCTAGTAGAATAGTAGGGAAAAGAGGTCATATGAAAAAGAAAAATAAACTTTGGCAATTATTCAAATCAACTTTATATTTATCAGCTTTCACCTTTGGTGGTGGCTATGTCATACTCACTTTGATGAAGGATACCTTCGTAGACAAACTAAAATGGATAGACAAGGACCAAATGTTAGATATGGCAGCTATTGCCCAGTCGGCACCAGGAGCTGTCGCAATCAATTCTTCGGTAGTCGTTGGCTATGAAATAGGAGGATTTTGGGGAATCCTAGTTGCAATTATAGGCACCAGTCTCCCACCTCTTATAATAATTTCTACCATATCTCTATTTTATGAAGCCTTTATAGCAAATAAATATATAGCTACATTTTTGAGGGGGATGCAGGCGGCAATCGCTGCCTTGATCCTCAAGGTTGTCATAGATATGGCAAAAGATATCCTAAAAACGAAATCTATCGGCCTAATTATTGTTATGGTTCTAAGTTTTATCCTAGCCTACATTTTTGATGTGAGCATAATCTTTATTATTTTGGGCCTAATCGGTTTTGGAATTTTTTATTCACTTATAAGGAGCAAAAAAGATGTTGATTAAACTTTTTATTAGCTTTTTTAAAATAGGTTTATTTTCTTTTGGTGGTGGCTATGCGGCTCTCGCCTTGATCCAGGAGGAAGTTGTCCAAAACAATGCCTGGCTATCCCTAGGAGAATTTAATGACCTGATCACAATTAGCCAAATGACACCAGGACCCATTGCCCTAAACTCAGCGACCTTTGTTGGGACGAGGGTAGCAGGCTTTGGGGGAAGCCTTGCTGCTACCATGGGCTGCATACTCCCATCTGCTATCATAGTTGGGCTTTTGTCATTTTTTTATAAAAAATACAAGGACCTAGATATAATAAATGATGTCCTAAAATTTTTAAGACCGGCTATAGTCGCTATGATCCTCATAGCTGGTATAGATATATTAAAAACCGCCCTTTTTGATACAAGGGCCTTGGAGATTGCAAATATAGATATAAAAATGCTGGTTTTATTTTTCCTAGCTCTTTTTATAATGCTAAAAAAGAAGACAGATCCAATAAAAATCATGCTAGCTAGTGGGGCGATTTATCTGGGGCTTGCTATAATTTTATAAAGTAGGAGGACCTATGCTCTATAGTAAAAAAATATATAGGGGTGTTTTGAAAAAAATCTTGGGATTTTTGCTTATCCTTTTGATTTTTTTGACAGCCCTTTATTTCTATCTTTACCTAGCTGTGGATTTCAAGAAGGTAAACAAAAATTTAGACCTTGTAGAAAGTGAATTTTCTATGATAGATACATCTCTCAAGGATTTTCTATTGGACAACAAGGATCATATAGAGAAGACTCTAGATAATTACAAGCCAGACCAAAATTTGATAAACAATTATTATGAACTAACAAACAAACTAGGCATTGATTTCCAGTTGGATTTTTATCCTGATAATAAAATAAGTTTTTCCTATGGCAAGACTAAAAAAAATTATGATAATTACAAGGTCTACCAGGAGATCATAGGCAGGGGCAAAAAAGATTTTAAAACTAGCTCTGTAAACACAGGTCAAAATGTCTTGTACATGGTCAGGTGCCAGTTTAAAGATGGCTATGTTATAATATATGTCCCAGCAGAAAATATTACCAAAAAAATAAATGAAAAGGTGGGATCTTTCTATATCACAGATCCCTATGGCAAGGTTGTATTCAATGACATGAGCCTGGTTGAAAAAAACCTAAATAGGCTTAGAAAACTGGATAAAGATTTTATAGATAGAGGTAGGTATATAGAAGAGATAGGCTCTTATGAGGTCTATCAGATCCACGCCATAGTCGAAAGAACAATGTCAAACAAGGATTTTTTTAAACTCTTACTCTTGTTTTTATTTATGTGTGTGGCGGTTTTGGTCATCCTCCTCTATCTTTTGAGAGATTTTCTTGAGGAGTCAACAGCAGTGATTGGTAGGTTAAACAAACAGATTGACCTTGTTTCAGAAGGAAAACTTGACTATATAGATATAAAAACTGATGATGAGATCAACTCCATAGTTAGAAATATAAATAAGCTTATAGATTCGCAAAAAATCCTTACTGAGAAAAATCTGAACCTAAAATATGCAAATAAGTATAATGAGTTTAAGATGCTAGAGTCTCAGTTCAATCCACATTTTTTGTACAATACTTTGGAGCTTATATCTATAACCATGTATATAGATCCAAATATTTCAGAAAGACTTATCCAAGATCTAAACGAGATCCTAAGATATAGCATAAATGATTTATCCTTTATAAGGTTTGATGAGGATATCCTCTATATATACAAATTTTTGGATATACAAAAGATCAAATCTGAGGAGAATTTCACCTATCAAATAAATATGGACGAGGAAAGTGGCAAGGTTTTGGTCCCAAAATTATTCCTCCAGCCACTTTTGGAAAATTCTTTAAAATACGCAAGCAAACATACATCCAAAATAGATCTCAAAATAGATATAGCTTGCGATGAAAAAAGTTTAAACATAAAAATAAAGGATAATGGCAAGGCCATGAGCCAAAAGCAAATACAAAAGCTAAACTCTTATCTGGATGTAGAGTCAAAAAAAGATTATATTTCTATGAAACACCACGGCATGGTCAACAGCCTCAATAGGCTAAAAACCCTCTACAAAGAAGACGTAAAAATGGGCTTTGTAGAAGTAGATGAGGGGGTTTTATTAGAAATTTCTATAAGATTGTGAGGGCCAATGATAAAGCTAATTATAGTAGAAGATGAAAACCTGATAAGGAAAAAACTCCTCCACTTTGTAGACTACAATTCTTTGGGAATGGTAGTAGTGGGCGAGGCTACAAATGGGGTAGAGGGAGTAGAACTTATAAAAAAATATAAGCCTGATATAGTTCTTGCTGATATAAATATGCCAGAAAAAGACGGACTTTCTATGATCCACGAAACCATAGACTATGATTATATAGCCATAATAATCTCAGGTTATGATTACTTTTCCTATGCCCAAAAGGCTCTCAAATATGGGGTTACTGATTATCTATTAAAGCCAATAGATATTGGTCAATTAAAAGAGGCCCTGATAGATGCTAGGGAAATCATATACAAGAGGAGAAATATAATATCCAAGCATACAAATATAGAAAATGCCATAGGTATTTCAAATGACTCTTTTATCAAGGATAGCACGGTTTTGGAGATGATTGATTATGTAAAAAATAATTATGAGGAGAAAATTTCTATCTCAGACCTATCTCAAAAACTTGCCTACTCTGAATCCATGCTCAATAAAAAATTCAAAAGTGAAATGCACATAACCTTCAATGAGTATTTGATCAGATATAGGATAAATAAGGCAATTTATCTTTTGCAAAATACTGATTATAATATAACAGAGATAGCCTACAAGTGCGGGTATTCATCGCCAAAATATTTTTCTAGGGTTTTCAAAAAGTACCTGGGCATGTCACCATCAGACTTCTAAAAATCAAAGATTGTAAAAAAGTACACCTATATTGTTAGATAGTGTACTTTTTTATTTGCAAAAAATGTTAAAATGATATTAAGAAAACAATTGGAGGATTTTATGAAAAAGAAAATTTTAAGTTTTGTAGCTATATTTTCACTCTTGTTAGCTAGCGCTTGTGGAAATAACGGAAACAAAGAAAACGATACCAAAACAGAGGGCAATGAAACCCAAGTAGAAGAATCAGGCACACTTGTTGTTTATTCACCAAACACAGAGGGAATTGTCTCTGCAATCATCCCAGCTTTTGAAGAAGCTACAGGTGTAACAGTAGAGCTTCAACAAGCAGGTACAGGAGAACTATTCACCAAACTAAAAGGTGAACAAAAAGACCCAGTAGCTGATGTTATTTGGGGATCTGCTTACAGCCTATTCTATGAAAACAAAGATTTATTTGAAGAATATGTTTCTGCAAATAATGACGGAGTTATAGAACAATACAGACACAGTGAATTTATACCAGCAACAGATAAGCTTGATGGATCATGTATCATAATCAACAAAGACCTAATCGGTGATATAGAAATCAAAGGATATAAAGACCTACTAAATCCAGAGCTAAAGGGAAAAATCGCAACAGCTGACCCAACTTCATCATCATCTGCTTTCTGCCATTTGGCAAATATGCTAAAAGTTATGGGCGGATACGAAGACGAAGGCGCTTGGGAATTTGTCAAAGAATTATTCACAAACATAGATGGCAAGATCCAATCATCATCATCTTCAGTTTATAAAACTGTAGCAGACGGAGAAATGGCAGTTGGTCTATCTTATGAAGATCCAGTTATGCAGCTTAAAAAAGATGGAGCTGACAATATAGACATAGTTTATATGGAAGAAGGATCAATATTCTTACCATCAGTTACAGGTATAGTTAAAAACGCACCAAACAAAGAAAATGCTAAAAAGTTCATCGACTTTATAACAAGTAAAGAAGCTCAACAAATCCTAGCTAGTCAAACAACAAACAGACCAGTTAGGGATGACGTAGAGATGAATGACTTTATGAAAAAACTTAGCGATATCAATCTAGCAGAAGAAGACTATGAATATGTAACAAGCCACCAAAAAGACATGGTTGATAGGTATAAAGAAATATTCGCAGATATCCAAGGTAACTAATATGTCAAAAATCATTATCAATGACGCAGTCAAGAAATATGGGGACAGGGAGGTTGTAAAACACATAAACCTAGAAATCCATGATGGAGAGTTTTTTACTCTCCTTGGCCCTTCTGGCTGTGGAAAAACAACTCTGCTAAGGATGATTGCAGGTTTTAACTCCATAGAAGGTGGAGATTTTTATTTTGATGACAAAAGAATCAACGATATGGATCCAGCAAAGAGAAACATAGGTATGGTTTTTCAAAATTATGCAGTCTTCCCAAATATGACCGTAAGAAAAAATATAGAGTTTGGTCTTAGACAAAGAAAGGTCGATGCCAAAACTATAAAGGAAGATACAGACAAAATCCTAAAGCTCATGCAGATAGAAGAGCACGCAGAAAAAAGTCCTCAGGCCCTATCTGGTGGTCAACAACAAAGGGTAGCCCTAGCTAGAGCTATCATTATAAAACCAGATGTGCTTTTGATGGACGAGCCACTTTCAAACCTAGATGCCAAGCTTAGGGTTGAGCTTAGAGAGATAATCAGAAGAATCCAAAAAGAAGTAGGTATAACAACAGTCTATGTAACCCACGACCAAGAAGAGGCCATGGCCATATCTGATAGGATAGCCGTTATGAAAGATGGTATTATCCAGCAGTGTGCATCAGCTAGAGAGATCTATCACAAACCTACAAATACCTTTGTAGCCAATTTTATAGGTACAAACAATAGTATCAAGGCTTTTTATGATGCGAAAAATCAAAAGATAAAGATCACTGATGACTACACTATAGATATGAAACTAAATACCGAAGATGATCAGGATGTCATTCTTTCAGTAAGACCAGAAGATTTTATAAGAAGTGAAACAGGTATGAAATGCAAGGTAGTAGACCATGTATTTTTAGGAGCCAACACCCACTTCCATATGATAAATACAAATGGTGAGGAAATAGATGTATTAGAAGAATCCTACTACAAGAGAAATGCTGATATCAAAGAATATGTATATGTAGATATCAAAAAAGAAAAAATAAATGTATTTACATACGATGGAAATACAAATCTGGTAGGGGATTATTATGAAGACTAATAGCAAAAATATAGATATATGGAAAATTTTCACCCTAATAATTTTTATAGCACTTTCTTTATTTTTGGTATATCCTATATTAAAACTTCTATTTTCTTCTGTTTATATACCAGGTGAGGGGATAAGTTTTAAAGAGTTTACTAGGTTTTTTTCAAAACCATATTATTTTCAAACCTTGACCAACTCCCTTAAAATATCCCTATCAGCAACCCTCTGTACCATACTTTTGGCAACACCTATTGCCTATATCATGAGTATGTACAAAATAAAGGGCAATGCCGCACTAAATATAATCATAGTTATCTCATCCATGTCAGCACCTTTTATAGGAGCTTATTCTTGGATCTTGCTTCTTGGTAGGAGCGGTATAATAACCAAATTTTTTGAGGGCATATTCAATGTGACAATGCCTGATATATATGGTTTTAAGGGCATACTTTTAGTATTTTCCCTACAATTATATCCGCTTATATTTTTATACGCCAAGGCAGCTTTTGAAAACATTGACGCTTCAGTTATAGAGGCTAGCGAAAACTTAGGATGTGTAGGATTTTCTAGATTTTTCAAGATCATACTTCCTCTAATCACACCATCACTTTTGGCAGGATCACTACTTGTATTTATGAGATGTATGTCAGACTTTGGTACGCCAATGCTTATCGGTGAGGGTTATAGGACATTCCCAGTCTTGATCTACAACGAGTTTGTTGGAGAAGTAGGGACTAACCAGTCATTTGCTTCTGCTATAGCAGTTATAGCTATTATATTTACAAGCTTAGTATTTATAATCCAAAAAAAGATCTCAGAAAAATCTTCTTATTCATCCAACTTCCTAAACCCTGTTGCAAAAAAACAGCTAAAGGGAGGAGCAAATTTCTTTGCTCATTTGTTGGTATATGTAGTTGTATTTTTATCAATATTACCACAAATATATTTGACCTATACTTCTTTTAAAAAGACATCAGGCAAGATTTTTATAGATGGTTATTCACTAAAAAGTTATCACACAGCTATATCTAGGCTTGGTAACTCTATTAGAAATACCATAATATTCCCAACTATAGCCTTGCTTATTATCATAGTCTTATCCCTAATTATTTCTTATCTAGTAGTTAGGAGAAAAAACTTAGCAACAAATATTATAGATATATTTACCATGATACCATTTATCCTCCCAGGTATTGTTATAGGTATAGCCCTACTACAAGCCTTTGGTAATGGTATCGGAGATAGTGGATTTTTGGTTTTGGGCGGTAGCGTCCAGATCCTAATCATATCATTTGTCATAAGGAGAATGCCTTATACACTCAGGTCTGCTACATCTACCCTCCAGCAGATACCTATAGTTGTAGAAGAGGCAGCCTTATCTCTTGGGGCTAGCAAACTAAAAACCTTTGCTAAAATCACTGTTCCAATGATGGCAAGTGGTCTGATATCAGGTGCCATTCTTTCCTTTGTCACCCTCATATCAGAGCTTTCAACCTCAATTCTCCTTACAAATGTCAGAACAAAGACAATGACTGTAGCTATTTATACAGAGGTAGTCAGGGGTAATTATGGTGTAGCCGCAGCGCTTTCAACCATGCTTACAATATTTACAGTCATAGCCCTAATATTTTTTAATATTTTAGGGTCAAAAAACAAAAATAATTAAAACCACTAAGATACTTTTCTTCCCAAAAAAAGCTCCCAGCCTGTAAGCGGGAGCTTTTTTGATTTTAAAAATAAAATATATCCTCAAATTTTTTATCCAAGGCTATGGCAAGGATCAGGGCAAGTTTTGCTGTTGGAGAAAATTGGCCGGTTTCTATAGAGCTGATGGTATTTCTAGAAACTCCAATCTCATCTGCCAGGGCCTGTTGGGAATAGCCTTTTTCTTTTCTGATTTTTGCTAGGTTGTTTTTCAAGACCAGTTCATCTCTCATTTTATTTTAGGCCCCTAAAATACATGATAAGACAGACTAGGGAAAAGATCGCAGCTATAGATCCCCTGACTAGGGATTTTTTATCCTTTAGCTTTGCGTAAATATATAAGTCGTGGCTTGCAATCATCAGAAGAAAGAGCCCAAGTAGACCGTCACTTTCTCCGTCAAAAAAATAAGTTTTGATGAAATTTATAATGGCTACAGCAAGTAAGCCTATGGCAGATGAAAAATTGCCTGCCTTGATCAAAACATCCTTGGTCATCTCGTCCTTGTTTTCGTTTTCTTTTTTATATCTTGATAATATTTCTTCCCTATCCATGAGGTCTCCTTTCTTTGCCAAGTGTACTTGTCAATATTATATTATCGCCAAGTTAACTTGTCAAAAATAAGATCAAATTTTTATTATTAGACTTAAAATTTCAAGAGAGACTCAAAAATAATTTTGAATCATTATATGATATTGAGTTTTGGAAAAATAAATACTTATATTAGATAAAGAAAAAAGACCTGATTTCTCAGGTCCAAGAGCCTACAATCTCAAGAATCCTTGTCTTGACTGAATCTGTCAGAGATTTGGTGAGATTTCTCCACTCACTTCGTTCGGTCGAAATAAGGGAATTTTTATATAGACTCAGACTTGATTTTTCAGGTCTAAAAATAATAGGATTTAATTTTTCTAGAAGTCTACCTTTTCTCCATAGTAGGCTGCATGGTAGATATTTTTGATGTCTGCTGGACTTGTTTCTCTTGGGTTTGTAAGGGTACAAGCATCCTTGAATGCATTTTCACTCATCTTATCTAAAACTTCTAGGAAGTCTTTTTCTTCTATGATGGTGTTTTTGCCATCTTTGATAGTTGCACTTATGCCTACAGATTCGTTTAGTTTTCTGATCTCCTCTGCTAGGTCATCAACGCCAAGTATTCTTTCTATCTCTTTGTATTTGTCACAAGATTTTCTGTTGTAGTCTATGATGTATGGTAGCATGATAGCATTGGCTTCACCGTGGGTTAGGTGGAAAATACCGCCGATCTTGTGGGCCATAGAGTGGACTATACCAAGTGATGAGTTTGTAAAGGCCATACCAGCTATACAAGAAGCAATGTGCATTTTTTCACGAGCTTCCATGTCTTCGCCATTGTCATATGCTCTCTTTAGGTATTCAAAAACTAATTTGATAGCCCTAATAGCATATGGGTCTGTAAAATCATCTGCACTAGTAGATACGAAAGCCTCAACAGCGTGGGTCATAACATCCATACCTGTAGCTGCAGTAATTTTTGCAGGCATCTTTGCAGGGATTCTCATATCAAGAAGGGCAACTTCTGGCACGAAATCTGGGTGAACAAGTGGATATTTTATTTCTTTTTCTGTATCGGTTATAACAGAAAATGCAGTGATCTCACTAGCTGTACCTGATGTTGATGGGATACAGATCATCCTTGCCTTGTTTTTTAGTGGTGGGTTGTCAAATGCTGCTAGTCTTTCAAAATCCCAATCTGGGTGCTCATAGAAAACCCACATAGCCTTTGCAGCATCCATTGCAGATCCGCCACCGATTGCGATTATCCATTCTGGTTCAAACTCTGCCATCTTTGCTCCACCAGCTAGGCAGGTTTTAACAGATGGATCTGGCTCTACTCCGTCTATTATTAGGACTTCCATGCCGGCTTTTTCTAATTGTTTTTTGGCCTCATCCAAAAATCCGAATCTCTTCATAGAAGATCCGCCTGTAACAAGGACAGCTTTTTTACCCTTTAGGCTTGATAAGTATTCAAGAGCGTTTTCGCCATGAACTATAGTGTTTGGTACAGAAAATGTTGTGTATGTCATATATCCTCCTTAAAATTATGTTAATTTATTAACTAACAATCTTATTTATAATATACCAGGATATATTTTATTTTCAATATAAGTAATATATAAATATTTTTGTAAATATAAAACCATACTTACTTGTTGGAAAATCAGCACTTAATTGACAAAAGGCTATATAAGGATTATAATTATAGTTAGAAAATAATAGAGAAATATAGGTAAAAACCTTAGGAGATACTATGAATAAAAAAATATTGGCAGGACTTATGAGTCTGGGTCTGATTTTAGGACCTATGGGTAGGGGAGATGCCCTAGCCACAGAAATAAAAACCTATGACCAAGGCTTGGTTGATGAATTGATCTTATATACAAGCTTAGATGAGAGTCAGATCGGGCCGATTGATGGTGAATTAAAAAATGAATATTTAAAATTAAAATCTGATACAGAAGACCTTTTGGACTCTGAGGAAAAAACAGATGAATTGTTAAAAGAAAAAGTTGGGCTTTTTGACGATTTTTTTGCCAGAGCAGCTGATGCGGCTATAAATAGTTATACAAAAAGTCTAATCATCTATAGAAATTTTTTTGATGATAATAAAGAAATTTTAGCTGAAAAAGGTACTTATCACAAGGATAATATTGATGTTTTGACCTCATATTTGGCTGAGATGATTTATGGAAAAAATGAAGGCGTTGACATCAAAGAAATTCATGAAAAATTATTAACTGATACAAATCGTTTAGAAACTGATATTCTAGAAGCTCTCAAAAAAGCTGAACCCAAAAAGACTGATGAAGAAATCAAGGCTATAGTTAAAAAAGAATATCCGGTCACTGAAGAAGCTATAAAAGCCTTAGCCCCAGATTTAGAAGCAGCTCACAAAAAGATGGAGGCTTTGAGAAGAAATAGGGATACTTTGTTAAAAGACAAGGCGAAATTTGTCCAAACTGAAGCCTATAAAAAAGCCGAAACATCCTTAAAAGAAACCTACGACAAAGCAATAAAAGGCGTAGAAGACATACTAGATTCTGGCTATAATTATTTAAGTGAAAGCAAGGATATCGAGGAAGCTTACCTTGCCAGAACAGCCATCTCAAGTGAGGGCCTAATAAAATCTGGGGATGAGATAAAAATCCAAGATAAAAGCTCAGAAAAATCCAAAGATGATCAACTTAGGGAAAAAATCCAAGAGGGCAAAAAAGAGCTGGAAAATTCTAAAATCAGCCAAGAGAGAAAGAAAGCCCTAGAAAAATCTATAAAAAAAGCAGAAGACCTACTTGCATCTCCTAGTAGAGACGAGGCAGAGATCGAAAAGGCAATCAAAGACCTGGATGAGAAGATAAAAGCAGCCAAGGAAAGCGAAAAAGATACTGATGATGTCAAAGACTTAAAAGGCCAGCTTTCCTATGCCAAATACCTAAAAGAAAATATCTTCTATCAATTAAGATCGACAGAGGCAAAAGATGCCTTAGACAAGGCCATAAAAGAAGCAGAAGACCTCTTGGCCAAAGAAAATCCAGACGAAAGTGCTGTAAAAAAAGTGCTAGAAACTTTAAATAAAAAAGTTTCTGATGTGGTCTTTATAAGCCCAATCTATATAGAATATGCTAGTGGCGAGATTGTAGAAAAAGACCTAAAGGCCCTAGTTGATTCTAAAGAAAGGCTAGAAAGTCTAGAGGCATATAAAAAAGCTGATGAATATGATAAAATGCTCTACAAAAAGGCCCTAGATGCAGCGAGCGTTCTCCTAAAGGGACCAGCCGATAAAAAAACCAGCAAAAACCTAAAGGAAAAATATGTTGACTTATATAAATCTATAGAAAACTTGCCAAAGTCACACCTAGACAAACTAAAAGATTTAGTAAATGATGATTCTAAATTTAGGACTCAGGATAATTATAAAAAAGCCAAGGAAGAAGGCAACGAAGTTGTCGATTATTATAATGATCTGATAGAAAAAGCTAAAAAAATAAAAGATGATCCTAATGCAAATAAAGATGATATAGATGTTTTGTATAAGTGTTTGAATGATTCTGTTAGAGAAATTAACAAAAAAATAAAAACATTTGAAAGAAAAGCCTTAGCAGAAATCCATATTTCAAAGATTTTTGAAAAAAAGATTAAAAAAGATGACTCTATAGATAAAGAAAAAGATAAGAAAAGAGTAGCCGAAACTTATTTAAGCAGCCTAAAGGAATTGAAGAAACTTGCAGAAGAAGGAAAATTAGATACAGATCAAGCAAATAAATTTACACAGCTTATGCAAGCATCCAGAATGTTTCTAGATGGCCAAGTAGGTATAAATTATTTTGATATGGTAGTTTTATTCCAAAGGTTAAGTCTAATTCAAGGTCATCCAAAATACAAAGATAAGATCGAGCAGCAAACAAGAGAAAAAATAGATCGAGCCATTGAGAAGGCAAAAGAAGCTATAAAAAAACCAGCAGATGAAGAGTTAACAAAAGCAGCTTTGGGAGAATTAGAAAGTGCCATAAAAGAAAAATCTGTTGAAAACTTTGAGAAAGAAATCCAGAATGACAAGGGTTCAGAAAATATAAAAGATGAACTTAGGACTAAATTGGAAGAAGAAATAGCAAAAGATTATAAAACCAATGGTAAGACCTTCAAGTATTCCAAGGCCCAAGCAGCATTGAGAAAGGCTTATGATTTGGCATTAGAAAATGCTAAAAAATTTGCCAAAGATCCCCTAGCCAGCGAGGATGACCTAAGGTCAGCTTATAATAAGCTAGTAGAAGCTGGCAAAAACCTTGACGGGGACCTATTCCAATCTAGGATTCTTGCCTTGGCGGAGAAGTTCAAAAAAGAACAGCTAATGATAAAAGATCCAAATCAAAGACAGGCCATAGCAGAAAAAATCAACAAATTAGGATCAGACCCAACTAAGACTATGGATGATGTCATAGCTGTCGAAAAAGAATTTGAAAGTCTAAAGACTCAGATCACAACTACAACAGTGCCAACCAATCAGGCTAGTGGCATCGTAACAACCACTACACCTATGCAGGGAAATAAAAATCCTGCATCAATTGTAAAAACGGGTATAGAATCTATAGGCAAGTTTGCAATTATTTTAGTCGCAGCTGCCATTATCTTAATAATCATGAACAAAAAAGGAGAAAAAAATGAAAATAACAAATAAAAAAATATTGGCTGTTATCTTACTTGCTGCTACACTTACAGCATGTGATAGCCTAAAAGGAAATGAAAAAGAAGCAAAACCAGCAGATCCAAAAGTAGAAGAACAAACAGAAAAAACTGATGAAAAAGATGCTAAGGGTACAGAAGATCTAGAAAATACTGATGAAGAAAATACTAAGGGAGAAGATGCTGATAGCGAAAAGGCAGAAGAAGAAAACCAAGAAGCTGTCACATCAGAGGGTAGTACTCCTAGAGAAAAACTTGAAGATGCTATATTCAAGAGCAGAGTTCAAGCAAGAGCTGCAGAAATCCTACTAGAAACTGCACCAGATTCAATTTCAGATATAAGAGAAGACCTAGAAGCTTTAGTTGAGAAATCAAATAAGCTTATAGAGGAAGCTCAAAGAAGACTAGACGAAATGGAATAAGATAAAGGCCCTCGCAAATTTTGCTGGGGCCATTTTTCTTTATAAAGCCTTAAAAAGGGGTATATTATATAAAGAACCAATTCAAATTTAAGAAGGAAAAATAGAAGAGGTAATATTATGAAAAATAAAAAAATCGTTAAGTTAATGATGGCATTTGCCCTTGCTGGAGCAGTATTTGCACCACAAATGGAAAAATCTTTCGCATCAGAAAAAGATGTAGTAAACCTATATACTGACGAAAATTATTTAAAAGCCAGTATAGAACTTGCAAACACAATAAACAAAGCTAAAGAAGCCAAGGCATCTTATAAATACCTAAACGCTTCAAAGATCTATAAGGATAATCTTGACTATAGGTTAAAAGTTGCAGAAGAAGTATATTACGAGCTTCCAAGCTCATACTCAAGCTCATATTTGATAAACAAGCTTACCAATGCAAGGTATTTTCTACAAAATACTATAGATGACTTGGATGGCAAACTTGCCAATACAACTGATCTAAATGAATATATCCGTGACTATAATTATAAATTTGCTGATAGTGATGAATTTAAAAACGCAACATATAGCCAACAAATGGATTATAGAAGATTGATAGAAAGAGCTGAAAAATTTGCTAAGGATGGAGCTTATGGCAACTCACAAGCTGTTGTTGATAATTTGATTGAAAAAATTAAAGCTGCTAAAAAAGACATAATTGATTCATATAAAAACAACAAGGCGAGAGTAGAATTAAACCAAGAAATAAAAACATCATCTCTTCTTAGAAAAAAAGCAGATGATTATACAAAGAGCTCTTTTGAATCATTCTTATCAACCCTAAAACTTGTAGAAACAAGCGTAGAAGACGAATCAAAAGCTAAGACTATAAAAGAATACGAAGAGCTAAGAGAGGCCCTCAAAAAAGCTAGACTTGCCCTAGTCAAAGTACAAAAAACCGATCCAGACATCGAAAAACAAATCAAAAGACTAGAAGATGCTATAGCAAGGTCATCAAAAACTGTTGACGCAGCAGAATTTTTGATAGAAAAGTATCCAAACACAATTAAAAGTGTCAGATCAGACCTAGATAAACTTCTTGCTAAACAAAAGAAAAATATAGAAGCTGCTAACAAAAAAATAGCTGAGCTAAAAGGTATAAAGGGATAATATGAAACTAGGTAAAAAAATCTTATCAGGTCTTTTTGCTATAACTTTTATCTTTACTGGCTCCTGCCTAGGCTATCAAAAAAATACTGTCTATGCTGATGAAGTTGACGCTGAGTATGAAATACAAAGAAAAGCCTTAGTAGAGGCGGTAAATGATAGGGCCAATGTTATAAGCACTGAAGCATTTTATTCCTATGCATCAGAAAACTCCAAGGCTATCTATGAAAAAGCCGTAGCAGATGCTGAGGCAGTTCTAGAGCTTGGCCATGGTGCAAGCTTTGATCAGATGTCCCAAGCTACAGAGGCTATAAACACAGCCAAACAAAATATAATCAAGGAAGTAAACCATATACTGACAAAAAGAAAACTCGAAAGAGTCCTAGAAAAAGTCAGAGCTACAAACAGGGCTACAAAATTTATATTGGAGAAATATCCAAACACTATTGCCAAGGTTAGGCCTGAGATAGAAGCACTCTTGCAAAAGCAAGACAGACAGATAAGAGAAGCAGAGAAAAGACTACAAAATATGTAAAAAAAGGGCTACTTTTGTAGCCTTTTTAAATAAGGAAAGCAAATGAAAAAATTAAGAAAAATTGGCCTCCTAGTGGCCCTGATAAGCCTGCTAAACTTAGGACAGTCCCACGCAGCGACCAAACAAGAGATAATCCTAAATGTAGATACATCTAGATATACAAATACAATAAAACGTTGCAATGATTACCTAGAAAAAAACCCGGGGATCTCAAAAAAAGAACGCCAGGACCTAGAAAATTTGGTCAAAAAAATGGAGTCCTTAGTTAGAAAAATCGAAGCTTATCAAAAATCTCATAATGAAAATGACTTCATAAAAAACGAAATAAGAAAACACCTAAACAACAGGTCTACATATTTTTCTGTAGATATAAATAGGCATATGACAAATGAATACTTATCCGACCTTTTTTTGCAAGTTGCCAAAGAAGACCCATATTTTTTCTATAGCCAATACGGTGCTTGCAAGATATCCACAAGCTCCAACGAGGGCAAGGCAAAAGATGGCAAAAAATTTATAGAAAAAGCTAATTTTGACATCACATATAGGTCAAGCCTAGACCAAGACCAGCAGGTTAGAAACTTCATAGACCAGTGGGTAAGTGAAAATATAAGCGAAAACCAATCTGACTATGGTAAGGTCCTAGCTATCCATGACTTCATAGTAAAGAAAAACTTCTATAATAGAGGAGACAGCAAATCCATGAGCGGAGGCTATTCTATTTACAACCCAAGCTCTATCATTTACGGCAATGGCGGAGTTTGCAATGCCTATGCAACACTTTTTGACCTAATGGCAAAAAAAGCAGGCCTAAAAACCTATTATATGACAGGCAAATCCACAAGAAATGGCGAAGACCATATGTGGAATATGGTAAACATATTTGGTCAGTGGTACCACATAGATACTACCTGGGATGACCCAGTAGTTAATTTCTCGGCTGGCCATATAGAAAACCTAGGAGATTTTGTAATCTATGATTATTTCCTAAAATCAGATGACCAAATAAAAAAATCAAGGACCATAGATGAGGATGGCAAAAGACCAAGCGCACCAAATTCTTATACAGTCCTAAATAATAACTCCAAAATCGAAATGATCGATGGCAAATATTGGATAATAAATGATTAAATAAAAGAGTAAGTCCTCAGTCTATACACAGGCTGGGGATTTTTTATCTTTAAATTTGAAATGCTCCTAGAATAAAGGCTTATCGGAATGAGAGAGATTTTAAATAAGATTATTTTTTATTTTTTTCTGCGACTAGGCAAAAGACTAGGATAAAATTTTTTAATACTTATACAAGGAAAATATCATAGGATTTTAAATCAAAAATATGCTTTAAATTAGCATATATATAGAAAGAATTAAAATACGCAAAAAAATAAGAAAAAAACCTTGATAAAAAATCTATGTGCTAGTATATTTAAACATAAGCCTTTGGTGCTTTTATTTTTTTTGCAAAAAACCTTGAAAAATTCATAATAAAAGTCAAAAAACACTTGCCAAATGGCTATATATGTCGTATCATATATAAGTGCTTTGAAGTTGGATGTTGCTTATGCATAGGCCAATACATAAGGAAACTCCGACCGAGCGAGCTTAGAAATGATTCTAAGCGGTTTCCAAAAATATATCAAACGCCCGGACGGGCGTAAAAGAAAGAGAGAGGAAAATGGCTAATCAACAAAAGATAAGAATAAGACTTAGAGCTTATGATCATGAAGTGATCGACAGCTCTGCAGAGAAGATCGTAGAAGCAGTAAAAAGAAGCGGAGCAGAAGTAAGTGGACCAATTCCATTACCAACAGAAATCGAAAGAATAACAATTCTTAGAGCGGTTCACAAGTACAAAGATTCCAGAGAACAGTTTGAACAAAGAACTCACAAAAGACTTATCGACATCATTGGACCAAATGCAAAAACATTAGATGCACTAAAGAAGTTAAATCTTCCAGCTGGTGTTGATATCGAGATTAAACTATAACTGTAATTAGGATGATTGACTATAAGGTTAATAGGGATTAACTGAATTGATCAATCCGCTGTAATTAAGGAGGACTCATGAAGAGTATATTTACAACAAAAGTAGGCATGACTCAAGTCATCGACGAAGATGGAGTTATTACTCCTGTTACTGTTTTAAAAGCTTGCGACAACGTGGTTGTACAAGTTAAGACAGTAGAAAATGATGGATACAATGCTATCCAAGTCGGAACAATCGACAAAAAAGAAAAAAATGTCAAAAAACCAATAAAAGGACACTTTGACAAAGCTGGCGTTTCATACAAGAGATACCTAAGAGAGATCAATCTTGGAGATGAAACAACAGAGCTAAAAGCAGGCGATAACATAACAGTAGACATCTTTGAAGATGGTGAAATAGTAGATATCGTTGCAACCTCTAAAGGTAAAGGAACCCAAGGTGCTATCAAGAGATGGAACTACGGAAGAGGACCAGAAAGTCACGGTTCAAAATCTCACAGAGTAGCAGGTGCTAGAGCAGCAGGTTCTGACCCAGCTAGAGTATTCAAGGGTAGAAAAGGTTCAGGTAAGATGGGACATGATCGTGTAACTATCCAAAATGTTAAACTTGTAAAAGTAAACACAGAGGACAGCTACATCCTAGTTAAAGGCGGAGTACCAGGACCTAAGGGCGGACTTGTTGAAGTTAAACAAGCTGTTAAAGCCTAATCAAGGAGGAGAAAATGCCTAAAGTAGATATTTTAAATATTAAAGGAGAAAATGTTGGATCTCTTGACCTAAACGAAACCCTATTTGCTACACAAATTAGCGAACATGCAGTTTATGAAGTAATCAAGAACCAACTAGCAAATAAAAGACAAGGTACCCAATCAGCAAAAACTCGTGCTGAGGTACGTGGTGGTGGAAGAAAGCCATTTAGACAAAAAGGAACAGGACGTGCTCGTCAAGGTTCTATAAGAGCTCCACACTACACAGGCGGTGGTGTTGTATTTGCACCAAAGCCAAGAGACTATAGCTACAAACTAGCTAAAAAACTTAGGAGAAAAGCCCTATATTCAGTACTAACAGCAAAAGTCAATGACAATGAGCTTGTAGTAGTAGATAGCCTTTCTCTAGAAAATGCAAAAACAAAAGAAGCAGCTGCAGCCCTAAAGGCCCTAAATGCTGACAGCAAAGCATATGTAGTAACAGCAGAAAAAGATGACCTAGTATATAGATCATTCAGAAATATAGCTGGTGTAGAAGTAGCAGAAGCTAGACTAATAAATGTTTATGATTTAGTAAAACATGACAAGCTAGTAATAAGCAAAGATGCTATTGCTAAACTTGAGGAGGTATTTATCTAATGAAATCACCTTACCAAATAATCAAAAGACCAATAATTACAGAAAAAAGCATGGAAATGCTTGATGAGAATAAATACACATTTGAAGTAGACAAAAATGCAAACAAACCAGAAATAAAAGCTGCAGTAGAAGCTATTTTCGAAGGCGTAAAAGTCAAAGCTGTAACAACCATGAACTATAAAGGCAAGAAAGTCAGAACTAGATACGGTTATGGTAAAAGAGCTGACTGGAAAAAAGCTATCGTAACTCTAACAGAAGATAGCCAAGCAATTGAATACTTCGACGGACTATAAGGAGGAGTTAAATGGCTATTAGAAAATTAAAACCAACTTCAAACGGACATAGAAATATGTCAGTAAACACCTTTGACGAAATCACCGTAGGTAAACCATACAAAAAACTAACTACAGACCTTAAAAGCAAGGGTGGTAGAAACAATACAGGTAGAACAACAGTTAGATTCCGTGGTGGCGGGGTTAAGAGAAGATATAGAATTATAGACTTCAAAAGAGATAAAGACAATATCCCAGCAAGAGTACAAACCATAGAATACGATCCAAACAGAAGTGCATACATCGCACTAGTAGCTTATGCAGATGGTGAAAAAAGATATATCCTAGCTCCAAGAGGACTAAAAGTAGGAGATCTTATCGAATCAGGCGAACACGCTGATATCAAACCAGGTAACGCACTTGAGCTAAAAGATATACCAGTAGGTACAACAGTACACGCTGTAGAACTTAGAGCAGGTCACGGTGCTACACTTGTAAGAAGTGCAGGAG
Source organism: Anaerococcus mediterraneensis (assembly GCF_900128415.1). Classification (NCBI taxonomy): domain Bacteria; kingdom Bacillati; phylum Bacillota; class Tissierellia; order Tissierellales; family Peptoniphilaceae; genus Anaerococcus; species Anaerococcus mediterraneensis. The sequence goes on from NZ_LT635772.1 coordinate 693,244, forward strand.
TAGGCGCTCAGCTTATGGCTAAAGAAGGCAAATTTGCTACACTTAGACTACCAAGTGGTGAAATGAGAATGGTACACCTAAACTGCAAAGCAACTGTAGGTACAGTAGGAAACCAAGAACACGAACTTATAAGAGTAGGAAAAGCTGGTAAGAGCAGATATG